>JBIJDL010000050.1:0-20823 GCA_044344195.1 Candidatus Hydrogenedentales bacterium
TGGAACCTGTGATCCTTCTTCTCTCCTGCAGCGTCGGGGTGTGATTTCCATTCAACCCAGCGGAGGTTTACGAAAAATGAGCGTGGTACGTGGAGCCGTTTTACTGGTCCTCTCGGGTATGCTGGCGGGTTGCGGTGGGTCTGTGCAACTGGAAATCCCCGAAAATGATATCTCAACGTTTTCTACGCCCTGGCAGGTTTTTGATTATGCCGCGTCTGGAGAGCTTGACCAGTTGAAGTTGTTGATCGAGGCCGATCCGCAGTTAATCGACGTCATCGGGGACCACGATTGGACGCCCTTGCACTATGCCGCCTCAAATGGCCAGAACGCGGTCATCCGCTATCTGTTGAGCAAAGGCGCCAATCCCATGGCGCTCGACGAGAACTCCTTCGAGCCCATTGCAATTGCCGGTCAACGCCAGCACATGGACACCGTCGAGATCCTGCGGGATGCGATGGGCACGCCTTCGATGAGTCAGTAGGCGATTGAAGACGGAACAGGCGTATCGTTTAATGGTTTCGACGCTATACCCCATACGAATGAGGTAACAGACATGAACATTTCAAGACGGTCTTTCCTGGGTGCATCGGCCGCAGTCGCGGCAGTTGCGACGGGCGCCGCGACGCGTGGCGCGGCACTTGGGGCAAACGAGAAAGTGGGCGTTTGCTGCATCGGCGTGAACGGGCAGGGCCGCAACCATATCGCGGAGTTTACGAAGTACGAAGCTTCAGAGGTTGTTGCGCTGTGCGACGTGGACAGAAATGTTCTGGAACAGCGGGGCGCCCAGCTTGCCGAGAAGACCGGCAAGAAGCCGAAGTTGTACGTCGATATGCGCGAGGCCTTTGAGGACAAGTCGATCGACGCGGTAAGCATCGCGACCCCCAATCACTGGCATACGCTGGCCACCGTGTGGGCCTGTCAGGCGGGAAAAGACGTCTACGTTGAAAAGCCGCTGGCCCACAGTTTCTGGGAGGGCCAGCAACTGGTAAAGGCGGCGGAGAAGTACCAGCGCATCGTCCAGCACGGGACGCAGCAGCGCTCGGATCCCACGTGTCGGCGCGACATGAAGCTCCTGCACGAAGGAACGCTGATTGGGCCCGTGGTTCATGCGCGCGGATATGTGTACAAGAATGGAAATCGCATGGATATTGGCAGGGGCAAGGCGGGGACACCGCCGGAGCACCTGGATTACAATATGTGGCTCGGACCTGCCGGGGAGCGCCCCTGGATGGATCGGGTGGGCGGCGACCCAAATTTAAAAGAAGGCGGCGGCTTGTTCGTGCCCTACAATTGGCACTGGTTCTGGGATTTCGGCAATGGCGAATGCGGGAATCAGGGCGTGCACGAAATGGACGTGGCGGTCTGGGCGGCGAACAAAGGGCTTCCCGTCCGGGTTGCAAGCACCGGCGGGCGTTACGCATGGAAGGATGACGGGCAGACACCCAACACGCAGGCAAGTCAGTTTACCTACGCGGACGGCACCCTGCTGACCTTTGAAGTACGCAACCT
The DNA here is from genome assembly GCA_044344195.1 of Candidatus Hydrogenedentales bacterium. Classification (GTDB taxonomy): domain Bacteria; phylum Hydrogenedentota; class Hydrogenedentia; order Hydrogenedentales; family JAEUWI01; genus JAEUWI01. Next base: position 1,510 of record JBIJDL010000050.1, read on the forward strand.
GGGGTCGTTCAACGAGGCCTGCGACAACAATTGCTCGAACAGCGCCTTTGGGACCGACGGGTACTGGGTTCGGGAAAAGGGGTTCTTCGATTATCAGAACAAGCCCATCCCAATTCCGGAGAGCGCGGAGTTGCCCCACTCGGATGGCCCCTTCGGCAATTTCATCAATGCCGTGCAGAGCCGCAAGCTGGAGGATGTCCACGGCACACTCGAAGAAGGGTTCAAGTCGTGCGCCCACATACACCTCGCCAATATTGCCTACCGATTGCAGCAATCGCTCGACTTTGATCCCGCGAAGGGAGCGTTCGCCCAGGGCGAAAAGGCCAACAGCATGTTGAAGGGTCACTATCGCGAACCCTTCGTCGTACCGGAGATTTCTTAGTCGATCTACGCACGTTAACCAATTCCAGACTATCCGGGAGTGGATACGATTTCGGTTCAAGGCTGAGCTAAAGGACCGTTGACTGGAGATCCAAGAATCTGGGCCCTTCTTGGACATTATTCCAATTCAAACGTCACCGTTATGGTCCCTTTGCCGACGGCGGCGGCGAGCCCCGATGGCTACTGGGGGAAGCCAATCCTGTAAGGAAGGCGGAAGAAGAAACTCTTGGTCTTGTGTATATTCGATGAAACGGCGCGCGCTCATAGCGTCCTCCGCACATGTTGTAGAATATGAACAGGTGCCTGTCAACATGTTTTTCACCGCAAACGAGATTCGGAGTCAGACTCCTAGGATTCGCGTTTGACGATCATCTTGGCGAGGTCGTGCTGGGTCTTCACTGATAGTTGAGGTGTGGCCGCCTTGTTTCGGCTAATTGCGGCCACGTACGGCCTTGATGCCTTTTGGGGCGTCTTTTCCAGGTACCGTGTGTCCTTTTCCGGCCCAGGGTGCTGGATTGTGAAGGACAAGCGTTGAGCAGGCGTTCACGATGAGAAACCTCTTGGAAGTAGTGCAACCTTGACGAGAATTTGGGTTGAGCGCTTGGACGGTCACCCCGACCCTGCAGTACGGGGGAGATTGCCTCAAGAACCAACCTCGCCCGACGTCCAAGTGGGCAGACCGCCGGACACTGATTCCCGCCTCAGCACTTTTTCACAGCAATCTTTATTGATTTTGAATTATCATTATCGTTATAATTGTCGTGATCGAGGTGCGGTGGAGCCCAGTCTACGCCAGGCGGGAAATTCAACGCCTAACCATGGTTACGAGTCAGCACACCGATCTTGAAAACGAAACTAACCTGGAAAGGAAGACACCGATGAGATCGCAGCGTACTTTGAAATATAGGTGGATTGCCGCACTGACCCTCACGCCCTGGATCACGGGCTGTCCCCCAGTTCCGCAGGGGGAGCCCGAGACGGTCACGCGGTACCAGGTGGTCGATCTGGGAACCCTTGGCGGCCAGTCTCCGGATCACTTCCACTACGCGCAGGCCATCAGTAATTCTGGGTATATCACCGGCAATTCCGGGGCAGATTCCGAGAACCCCGAGATAGCCTCACCGTTTCGGTTCCGCGGCTACGGGCCGATGGAGAATCTGGGTATTTTGAGTGGTTCGGGAGGCACCGGTCGTGACGTTGGCGATAATGGCACCATCGTGGGTTCTTCCACGTATGACGATGGAAACTTCGAATTCGGCCCGATAACGGCGATTCGAAGCCAGCTCGGGCAACCGCTGGAGGATCTGGGGCGTCCCGATGGCTTTGTCAATTCGGAGGCCTATGGTATCAATGGCAGCGGGGCCATTACCGGCGTGGCGGAGGACGCAGACTTCTCCAACAGCAGGGCATTCGTGTACACGGATACGGATGGATTTCAGGTACTGAATACACTGGGGGGCACGTTCAGTGCCGGACGGGATATTAATGATGATGGCCTGCTGGTGGGATTTTCCGAGACGACTGGCGGGAAAGTGCAGGGATTCGTCGTAGCGCCCGGAGAAGACGGCAGCTATCCGGAGCTTGACCCCACCTTGCATGCAATCCCCACGCTCGGCGGGGACTTCGGCAATGCTTCCAGGGTCAACCGGAGTGGTCAAATTCTTGGCGCGTCACGGGGCGAGGACGGACGAATACGCGGTTACCTCTATCGTCGAGACACAGGCATTCGTGACCTTGGAAACCTTCCCGGTGGGGAAAGGGCTTTCGCCAACGGCCTTAATAACAAAGGAGACGCCGTCGGCTTCGACTCAATATATGACGCGAGCGATGAGTATGTCGAGACGCTGGGGTGGCTATGGACCAAGACAAACGGTATTCGTTCGCTCAACACGATTTTGTTGGAGGACGCGCGCGATGAATGGAGCATCGAGTACGCGGACGGAATCAACGACTCCGGCTGGATCGCGGGGAGCGGTTACAACCTGGCGACCGGACGTCAGCACGCCCTCCTTCTCAAGCCCGTTGAAGTGAGTTTGTAGTGCGGGGTTCAACTCCAATTACGGATAACCGGGCTGGGCGAATTGCGCCAATCAGGGGATCCGCAAAGGGATGCCGTCTGCGCCTGGAAACACCGACAGTTTACAGTTTGTGCGAAGAAAAGCCTTGATAGTCGCAGGGAAGAAGGATGAAGAACATGTACGGTGACTTAATGAGAAGAAGCATTTCCGATGCTCAGTGGGCGAGGCGGGTGAGTCTTGTCGCCCTCACGGTAACAACGCTGTGCGGTTGCCCGCAGGCCGAGATCGAGCAGAGGTATACCGTTCTGGCGCTCCCGGTGGAGGGAGCGACCTATGTTGCGGGGGAAGGCATGTCACAGTCCGGTCTTGTGGTCGGCGGTGCCTACGACGACAGCGACGCGGCTTCCGCGCTCATGCGCGCGGACAGCGGATTGAGAGCGCTCGATGGAAATGAAGAACGTCCTCAGAGCTACGCCTTTGCCGTTAATGATGCCAGAGTGGCGGCAGGGTATATAACGGGTACGGATACGACACGACTGCCCGCGCGCTGGCGCGATGGTGCACTGGAGGTGCTTCCGACACTTGGCGGAGATCGGGGGGAAGCCACCGGGATAAGTGAGTGTGGAAGGATTGTAGGCACCAGTAGAACTGCGGGAGATGTAAGTCGCCCATTCTTATGGGATGAAACGAACGGAATCGTGGAGTTGAGCGCCGTCCAGTTGGGCGGGGAAACCGCGTCCGCGAGCGACATCAGTTGTACGGGATTCGTTTCCGGGTCGGCTTCGGTTGACGAAGAGACTCGGCATGCCTATCGGTTGAATATCGAGACCGATGAATTGGTTGATCTTGGTACCCTCGGCGGTACAAGCAGCTTTGCGAACGCCGTAAATGAGGTGGGCAGTGTCGCGGGACTCAGTGACGCGCCCAACGATGAGTTCCATCCCTTTTTCTGGTCGGAAGAGGGGGACATGGTGGATCTGTTTGAAGGGGGAGATTTAGGCGCACCGTTTAGAGCCGCCTATGACGTGAACAATCTGGATCAGGTTGTGGGTTATTGCGAGATCGACGATGAATTCAACAGTCATGCCTTCCTGTGGAGCGCCACGGAAGGACTTGTTGACCTCAATGACCGGATACCAGTCGATTCGGGATGGGTCTTGGTCGGCGCATCCGCGATCAATGACGCCGGCCAAATCGCAGGGTGGGGCACCTTTCTGGGACAGCCCGTCGGTTTTGTTCTCAGTCCCGTGTGCGAAGAATGAGAAAACGGCAGTTCAACTTGGAGAATTCCAAAATGATGTATAACCTTTCACTGAAATCGGCGCTACTACGTTTAGTCTTGCGCAATGGATCGCGACAATGGCGCGTGCTCACGTCCACACTCCTCACGGGGACCCTCCTCGCCATGGGCGTGTTGTTGTCCGGTTGCCCGACTGAAGAAGTTCCACAGCGAGCTTTGGAAAACGTCGCGCGGGAGTGGAACCAGCTCCAGCTTAACGCTATCCGTTTGGATCTTGCCCGCCCCACGGTGCAGGCGCGGAACCTTTTCCATGTGTCGGCGGCCATGTATGAGGCCTGGGCGGCCTACGACGATGTGGCGACCGGATATCTGACGGGTTATCGCTTGAAGCAGCCGATCCTGCAGCGCGATCTGCCCCACCGCGCGGAGGCCATAAGCTACGCGGCCTACACGGTACTCACCGCGCGCTATGGGCGGCTCGGAACGCTCGACGCCACTACGCCGGGTCGGGCGGCGTTCGACGCCTTCGCGCAGAAGATGCGCGCCCTGGGTTACTTTGACGAAGCCAAACGACCGCAGCCCTCGTCGGCACAATCGCTGGGTACACAAATCGGAAAAATCATGTTGGCCTACGGGGCTTCGGACAGCTCGAACGAGGCGAACGGCTTCGCGGATACGACGGGCTATGTGGCGTTGAACCCGCCGCTTAACGTCGGCACAAACGCGATGGATCTGCCCGAGCCGAATTTCTGGCAACCCTTGCAATTTCCCTCCGGTGCCGTGCAGTCCTTCCTGACCCCGCATTGGGGCCGGGTCTCGGCTTTTGCGCTACCGCCCCATCGCGAGGGCGCCACGCGGATGGCGGTGACGCCGCCCTTTTATGGCAATGGACCCGATGAGAACGCGGCCTTCATTGACCAGTTCGTCGAAGTGGCCGAATATCAGGCGAGCATGGAGCCGGACACAGGGGCGGGTGCCGATGACGTCAACATTTCACCCGGAGCGATTGGGAACAACGCGCTGGGCGCCAACGACGGCGAAGGGCATCCATCGAACCCGATTACGGGACGACCCTACGCCCAGAACGTCGTGAAGCGCGGCGACTGGTACCGCGTGATCGCGGAGTATTGGGCCGACGGCCCGAGCTCGGAGACGCCGCCGGGGCACTGGAACACCATCGCGAACGACCTGCTCACGGGCACGGGCGTGGCCAAGGCGCGGGTCTACAACAAGGGTGGCGAATTCGATCTCGCCTACGATGTGAAGCTCTATTTCATCTTGAACGCGGCCCTCCACGACGCGGCAATCGCCTGCTGGGACGTGAAGCGGTTCTACGACCTGGTGCGCCCCATCAGCGCCATCCGCTACTTCGCGGACGGCGCACTGCTTCCGGAAGTTCCGGGGGTGATCGAGACCATCACCGCCGAAGATCCCCTCGCCGGCGAAGGCGGCGTGAATGTCGGCAAGCAGAAAGTATATGGATGGCTGGGCCCGGACAGCGGCCTGGGCTGGCTGCTCGGCTCCACCTGGGTACCCTACCAGGAAGTGACCTTCATCACCCCGCCCTTCCCAGGCTTCAGCTCGGGGCACAGCAGTTTCAGCCGGGCGGCGGCCGTGGTGCTGACCCGCTACACCGGCGATCCGTATTTTCCCGGTGGCTATGGCGAATATACCGCGTTCAATCTGCGATTTGAGGAGGGGCCCTCGGAGCCCACGTCGTTGCAGTGGGGCACCTACTACGACGCCGCGGACGAGGCCGCCTTCTCGCGGATTACGGGAGGAATCCACATTCGTGACGACGACTTCGAATCACGAAGGATGGGTGCCGAGTGCGGACGACTGGTGTTCGAGAAAGCCACGGCCTACTTCGAGGGCCGAGGCGTCGCCGTTGCGAAGTCCCTGACCGACTAGAGTGTGACCCCGCAGTTGCGGTGCGCGTGCCGCCCTGCTGAAAAATGCCCTGGAGAGCGCTCCACGCCCGCGGGCCCTGGATCCTCGACTTGAGGATTCAGGGTCCGCCCGTGGGGGCCGCCAACGCACGACCCGCAGGCGCGTTGGACACATCGGCGGTGGAGGGCATCGACCCCGACTTGCGGCTTCGCCCGCTCCATGCGAAAGGACACGTAGCGTCCACACGTATCTTCACCCGCGGCGCCCTCAACCGCCATCATGGCATTCAGTCCTGGGACTTTTTGAAGTTCAAGGACCCATCACGAGATCCCGGCCTCCGGGATGAAGACGAAGACGGTGTCGTGGACGAATTGAACGAAGCAGAACTCACCGCAATGACCCTTCATCAGGTCTGCCTGCCGGCACCCGTGGAATCCAATCCGGGAAACTCGATGGTCGAAGCAGGACGCGGGTTCATGGATACCCTCGGCTGCACAGTCTGCCACGTGGCCGAGCTCCAGGTGGCCGACCCTGTGTGGCGCGATATCAGTTCCACCGGCACCAGGATTGACGTCAATCTGACGGATCCCTCCCTCGGTCTGCCCCGCCTGCACGAAGAGGTTGACGGCAGTGTTCGGGTACCACTGTGGGGACATTTGAAGCGACACGATGTGGGACCCCTTTTACACGAACCGCTGGACCAGCCGGTTGACCCTTCACTCCCCTGGTGGGAAGGCGGAACGCGCGGCGAGCGGATCGCCGAGTCCTTGCCGGCCATACCGAAAGAGCTCATGCTGACGGCGGAACTCTGGGGCGTCGCGGATACGGGACCGTGGTGGCACGATGGCTCCGCCTCCACCATCGAGGAAGCCATTCTCATGCACGGCGGAGAAGCGCAGGTGTCCCGGGATGCTTATGAAGTCGCCTCCGACGAGGTAAAGAGTTCGCTCCTGACCTTTCGGGGGCAACTCCGCATAGGGGTGGTCGGTGAGCCCTTCCTGGCGGGCAAGGAACGGGATACTACGGCCGAGGGAGAAGGCTTCTTCCGCGATCGTCCTTCGTAAACCGTAGTGCTCTTGCGCATGAGCATGCGATGGGCATTGGCTCATCCTTCCACCGCTGGGGCGTGGTACCCCAAGGGGGGGGGCAGGACGATCTCAAACCTTGACTTGCATTCGATATTGATTGCGCGTTATCATTTGAAGGTCCAGTACAGTACGACCAACGTCGCCGTGCTGCGATTGGTCCAAGATTGAATTGCGATCCCGCCTTTCCCGGGAGTCGCCCGAAGGTCCCCATATTGTCCACCCCACGTCCTCAAATGCCCGCGCTTCACGGGGAATCCGAACCTGCACTGGAAGCGAAGGGTCTCGAGAAGTCCTATCGGACACCAGACGGTGTCCGCGTGCCCATAGTGCGGGTCGACGCCTTCAAGTTGGTCCAGGGAAATCATACCGCCCTCCACGGTGGCAGCGGGTCGGGCAAGACGACCTTTCTCAACATGCTGGCCGGCATTCTCCAGCCCGATACGGGCGAAGTACTGATCGACGGACAAGTTTTTTCCGCGCTTCGGGAGTCCGCCCGGGATCGGGTGCGCGCCCGACGCATCGGATACATCTTCCAGACCTTCAATCTTCTCCAGGGATACACCGCCCTCGAAAACGTTCGCATGGGCATGCTATTTGGCAGTCAGGTGGACAATGAGTACGCCCATCACCTGCTGGAGCGCGTAGGGCTGGGCGACCGCCTTCACTATCGGCCAGGCCAGATGTCAGTGGGGCAGCAACAGCGGATTGCCGTGGCGCGTGCCCTCGCCAATCGTCCGTCGGTTGTTCTCGCAGACGAGCCCACGGGCAACCTGGATCAGAAGAACGCGGAGGACGCGATGACACTAATCCGAACCGTCTGCGCGGAGGCGGGAGCCGCTTTGCTTCTTGTGAGCCACGACCGGGAGATACTCGCACAGTTCGACGAGGTGCACGCCCTTTCGGATATCAACGTGGTGCTTCAACGGAGGATGCCGGAATGATCCGCGCCTCACTGATGATTGCACGAAAGAGCCTGCGGCAGCACCTCTTTTCCACGGCGATAACCGTCGTCTCGGTGGCGCTCGCCTCGGGTCTCATCATGGCGGTATTCGCCATAGAATCCCAGTCCAGGCAGGCCTTCGCGAATCCGGATGTGGGCTATGATGCGGTGCTGGGGGCGCGGGGCAGCAAGCTGCAACTGGTGCTGAACACGGTGTTTCATCTGGAGACCTCGCCGGGCAACATTCCCTGGACGCTTTATACCTCCCTGCGCGACAACACCGCCGGGGTGCAGAACGCCATACCGATAGCGACCGGCGACAACTATATGGGGTTCCGCATCGTCGGGACTACCCACGATTTTTTTACGGATCTTCCTTCTCGAAGCGGGGCGGTCAGCGCGGTCCGCGATGGCGGGCGTTTCTTCGACGACGGTTTTCGCGAGGCCGTCGTCGGGAGCTTCGTCGCCGAGGAGACGGGTCTCAAACCGGGCGACACCATCAACCCCTATCACGGACTCACCTTTGACGAGAACGCCAAACACCCGGAAGAGTATACGGTGGTGGGAATTCTTGAGCCGACGAACACGCCATCGGACCGCGTTATATGGATCCCAATCGAAGGGATCTTCCGGATGGAGGGCCACGTGCTTCGGGCCTCGGGCGAAGATTACCAGGCCGCCGCAGGTCAGTCCATACCCGATGAGCACAAAGAGGTGAGCGCCGTGCTGCTCAAGCTCGCCAGCCCCGCCACGGGTTGGCAATTGGAGCAGACCATCAACAAGCAGGGCAAGGTGGCCACATTGGCTTTCCCCCTCGATGCCGTCATGCTGGATCTCTTCGAAAAAATGGGCTGGGTCAACCGCGTGCTGGAATTGGTGGCCTATCTTGTCGTGCTCGTATCCGCGACCGCCATCACGGCCAGTATTTACAACACCATTAACGAGCGCCGTCGCGAATTCGCCATTCTTCGCGCCCTGGGCGCGCGCCGGGCCACCGTATTCGGCGCCATCGTACTTGAATCGAGTCTCATCGGTTTCATTGGCGCGATTGCGGGCTTTGCGCTCTATGTGATTATTCTGGCCGTCGCCGCCTGGGTCGTCCGTGAGCAAACCGGTGTCGTTCTCCGTACCCTGGTGCCCCACCCTATTCAAGTAATAACACCGCTGGGAATGACGCTGCTTGGCGGCATCGCGGGCATCATTCCCGCCGTCAGAGCCTATGGCACGGATATCGCCACCAACCTGCTTCCGAAAACTTGAACGCCCCAAAGATGGCGTAGAAGGTCAACATCAGGATGAACACTGGAGACCGAAGGATGAGCTACCACCTTTCACCACGACTTTGGATCTTCGCTCTGACGCTGGCGTTGGCCATTGGCCTCCATCTCAGCGCATGCAAGCCCGCCGAGGAGCCAGCCCCTGCAACGGAGCCTGCCCGATCCGAAGCCCAGGCGGCGGTGGCTTCCCCCGCTTCCACTTCCACTTCCGCGTCCGCCGATCACGATGATGCGGAGCATGACCACGAGGAAGACCACGACCACCATCACGCTGCACCGCACGGCGGCACCCTGCTGGTGCTGGGCGATCGCCTGGGGCACATCGAGGTCGTGCTCGATCCGACATCTGGGCGCTTGACCCTCTACGCCCTTGACGGTCACGCTGAGAATCCCGTCCGGATGACCGAGCCCAGCCTCGCGCTGACCGTGACTCCGGACGGGGGAACACCGATAGAACTACAGGTGGCAGCCCAGGAAAATGCTCTGACCGGTGAGACGCCGGGGGACACGTCCCAATTTGCGGTTACGGATGAACGCCTGAAAAACCTTCAGCGCTTTCAGGGTCAAATAGGCCCGATGAGTTTTCGCGGCACGTCGATCGCCGAGACCGAATTCAACTTTCCGGATGGCAACGAGTAGCAACGCTGCGGGTTGCCCTGGGCTCAATTGGAAAGGTGCCTTGAACATGAGAAGACCGAAGGAACTGGCGGGACTGATCGTTCTGGTGGCCGCACTGCTGGGCTCAATCATGGCGGGAGGATTGAGCGACCAGAATGACCCCGGAGTGGTTGGACGTCATCCACAGGGGGCCGAAGAGGATCTGTTCCGCCATGCGGATATTGCCTACGCGAGTACCGAGGAGCCCGCGACGGCAACACCACCTCCCCCGCGTGGTGCTCCGATCGACGCCCCGGCACCTCGTGCCGGCCGGAGAAACGATAGGCCGTCGGTCCCGACGGGAAACCGCAATATCCCCCAGGCCGACTTTGATGCCTTGCAGGAATCGGAGACGAAGCTTGCAGAGAAAGCTGGCCCGCTCAAATTCGAGAAGACGACCGACGGGAAGCATTTCAAGCTCACCTTTCGCGGTCTCGCGTCCTTCACGTACAAACACCCGGAGCCCGAGGAACTTCAGAAAGCGGAGAATCCTTCAACCCTGCTGGGTGACCAAATTCCCGCGCCAATTCGTGCTATGAGCGGCCAGCAGGCGGTGGTCGTGGGATTTATGGTGCCCTTTGAACTGGCCGACGATGGAAGCATCACCAGCTTCGCCATCACGCAGAATCAGTCCTTCTGCTGCTATGGCGTTTCCCCCGAAATAAACGAGTGGGTTCTCGTGGAGGCCTCCCCGGCCTTGAAGGTCGCGTACCAGGCCGAATCGCCCGTGGCCGTCTTCGGTACCTTTGAGGTTGGTGAAGAGATTGAAGAGGGTTACGTACTCAGCATCTATCGCATGAAGGCAAGCGACGTGTCAGACGCTTCCAAACTGCTCCGAAAGTCCCTGCTACGACCGTAAGCGCCGAGGCGTATGAGCGGGACGAACTGGGTAGCGATCTGGTGCCGGACTACATGTCTGCGGTGAAAGACGGTGCCTTCTACGGTTGGCCGTACAGCTGTTTCGGCGATCACGTTGACACGCGCCCACAACCGGCAAACCCCGCATTGGTGGCAACTGCGACGGTGCCCGACTACGCACTGGGCGCCCACACCGCATCGCTGGGGCTGGCCTCGTCCCAGGGCACCACCTTGCCCGTCCAGTTCGAAGCGGGGATGTTCGTCGGGCAGCATGGTTCGTCGAACCGCATCCCGCGCAGTGGCTACAAGGTCGTGTTCATACCCTTCACCGGCGGGCGAGCCCGTCGACGTATTGATGGGATTTGTAAAGGAAAGTGGCCACGCGATGGGACGGCCCGTGGGCGATGCCATCGACAAGCAGGGCGCACTACTGGTCGCTGACGACGTTGGCAACGCCATCTGGCGCGTGAGGGCGAAGCGGCCTTGATGACCGGTACACCCCGTTTCGGAGGTGCCGTGGGAATGCGAGCGCGCCCGTTCGTGTTGGGCAGCAGGGGGGGATGCTACTTGCGTCGGGTGGAAATAAGAAGGCGCAAGAGTGGGTTTGGAAAGCGCCGTTCGAGCGTAATCGCGTAGAAGGTGTCTGTAATGTCGGGGATGCTGGCAACTTCCTTCATCAGGCCGGTTTTGAGCTCGTCTTCCACAACAATGCGCGGCACAATCGCCAATCCTGTATTTTCGCGCACCAGAAGGCGCAGCATGGCCATGTCGTCCACTTCGGCCGCGATGCGGGGCCGAATTCCCAATCGATCCATCATCGCGTCAAAGCCGGTACGAATGCCGCTCTCCACGGTGGGCACGAGAAGCGGCTGTTCCGCGAGCAGGCGTTCCAGAGGCGCTTTGGGCAGTTTGCGTGCGCGGTGTCGTATGAGGCTGACCGGCTGCTCGTCGAGCAGGTGCGCCACCCAGGTGGTTGCGGCATCACGAGAGGGCGCGTGATTGGAGAGCACCACGTCGAGCAAGTGCGCGCGCAGATCCCGCATCAAGGCGCCAAAGGTACCAGAGCGGAGCACGATCTCAACGTCATCGCGCTGTGTCAGGGGCTTCAGAAACTGAATCTGAAAGTTTCGGGAGAGGGTAGCCAGGGCGCCAACCCGAAGCACACGACGCTTGGATTCGCCCCGCTCCGTCAAGGTGCTCATCAGCTCGTTTCCGATGGCAAAAATTTCGTCCGCGTGATCCAGGGCAATCTGACCGGCTTCGGTGAGAATGAGTTGCTTCCCACGGCGCTCGAAGAGGGGGTGCCCGATTTCCGCTTCCAGTTTTTGAATCTGAATCGAGAGCGCCGACTGGGAAACATACAGGTGTTCCGCGGCGCGCGTCAGATTTCCTTCATGCGCCACGGCCCAGAAATACCGCAGATGGTTATAATTCAATCGTGCCATACCTTCATTCTATAAAATAGAACGATACAATTCAAACTATATATTTTATAAATGAGTGAGAACCCAGGTAAACTTTGCGAACTTAAACGCGAGGTATTGGCATTGATGAATACAATCGTTTTCTTGACCTTAAGCGGACCTCTCCTACTGGCGGCGGTCGCTCTTCTGTCCCGTTTTCAAGAGGATGCCCGGCCCGGATATGTGCTGGGAGCAAGCAGGCTCGCCACGCTGGCGACCTGTCTTCTCGCTTTCGGGTGCGCGGTGAACGTCGCGGTCGGCGGCTCTCGCTCGACGGACGTATTCGGCGTGGATCCGATCGGGTTCTCGATACGCCTCGACGCGCTCAGCGTGACCCTTTTTCTTCTCGTGGCGTTCGTGGGTGCTGTGGCCGTTCAATTCAGCCGGAACTACCTGGAAGGGGAGAGGCGACAGGGCGTGTTCATGGGCCATATGTGCCTCACGCTTTGCGCTGTCAGTCTGCTGGTCTTATCGGGAAGTCTCTTCCAGATGGTGGTGGCCTGGATAGGAACCAGTGTCGCGTTGCACCATTTGCTCCTGTTCTATTCCGATCGGCCCAGGGCCGTGGCCGCAGCACGGAAGAAGTTCATCTGCGCACGGGTCGGCGACGGCTTCTTGATTGTGGCGGTTGTGCTTCTCTACCTGGCCTTTGGCACGGGTGATATCTCGCAGATATTGCAAATCTCCAGAGAAATGTCGAGCGTCGGAGCGATGCCGTTGTCGGCTCAGGGCGCCGCCCTCCTGATCGTACTGGCCGCCGCGTTCAAGTCAGCCCAGTTTCCCTTTCACGGTTGGTTGACAGAGGTCATGGAGACGCCGACACCCGTTTCGGCTTTGCTGCACGCCGGAATCGTCAATGCCGGGGGATTTCTCGTGGTTCGGCTTTCGGATGTGGTTGTATCGAGCCCAATCGCCATGCACCTTCTCGTACTCATCGGCGGGCTGACGGCGCTCGTGGGCACCGTGGTCATGCTGACCCAGACCAACATCAAGTCCTCGTTGGCGTGGTCAACGGTGTCGCAGATGGGTTTCATGTTACTCCAGTGCGGTTTTGGCGCATTTTCCGCAGCGACCCTGCATATCGTCGCTCACTCGCTGTATAAGGCCCACGCCTTTCTGGCATCGGGCAGTGCCGTAGACACGGGGCGTATACAGGGCGCCTCTACACAGACGGTCCGTCCCTCAAAGGGCATTCTCGTGAGCGGAGCCCTTGGCGCGATTTTGCTCTTCATCGGCGTCGGAATGATCTGGGGCGTGTCGCTGACTGAAAAGCCAGCGGTGGTCGCGCTGGGCGCCGTTCTCTTGATGGGGCTTTCTCAGTTCTTTGCCCGCGCGGTATCTTCCGGACATGGGGGGTCGATGCTGGTGCGAGTTTTTCTGATGACGTCCGGACTGGCCGTTCTCTATTTCGGGCTCCAGCAGGGGGCGACGTGGATCGCGGGCGATCTGTTCCCGCCTCCGGTGGTCCCCGATACCCTCGGCATCGCGGCGATGGTGCTTTTGGTTGTGATGTTCGGCGTTATCAGCCTGGTCCAGCTTTATGGTTGGGCGTGGGCGGCGCGCTGGCCGGGGATCTATGTACACGTGGCCAACGGGTTCTATGCGAACGCCATGTTTGATCGGACAATTGGATATTTTGATACGACCGCGCGGCAACAGCATTAACGGACGCTTGCGTTGTACCAAGGAGAGCGAATAATGGATATAGCTGGATCAAAGCCATCAACATCGGCTTCAAAAGTAACGGAGGCGGTGCGCAAGGCTGCGAGGGCCATCGCGCCGTGCTGGCCCCTGAAAGAGTTCGTGGCGGTAAATCCCTTTGTCGGAATGGCTGATCACGACTTTTGCGACGCGGCCTGCCGGATGGCGCGCGTGGCGGGAGCGCATTTGTTCATGCCGCGGGCCTTCTATGCGGAGGCCCTCGCCACGGGCAGGATTCGCACCCAGGATCTGGAGGCTGCGCTTGAAGATTTACCGAAAGCCGCCGCCGCAGTGGGGGGGCTTCGGGCGCTGGAAGAATCCGTGCTTCCCGGCACCCGGTCTCATGCGCCGACCTTGCTTCCAACCGTGGCGGACGTGGCGCGGGGTTTTACGGGTGTGGATTGGCCCGAGTTGGTGAATGAACGCCTGTCCAAGTGGGCGGCCGCCTATTTTGATGGTGGTCAGGCCTCATGGGGATCGCCCTGGCAGAACCTTAGTCCCTATTCGGCATGGAGGGCGGAGGCTTTGCTGGACCGGAGCCCCGGCATTGCGGGACTCTCCGGTTACCGGGAGGTGATCGCGTCGCTGCCGGAATCGGCCGATGAACTGGTGTCGCAGGCGGCGGAGAGTCTGTGCATTCCCGAGCCCGGACTGGAACTTTATTTTCACCGGCTCCTGATGGTTCAAGGCGGCTGGTCCGCCCATGCACGGTACCGGGACTGGCAATCCAACCTGCGGGGCGAACGGGAATACGTGGTGGCGGAACTGCTCGCGGTGCGGCTCGCCTGGGAAGTCATACTTCTGCGCTGCGTGAGCGACACGAGGATCTCCCAGGCCTGGGCTTTGGCGATCGAGCGACTGGCCGCACCCGATCCTGGCCGGAACATGCCCTTCGCAGTCGAGATGCTTATGCAGCACGCATACGAGCGCGCATGGCAACGCGAACTGATCGGGTCCTTCACGTCGCGGGCCCTGCCCAAGGCCGAGGCGAGGCCCGTGGTGCAGGCGGCCTTCTGTATCGATGTGCGGTCCGAGATCTACCGGCGTGCGCTGGAGTCTTCCATGAAGGGAGTGCAGACGATCGGTTTTGCGGGATTCTTCGGGATTGCGATGTCGTATGTGCCTGTTGCGCACGAGACGCCCCGGCCACAGTGCCCGGCCCTGCTGGCTCCCCAATATGTGATTGTGGAGGGAATGGAGAATGCTCAGAACGCGGAGGACGTCGCGCGGGCCCGGCGTATCTGGTACTCGGTCTCCGCAGCATGGAAGTCCTTCCGGTCCGGAGCCGTTGCTTCCTTCGCCTACGTCGAGACGCTCGGCATTTTGTTCGGCCTTAAGCTTATTTCGGATTCGCTTGGCATTACGCGGCCGGTGCCAAACCCTTCCAGTGCGGGCTTGCCGCAGAAAAAGTCCGGTGAACTGGTGCCAGGAATAGAAGCGGCGCAGTGGAAACATCACGAAGTTGGCCTGAGTCTGGACGACCGGGTAACGATCGGTGGCGGCGCGCTGAGGGCCATGTCCCTCACCCAGAACTTTGCGCGTATCGTCTTGCTCGCCGGCCATGGCTCCACGTCGGTGAACAATCCCCATGCCGCAGGTCTCAATTGTGGCGCATGCGGCGGTCATGCGGGCGATGTGAACGCCCGCGTTGTCGCTGCAATTCTGAACGACCCCGAGGTGCGGACGGGCCTGGCCGCGACCGGCATGTCGATTCCTGAAGACACGATATTTATTGCGGCCAATCATGACACAACCACCGAAAACGTAACGCTGTTCGATGCGGAGAACGTTCCCGTTACCCACCAGGACGAACTGCGCGCCCTGATGGAAAATCTCACCCAGGCATCCACATGGGCCCGTCACGAGCGCGCCGCAAGGTTCGGCACAGGCAGCGAACAAACGCTGGAGTCGAGTTTTGTTGCCCGCAGTCGCGACTGGAGCCATGTGCGGCCCGAGTGGGGGTTGGCGGGTTGCGCCTCCTTTATTGCGGCGCCACGTCACCGGTCCAGGCACTTGAAGCTCGATGGCCGCGCGTTCCTGCATGACTACGACTGGCGGCGGGATGAAAACTTCGGCGTTCTCGAGACCGTCATGACGGCCCCTCTTGTCGTCGCCAATTGGATTAGTCTGCAGTACTACGGCTCCACCGTGGACAATCGGGTTTTCGGCAGTGGGGACAAAACCCTGCACAACGTGGTCGGGTCGCTCGGCGTCTTCGAGGGGAACGGAGGAGACCTTCGCGTTGGGCTACCCTGGCAGAGTCTCCATGACGGAGAGCGGCTCGTTCACGAACCGATGCGTTTAACCGCGTTGTTCGAAGCGCCCATCGAGGCCATGAACTCGGTGATTGAGAAGCACGAGGGCCTTCGGGCACTTCTCGACCACGGCTGGATGAATCTCTACGCACTCGATGAGCAAGGCGTTGTGTGGAAACGGTATTGCGGTGAGGGGGAATGGGCCGAGGTTGTCGCCGAGGAACGCTCCGGCGTGGAGGCGGCATAGGGCGTCTGCACGGTTGCCTGCGCTTGTGACGCGGGTGCCGCAGTTATCAACGAAAGGTGGGATACATGGGAAGTGTGTTCGGAAAAAAATGTCTTGGAATTCTTGGCGGCGGGCAGTTGGCCCGCATGATAGCGGAAGCTGCCTTGCGCGAGGGACTTCAGCCCGTTGTACTCGCGGAGTCGCGTGATGTCCCCGCCGCGATAGAAAAGGCACTGTGGGTGCCGGGCAGGTTGTGCGACAAGCAGGCGATTCTGACGCTTGCGCGACAGGTTGACGTACTGACGATAGAGAATGAATTTGTCGATGTCGAGGTTTTGCGCGCCGTGCTGGAGGAGCACCCAGAGGTCCGTCTACTGCCCGATCTGGATAGTATCGCGATTGCCCAGGACAAGCTGGCACAAAAGCAGATCTTCGCGCACTTGGGCCTTGCCTCACCCGATTTCGAATGCGTCGCGATAGAGCATATTCACGAAGAGCTGCCGCGATTGTGGCGGCGCTTTCCAGAGGGCTTCGTGCTGAAGTTCTCCCGTTACGGCTACGATGGCCGGGGTAATCTCGTCATGAAGCCCGATTCCGTGCCGCGCGAGTGCGAGATCGCACACTTCTGTCGGAACGCGGAGCGTGCCGGGTCGGCGATCTATGCCGAGCGACACGTGGATTTCAGGGCAGAGCTGGCCATTGTCGCCGCGCGCGCTGCCGACGGTAGCATGCAGTGCTTTCCCCTTGTGGAAAGCAGACAGGAGCGCGGAATATGCCGGGAGGTGCTCGGACCCACGCTGCGTCTGGGCACCGCACCTGAAATTGCCAGGAAAGCGTCCGAGGCCATCGAGCGCATCGCGAATTACCTGGGCTTCTGCGGCACCCTTGCCGTCGAATTCTTCCTCACGGAGGACGGTCAACTTCTGATCAACGAAATGGCGCCACGGGTGCACAATTCTGGTCACTACACGTTGTATGGCGATGAGGCGAGCCAGTTTGACCTGCATGTACAGGCCGTCATGGGGCATTCACTGGCGACACCGGAAATTCAGACACTCGTGGCCATGCGCAACATCCTTGGCCCGAAAGGCACGATTTCCGGACTTCCCTGTCCGCCCCCAACCCTGCCGCTGCCCACCGGTATTGAGCTGCACTGGTACGGGAAGCGAACGGTATCGGCGGGCCGCAAAATGGGCCACCTTACGGGTCGCGCGACTTCAGTGGAATCTCTTCAGCGGACGCTGGAGCAGATGGAACGCTATGAAGCCCACTTGTGGGCGGCCTTTTCAGGCATACAACACGCCGGATAGGGCGGACGGAGTTTTGAAGCACATGGTTCTCCATGATCTATCCCATATCGAGCAACTGGAAGCCGAGGCCATTTTCCTGCTCCGTGAGGTTGCCGCCATTCACGAGCGGCCCGCCTTGCTTTTTTCTGGCGGTAAGGACTCCATCGTCCTTGTACGCCTCGCCCAGAAGGCCTTCTACCCGGCGCGGTTGCCATTCCCCCTGGTGCACATCGATACGGGCCATAACTTCAGCGAGACGATTCGCTTTCGCGACGCGCTTGTCCGGGACCTTGGGGCACGCCTTATCGTGGGGCGCGTCCAGGAGACTATTGATGGTGGTCGCGCCCGGGAGGAGTCGGGTCCGCGGGCAAGCCGGAATCTCCTTCAGACCGCGACGCTGCTCGAAACCATCGAGCGACATCGCTTCGACGCCTTGTTTGGCGGCGCGCGGCGGGATGAGGAGAAAGCTCGGGCAAAGGAACGCTTTCTGAGCCACCGCGATGAGTTCGGACAATGGGACCCGAGGAACCAGCGCCCGGAACTCTGGAATCTGTTCAACGGACGAAAGCAGCAACGCGAGCACTTTCGCGTCTTTCCACTGAGCAACTGGACCGAAATGGATGTGTGGCAGTACATCGCCGCCGAGAAGCTGCCCATTCCGGAAATCTACTTCGCGCACAAGCGTCCAGTTTTTTTCCGAGACGGCCTTTGGATGGCCGATTCCCCGCACGTACTACGCACGGCCCAGGAGCATGTAGAAGAACGAACCATACGCTTCCGGACCGTGGGTGACATTACGTGTACCGGTGCCGTGGAATCGACGGCCAACACCCTGGCGGAAATCGTCCTTGAGGTTGCCGCAGCCCGGGTTACCGAACGCGGTGGCCGGGCGGATGATCGGCGCTCGGAAACGGCCATGGAAGACAGAAAAAAGGTAGGTTACTTCTAATCGGTCCTGAAAAGGGACCCGGAGGCACTATGGAAACGCTGGCGTATGAGGTTGTGGAAAAGAAACATGCCGGGTTGCTGCGATTTATCACGGCAGGAAGCGTCGATGACGGAAAGAGTACCCTTATCGGGCGTCTGCTTTATGATTCCAAGTCCATTTTTGAGGACCAGCTTGCCGCGCTGGAGCAGGCGAGTCAGCTTCGCGGGGAGGACGGCCCGAACCTCGCGCTATTGACCGACGGCCTCCGTGCCGAGCGCGAACAGGGAATCACCATTGACGTGGCCTATCGTTATTTCGCGACGCCGAAGCGGAAGTTTATTATTGCGGACTGCCCAGGCCATATCCAGTACACGCGAAACATGGTGACGGGCGCGTCCACCGCCAATCTGGCCATCGTGGTGGTAGACGCACGGAAGGGCATCATAGAGCAGACCTGCCGCCATGCTTTCATTGCCTCCCTGTTGCAGATCAGGCACCTCATGCTGTGTGTCAACAAAATGGATCTGATCGACTTTGACGAGGAGCGATTTGAGGCCATCTGCGACGACTTTCGTGCCTTTTCCAGCAAATTGAGCATTCCAGACGTACGCTATTTACCCATTTCTGCCCTCGGGGGAGATAATGTCGTGGAGCGTTCCCCGAACATGCCCTGGTATACGGGGCAGACACTCCTGGACGCCCTGGAGACCATTGAAGTCAGCACCGATCACAACCGCGTCGATGCACGTTTTCCTGTTCAATACGTCATTCGTCCGCGGGATGACGCCCATCATGATTTTCGCGGATACGCGGGCCGGATCGAAGGCGGCGTGTTCCGGCCGGGAGATCAGGTCGTGGCGCTTCCCTCCGGTTTCAAGTCGCGTATCCGGTCGATTCATCTCTTTGATAGAGAATTGCCCGAAGCCTTCGCGCCCATGTCCGTAACACTTCTCCTGGAGGACGAGCTCGACATCGGACGGGGCGACATGCTCCTGAAGCCGGACAATGAGCCCTCCAGCGAACAGGATATCGAGCTCATGCTTTGCTGGCTGAACGGGGCCGCTATGAAGGTGGGCGGAACCTACGCCCTGAAACATACCACG
>JBIJDL010000693.1:0-3001 GCA_044344195.1 Candidatus Hydrogenedentales bacterium
CGAGACCTGCGGTGTGTCATCAAGAAGATCCTCTACAAGGTGGACATTACGACCTTGAACCACATCGAAGGGGACGGCATTATGGGGCTGAATGACATTGGATGTATCCAGATCCGGACGACCCAGCCGCTCCATTTTGACCGGTACACGAAAAACCGGTCCACCGGCAGCGTGATTCTGGTCGATGAATTCACCAATGAAACCGTGGGCGCAGGGATGATTCTTTGATCCACATTCAGCGAAGAGGATAGGTGCGATGACCGACAAGAAACGAGTTCGCGTAGCGATAATCATGGGTTCAAAATCTGATCTGCCCGTCATGAGCGGCGCGGCCGAAGCGCTTGATGCCCTCGAAGTCGGCTACGAGATGGCCGTGGTTTCCGCCCACCGCACCCCCGTGGAAATGGCGGATTTCGCATCAAGCGCGGCGGCACGAGGTATCAGCGTGATTATCGCCGGGGCCGGTGGCGCCGCGCACCTGCCGGGTATGGTGGCCGCACACACGCCACTGCCCGTCATCGGCGTGCCGGTTCCGGTGGGTTATATGCAGGGTATGGATGCCCTGCTGTCGATCGTGCAAATGCCGAAAGGAGTACCGGTCGCCACCGTAGCCATCGGAGGAGCCTACAATGCCGGCTTGCTCGCGGCCCAGTGTCTTGCGAGCGGCGGCCTAAGCCCGGACGAGGAACTCCTGACGCGCATTCGGGACTACAAAGAGGCGATGCGGAATCAGGTCCAGTCCATACAAATCTGAGGGGCACGTCTTTAAATTCCCACCTCGGATGATTGGAAGGGGACAGACATCCACCAACACTTACGTCCATCGCCCCCAGAATCGGCGCACGGGTCGGAAACGAAGTTCCTGGCGGTGTGGGTTCGTCCCCCTTTTGGGTTTGCTGATGCTGCAGACGGCAATGGAAGTGTGCATTCGCATGATCCGTGTGATGTAATACGTCGTGAAGCAACCGCACGCTGCGGAAGGAACAGATCGACCCATGCCACATAGGACACTCATCGCCCTGGCCCTGGTGGCTGCTGCCGCTTCGGTTGAAGCGCAGCCCGCCGCCTGCCATGTCGCGCCCTGGGGCAACGACAGCAACGACGGGACGGAGCCCGCGCCCTATCGCACCATTCAGCGCGCCGCCGATTCCCTGCTGCCCGGCCAGACCTGCGTGATCAGGGCTGGCCGCTATCGCGAGACGGTAACCCTGACCCGGTCCGGGGCACCGGACCAGCCCATCACCTTCATGGCCGCGCCCGGCGAAGAGGTCACCATCGACGGCACGGACCCCATCGACGCCGCGTGGACCTCGGAGGATGGCCGCCACTACCAGACGCCCCTGGACGCGCCAACGGACCAGGTTTTCTTTCGCGACCAGGCCATGGTGATCGCGCGCTGGCCCAACATGAAGTTCGAGGAAAACTGGAACGAGGAAAAGAAGTGGGCGCGCACCGGAGCGGGGTCCGAGCGCGGCATGGTGATGAGCGCCGCACTGGCGGCCCTGGGCGAAAGCCTTACCGGTGCGCAGCTCTGGATCAAGCTGGGCAAGGGGAACAACGCTTTTACCCGCGCCATCCTCGCCCACGAGGCGGGCCAGCCCGCGCTGCATTGGGACGATACAGACTTTTACGACAATCCGCGAGCGACCGGAGAGGACGGCCGCGCGGACCGCATCAAGACCTTCGGCCTGCACAACAACCGCTACGCCGTGTTCGACCACCGCGCGCTGCTGGATGCGGAACAGGAGTGGCACTACGACCGCCAGGCCAATGCGCTGCTTTTCCTTCCGCCTGACGGTCATGCCCCGGAGCCCGGCGAGGTCAGCGTCAAACGGCGCATCTACGGATTCACCGGAGCCGACATCGCCCATGTCGAAATGCGAGGCATTACCTTCTTCGGCTGCACCACCGCCTTCACCAAAGCCCGCAACGTGGTCCTCAGCGAGTGCCGCTTCCTCTATCCCTACGAGTTGCTCACCCTGCGCGACAACCGGCAGGTCCGCGAAGACCAGCGCCCGGTATACATTCAAGGCGAGAACAACGCCGTGCGCAAGTGTCTCGTAACCTTTGCGCCCGGCACGTCAATCCACGTCACGGGGCGCAGCAATCGTATCGAGAACTGTATCGTCACCGAAGGCAGCCGCCACGGGCGCCATGGCGACCCCAATGTCTCCCTGGAATACGACCGCAAGGGGGCCCACGATGGCGCGAGCGCCGCAGGCGAATCCCAACGCTGGGCCTACACCTCGGAAGAAGGCAATGTCATTGCCCGGAGCACCATCTTCAACGGCAGCGGCATTGGCATTTTCCTGCCCGGCCCCGGCCCCGGTACCGCCGAATACAATCACCTCTTCAACCTCGGCCTCTATTGCAGCGACGTCTCCGCCCTGTACATCCCAAAAGGCAACGATCGCGCCTGGACCGGCTTCCACCACAACTGGGTCCACGACATCAACGGAATCGGGCTGCGCTGCGACCAGGATGGCAGCCAGGTCCTCATCCATCACAACGTCGTGTGGAACTGCAAAGCCGGCGGCAAGGCCAACGGCTACGACTTCCGCATCTACAACAACACCATCTTCGTCAACAACCCCGAACATCCGCTCCTCATTGTGAAGCAGAAGCAGACCGAGGTCGTGGCCGACTGGCCGATTCAGAACAACGCCGCCTTCCGTCTGGCCGACCGAGTCGACCTGCGGGAGTGGGGGACGATGAGTGCGGAGGAAAAGGCGAAGCGCGACTACGTCGTTGATATCCCCGATTCTCCCGTGATCCACCACAACCACATGATCAAGCCCGAAGACCAGGCGAGCCTCTTCATCGACCCCAGTGAGGACGCCCCCGATCTGCGCCCCGCCCCCGGCAGTGTACTCATCGATCGCGGTGAGCCCATCCCCGGAATCACCGACACCTTCGAGGGCGACGCTCCAGACATAGGCGCCTATGAACACGGTGGCACCTACTGGACCGCCGGTGCCGACTGGTGGCCCGACGGCCAGGC
>JBIJDL010000038.1:0-23833 GCA_044344195.1 Candidatus Hydrogenedentales bacterium
AGATTTTTATCGCCCCCGGATCGCAACACGATCCAGGGGCGTTTTTATTGGAGAGAGTAAGAGTTTTAACCACAAAGAACGCAAAGATCACAGAGATAGGTTCTCTTTTCGTTACCTCGTACGATTGACGGCCTTGGTAAACGTTTCAGTGGATCTTTTCTATGTGCTCTTTGCGTTCTTTGTGGTTAAAATTCCGGGAAGAACATGGAATCCATGAATTGGTCCGCTACATCTGTGTCATCTGGAGTCCATATCGTCCAGCCGCGTCGTCGCGGAGAACTCGGGGAGGTCTGGTGGCTTTTCAATCACCACTGAGATAGACTCTGTGATATCGATTGGCAAAAAACTGGGGAGAAATAGGGCATGGCGTTTTCAAAAACAAGATTTCGTCCGGGATGCCTGGTGAAACTTCTTCTAGCGCTCTTCCTGGGTGTCACCGTGTTCAGTGTTATACCACGGCTATTGCATCCCGTCATTTTCCTGACCATGCCGGATAGCGTTGTTCGCGCATACGTGCACGCCATGATTAGAAGCGGTATCCGGGGCCACGATGTCGTATTGAGCCTGGGTGGCGTGGCGAATGAAGATTCCATTCCACTCCTGATTTCGCTCCTTCCGACCTCACCGGCACCGGAGAGGGATTGCGCCTACGGCCACCCACTGGAGACTTTGACTCGCCTCACGAACTGCGCGCCCGGATACGACCGACCGAGTTGGGAAACTTGGTGGAAGAGTAATTCCGCAAAGAGTCTGGAACAAATCAGGGAAGACTCCTTTCTGGAAATCGGCCTGCAAAATCCCTGGGAAAAGAATGTACATTCGGCCCAATTGCTTATGCGCGCACTGGTCAACGAACAGGAACATTGGCGAAAAGTGGCTCGTGAGCAGCTCGACACATTTCCCGAAGCCGTTCTGCAAAGCGCGAGTGAATCATGCATCGTATCGCCGGATTCTATCGACCGATTGGGGGTACTTGCCTGGCTCGACGATATATCCGTCTATAAAACGGTCGTGAATGTTGTCGAACGTCTTGACCGGGATGAAATCACTGCCCAATACGCACCAGGTGTTCTGGCAAAGAGGGAAGAACTTCTCCGTTCGCTGACCAAAGACTCTGTTGAAGTGGTGCGCGCAAGCGCCCTGCACAAACTCAACAAACAAATTTCCCTGACCAAAACTGCGGATGAGAAGGATATCGAAGTTCAACAGAAACTTTTCGGCGACAGAATCCTCCGCGTCTCAAAAGGAAAAAACGCTTCATCGTTGTTCGTTTGTTATGAGGATGAAGGTCCGCGGGAATTGCCTTCCGGCGATTACGATTATGGAGAAATCAAGCGATTGGCTTTATATGATACAACAACCGGTCAAACCGACTGGGAGTACATCTACCCCGAGCACATTCTAAGTACTCCGCTGGAGACTGCGGATCGCCTCTTTGTCTACTTACGGAACTCAGTCGTCGCTTTAGACCTTTCTTCAGGGGAAGAGGCGTGGTCTACCTCAGTCGATTCAGGGTCGGGAGCCGTCGTGGGCGATAAGATGCTCCTACATGAGGACAACCTGATTCTCAACACAACCCATGCCCTGCTAGCAGTTTCTCAGGCAAATGGCGAGGTCATTTGGCGTGTGGACCTAAAATCGCAACGTCCCGGAGAAAGACTTCTGCAGAACGGCGCCATAGGTTACGCCGCCAACCACTTCTTTGTCGCTACACAGGACGATACGTTACTAAAAGTGGACCCTCAAGGGGTTGTCGTTGAAAGGCACTCCATTTCTCTACCGAAAACTGAGGACAGCCCATCATCGAATTCTGGTGGGTATCATGATGGCGTTTTTGGCGTTGTTGCGCAAGGAGACACCGTTTATATCGGGGCGCTTCTGAACGGGACCCAGTTTCTCCAAGCCTGCTCGGCAGAGACTTTAGCAGAGCTTTGGGCCGTAGTGCTCGAGAGCGCGGAATATTCTGGGGATCTCTATCTCGCCGGTGACAAGCTTCTCTGCACCGCGCCGGGACAACTGTTTTGTGTTCGACAAGAAACGGGAGAAATTGCCTGGATTGAAAGCGATCCTGAAAAATCTCTTTCTGCCGAGATCTACGCGATCAACGAGCGTTATTTCCTCGCCGATACCGTAACCAACGGTCTCACTGTCCGCAGTCTCTACGATGGTATTGTTCTGACAGCTTACCCCGAGCACGACTATGTTCACGTTGAGGACGCCGTCTTTCTGAGCAATCGGATAGCCATCGGCCATGGCAACGGCGCACTGTGGTTTGTAGAGAATAGATTTGTCCGCGACTAAAGCTAGACATTACCCAGGAGCTTTACCCGAGTGGTGGTTGACGTAACCGCAATACAGGTTCCAAGATCGCGGATTGTGGGCTTGATTCGATACAATCGACGTGCGGCAAGCATAAGTCCTTGTCATTTCGGGAAACGCTGATCGGATCACCATGTACGCATACTCTTACACTTCACAGGCTTCAAAGTCGCTTGCGCTCCTCCTGGCCTCACTTTACGCGGTTGGCCCCACCCCCGCCGCGCCTATCCCTGCGCCGACGGCGGACTACTCGTACATGTGGTTCAACCATGGTGTGCGCGATCCGCGCCTGGTCTTCAGCATCCAGACGAATCGCTACGCGCTTTCGTATGACCTCAATAACATGTTGTTGACACACCTGCACCCGCTGGCTTCGCCGCTTTCGCAGGATGCCGCGCTGGTGCAGCCGAATGAGGAACTCTTCGGTGCGCCGACGGCGTCGCTTGCGATCAAAGTGAATGTGGATGGCGCGGAACTCTCCCTCACGGGCGCGGGGACGCGGGCGACTCGGAACAATGACCCCGGCACAACGCCGCTGGTCGAGAATGTCATCCCGGAGGTGGAGCATGCTCAGTTGGTGGACAGCGGACGCTTTTTTCAGCGTCGCTGGATTGAGGATTTGAAGTGGAGCGCCGATTCGGCGGCGATCTCGAAGAAGAGCGGGCTGGAGATCAGTTCGTGGCCGGACCGGGTGTCGTTTATTCTGCGGGTTGTGGCGGAGTCGGCCATCACGCAGGGCAGCCTTGAAATGACGCTGGATTTGGAGGACGTCTTTCATCAGCTTTCGTCGAGTGGCGAAGCGCGAGCACTGCTTTCGGCGCAGGGCGCGGGCTTTGTGCTATTGCCCGTCACCGAGGGTACGTCGATCCGCACGGAGCCCGCGTCGGGCCGGATCACGATTCGTGCGGATGTGTCGGCGTGGGAAGCGGGCACGGAGCGCGCCGTGGGGCTGGCCGTTTATCCCGTGGCGTCAGACGGGGCGGCGATGCTCGCGACAGTGGCATCGGAGCGCGGCGGTATCACGATCACCTCCAAGCAGATCGCGCCGACGGAGGCCGAGCTTACGTCCACCTATGATCCCACCCACGGCTGGCATCGCGTGGGCCTGCGGAATGACATCGAAGGCAACAACAAGGACCCGATGAACTTCGATCGTATGGAGCGCGTGGCCCTGTCGCTCACAAACAACGGCGACACGCCGCGCACGGCCCGCCTGCTCTTCGACAAGGACAAGGAAACGGGCGTCCACGGCATCGTCGGCATCTCCCCCATGATCCGCGACGCGGAGGGCAATCCCACGGGCATCCCCGTGCAGATCTCGAAGAACTGGCACCGTCGCGCGGAAGCGCCGCAACGCTTCGAGGGCGGTTGGTATCATGGTTTCACGATGATTGACGTGCCCGCGAAGTCGACGGTCGAACTGGAGTACACCGCTGTCAACGCCCATTGGGGCGGCGCGCCCGCGGCCTCCCATGCCCAGCTCAGCCTGGCGGGGTGGGGCGCGAACCAACTCTGGGATCAGGCCGCCATGGGCTCCTGGGGCGAGCAACTCTGCTTCGAGCCGGACCAGACCCAGATCGGCGGCGCGGTATTGGACACGCGCCCGCTCATGGTGCGCGGATTTCAGAAAAACTCGCTCCAATGGGGCTTCGGCGCGAACGTGGGCGGTGCGGATTTTCTGGTGTATTACGACCGGGATCGAAACAAGCAGTGGAACAGCCGCATGCGCACGCAGTATCAGCGCGTGGGGCCGAACCTCACCGAAGTGACTTACGCGGGCCAGAGCTATGATGGCAAAATCGACACGCGCGCGACGGTGAGCCTTTACCGCAGCGACGACATCACGCGGGGCATCTACCGCTTCCGCCACGACGTGCGCCAGCCGGTGGATTTCTCCCGCGTCGTGCTTTTCCAATGCGGCGGCGACGACTACAGTTATACCTCGGAGCGGAAATTCGCCTGGGGCAATGAAAATGGCCTGGTGAAGGAATGGGACACGCAATGGGGCGGTGATCGTTATCGTACGGAGCCCTTTGAGGTCACGGGCCGTACACCGTGGTTTTCCATGCACGAAGTGGACTACCACCACATTCCCGAAGACCTGCCGAACAACGCGAACCGGGGCATTATCCTCCGCGAATGGAAAGCGCAACTCGGCGGCGAGCCCGCGCTACCTTGGGCTGCGGAGCGGGGTGCCCACGTGCGCGGCGCGGATACGTCGCTCATTGACATCCTTCCGCCGCCGGGCGTGACCCAATTGTTGCCGGGCGACTTTGTGGAGTGCGTGGTGGAGCATGTAGTGGTGGCGGAGAAGGCGGAGGAATATTACGGCCCAAACGAAGCGCTGAAGGTCGCCCTCGCGCAGCACGCGAACACCTGGCGCATGATCGAGCGCGAGGCGAAGGGCAATGATCTCGCCGTGGAAGTATCCGTGGGCGCGCTGGAACTCAAGCGCCCCACGCGCGTTCGAAGCTTGGACAATAAGGCCGAACTGAAGATCGAGGGCGGATTGGGCTATGTCCCCATAACCTTCACCGGCCTCTCGGCCCACGCAACGCCGCGCCTGGAGACCAGCGAGGATGGCCAAGCTTGGACCACCGTGGATCAGTCGGTCCACGGCAAGGACTTCTGGCAGACGGATTTTGATCAGGCGACGAAGACCTGGGAAATTACTTACACGCTTCCCTTTGCCACACCAGATGATGTGCGGAAGGCGCGGTGGCTGCGCTTCGCGCTGGCAACCAACTGAGTGGCGGATCGCGTGACACGCCTGGGAAGTGTTGCCTCGATATTCACTCGCAGAATGCCCCTTACAATCCCCGACAGTCACGCTTGAGTGAGATGGCTCTTTTCACGTAGGCTCAACACAGGGTGGTTTTTTTCGAACCCTGACCGCTGCAAAAATCAACGCTGGAACCAGGAGATATCGCTAAACATGTTTACTCGTACCCTTGCCGCCGTATTGCTGTCCGCGGCCACGCTGTTTCCCCTCTCCGCAAGCGCGGAGGAAATCGTCCACGAGAAGTACGAGTGGAGCGATATGTGGGTGACGAATGCCGACGTGGAAACTGGCGCGCCCCGCGTGCTGCTGGTGGGCGACTCGATCGTGCGGGGCTACTATGGCGGCGTGGAAAAGAATTTGGGCGAAGGCGTGAACTGCGCGCGCTATTCCACCTCCAAGTTTCTCAGCCACCCGGACTTTCTCGCCGAACTCGGGGTGATGATCAAGCGCTTTCACTTCGACGTGATCCACGTCAACAACGGCCTTCACGGCTGGGGCTACACCGAGGCACAATACGAGGCGGGCGTGGAAGCGCTCATCGCCTTCATCAAGAAGGAGTCCCCCGAATCGACGATTGTGTGGTGCATGACGACCCCCGTGCGCGACAGCAAGGATCTCTCCAAGCCCGACGCCGACAAGCAGGCACGGGTGGAAGCGCGCAACGCCATCGCGGCGGCGATCATGAAGAAACACGAGATCGCGATCGATGACCTCTACGCGGTTGTGGTGGAAGACGACGCGAACTTTTCGCCCGACGGCGTCCACTTCAGTGACGCGGGCAAAGAGAAGCAGGCGAAGCAGGTGGCGGATGTGGTCCGCCCCCTGCTGCCCGCAACCAAGGCAGCGCCGTGAGCACTGAAAACGTACTTGTCCGCCATGAGGGCCACACGCCCAGAGAGCGCAGCGCCTGCGGCTGGCGTGATCGCCTCATCAGCCATGAAGATGCGCCCCTGCACCCCGCCGCCTGGGCTCACGCCGTGGACATCGACGGGGCAAAGCTGCACTACCACAAAGTGGCCACGGAGCTGTACTACGTGCTCGAAGGCGAAGGCACCGTCAGCCTCGATGGTGAAGAGCACGCGGTGCGCAAAGGCTCGCTGGTGCATATTCCTCCGGGCGTTGTCCACGGTGCGAAGGGAAAAATGCGCGTGCTGGTAGTGGGGATTCCGGATATCGCGGATGAGGATTATTTTGAAGCCTGAAACAGCGAAAGCCGCCTGGGGTGCGAAATCCAGGCGGCTTTAGCGTTTAAGGGGATGATCGGTCAAGCCATCCGGCGTTCCCACGGGCCGGTGATGGCCAGGGTAATACCGTCCTGCTGGATGTTCACGAAGAGTGTGGTGCCGTCGGGAGAGAACGTTGCGCCCGCCAGTTCGGAATTTCGCGCGGTGGCGTTGCGCCCGAACTTGTAGATCTTGCCCTCGGGCGTGACGCCCACGAGGAACTGCTCGCCCGAGCCGTCTTCGCAGACCACCAGATCGCCCCAGGGGCTCACGGTGATGTTGTCGGCGTTGTCCAGCAGGCCCGCGCTCTGGGATTCGATGGCAAGCTGCAGATAGCCCGGCCTCACGTGCTCCGCATCGGTGCCTTCCGCCGCGCTCGGGTGATAGCGCCAGATCTGACCTTTCTGAATGGGGCCGCCATTGGTGCAGGCGAAGTACACGGAGTCGTTGCCATGCCACATCCCCTCGCCCCGCGCGAAGCGGGCCGCACCGGCGGTGAAGCCCACCTGGCGCATGTCGTCGTTGGGCGACAGGGGATCGGCGATATCGATCCACTGCACGGCGATGGTCTCGCCCATCTTCACCTGGATGTCCTGATTCCAATTGCGTGAATCGGCGCTGGGGCGTTCCTTGAAGGCCAGCGCCTGAAGGCGACCACCCTCGGCCATCTGACCGGGAACGTTGGGAATGAAGCGGTAGAGCAGGCCGTCGTGCCGGTCTTCCGTGAGGTAGACGCAGCCGCTCTTCGGGTCCACCGCGATCGCCTCATGGTTGAAGCGACCCATGGCCGTCAGGGGCACAGGCGCCACCAGGCCGCCGGCGGAAGCGGGCACTTCAAAACAGAACCCGTGGTCCTTCTCGCAGAGGTCCCCCACCGTCAGCACCGTCTCTTCGCACGTGATCCACGAGTTCCACGGCGTCGGCCCGCCCGCGCAGTTGCGCGCCGTGCCCGCCAGGCTCATGAACTGGCGCTTCACCTCGCCCGTGCGCGTGTCGAAGTGGACGGTACTTGTGCCGCCCAGGCCCGGGGTCTTGCCGAAGCCCGCGTCGTAGAGCAGGGCCGTGTTCAACTGGCCGAGGCGCTCATTCTCTTCGCCGAAGGCACCGATCTTGTTGTCGCCGGGCGAGATTTCATGGTTGCGAATCAACACCGTGAGCCCATCGGGACCGGGAAAGGCCGCCATGCCATCGGAAGAGCCCGGCACCAGAAGGCCGTCGTCCATAGGGTCACCCACCCACGACACCACGCGGTAGGTGAAGCCCTCGGGGAGGTCCATGATACGGTGCGGATCGCGCAGCAGCGGCCCGAAGCCCGCAGGGATTTCGTCTGCGGGCACACCCGCAAACGCGGTGCGCTGAAAGAGGCTTTCGAGGCCGCCAAAGCCCAAGGATACGGCGGCAGCCTGCTTGAGAAAATTGCGGCGGGAATGCATGGAATTGTGGGACATGAGGTGCTCTCCGGTGGTTTGCGAAGAGTGTACGGCGGAGGCGTTTCGTGGAGATGAGGGGGGTGTTAGAATCGGGTAAGGGGCCCAGGGACAGAAGGGGTCGTGGGTCTTATTGGTCTTGTGGGGCCGATGGTTTTTTTCATACCGACCCATAAGACCTATACGACCCATAAGACCCATTCCCGGTTCCGCACTTGCCCGCCACATCGAAAAAGCGCTACATTCAGAGCCAAACGAAACAACCCTTCAGGAAACCCACCATGGCACACGAAATCGACTACAAAATCTTCGGCGACGATATGCAGGCGGTGGAGATCGAGCTGGATCCGGGCGAGGCGGTCCGCGCGGAAGCGGGCGCCATGCTCTACATGGAGCAGGGCATCGAAATGCAGACGTCCACCGGCGGCGGCATCTTCGGCGGCCTCAAGCGCATGGTCACGGGCGAGAGCTTCTTCATCACGACCTTCCTGCACAACGGCTCGGGCAAGAGCCACGTCACCTTCGCCGCGCCGTACCCCGGCCGGATCATCCCCCTGCATCTGGAGCAGTTCGGTGGCAAATTCCTCTGTCAGAAAGATGCCTTCCTCTGCGCTGCCCAGGGTATCGAAGTGAACGTGGCCTTCACCAAGCGCATCGGCGCGGGCCTCTTCGGCGGCGAGGGATTCATATTGCAGAAGCTCGAAGGCAACGGGATTGCCTTCGTCCACATAGGCGGCACGGTCATCGAGAAGGACCTCGCGCCCGGAGAAAAACTCCGCGTGGACACCGGCTGCGTCGCGGCCTTCCAGACGACGGTGGACTACAACATCCAGATGGCGGGCGGATTCCGGAATGCCCTCTTCGGCGGCGAGGGACTCTTCCTGACCACCCTGACGGGGCCCGGTAGAGTATACCTCCAGACGCTGCCCTTCTCACGCCTGGTGGACCGGATCGTTGCGGCGGTGCCTCCCAGCAAAGGAACGTGACCAGCGCCGCGGGCCTCGGCGGCGGCGTGCTGGGCGGATTGATCGGCGGCGATCGGTCGTGAATTCGTCGGGACTATTTCCCGGATTGTAATGATGGCAGAGACTACAGAGACAGCAGGAATGATTTACCTCTCCTGATGTCGCTGGAGTCCCTGCCGTCCCTGAAGTGCTTTGGCACGCCGCCGCTTACGCGGCAAGGCACCACTCGATGCTTTGTACAAGCCCCGACTCCAGCCCACCACGGGTGCGATTCAAGAGCGCGACAATCCGTTCACGCTGGCCCGCCGCAGGCGAGGCATAGGAGTAATTGGAATGGCGTACCCACCCGGCCAATAAAAGTTGCACCTTCTCTTGTAATGCTCCATCTAGTCTGCGGTGTGAATCAAACATCAGCAAGAGCAGTATCAGTGCGTCCCACTTGGCGAGCCACCGGCCGAGCCACAACACCGCTTCCACGTTGTGCGCGTTCTGAGCGATTTCCGCAATCATTTCCAGCTCTTCCAGCAGCGGTCGAGTCCGGTGACGGCTCAGACGACGATGCGCGGCGCGTACCACCGGTGGTGACTCGTCCACCAGAGCCTCCAGGAGAAATTCCCGTGCGCGCTCGGCATCGAGCCGGCACAGTCCCGCGAGCGCACGCTTTCGCAGGGCGCTCTCGGGTGAACGAAAATAGGAAACCAGCAGCTGCCAATCACCGGGATCGCCCAACTCCGAGAGACCGATCAGTGCATATCGAGTCGAGCGCCCCTTGGCTTCACGCTGCGCTAAGACGCGGCGATAAAGCGGCGCCGGATCGTGGCCCTGTGACGCATGGAGCCGCTGCGCCGCCCGCCGGACGATGGGGCTGCGGTCATAAAGGCGTGCCTCGATTTCCCCTCCTACCTGATCGGGATACTGCTCCACCAGACGCTCCAGTGCGAGGCGTCTCAAGGGTGCATGTCGATGACGCAACAACCGCCGGAGCAGTGCGAGAGAAAGGCAACGGGACTTCGCGAGGTATTGCTCAAAGCGCCTGTGCACCACCACGTCAGACGTGTAAAAGGCAAACGTCCAGAGTGATTCATCCCAGGTGTCCGACGCGGCACAACGGATTAGAAAGCAATAGCGCCGAATTCGGCTATCGGCAGACAGCAACCCCTGCGCCAGCACAGGGGCGCATTCGGGACGTGCGAGCAAGGCCTCCACGCGTTCCAGAAGCGGCGCATGGTTGGCGCGTCGACATCCGCGCAGGCGCCGCAGCGCAGGCAGCGCCTCCACCCAGAGGGCAGCGTTCTCCACCGTGACGAACTGATTCAGTCCCGCCGCCGCGGCAGCACGAACCTGCGGCACCCAGTCGTTTACACGCACCAGAAGCAATGCAAGAGCGTCGGGGCCACCCAGCTCGGCGAGCTCGACTACGGCCTCCTCACGGATGAACCCGTCCCAGTGCACGCTCGCCGTCCTGAGCCAATCAAGGCGCTTTTGATGGGATTCGTCTTGCATGATTATTGCGATCTATTCCAGATGTTGACGCGTGCCCGCCGCGACCACGCTACATTAAGGATACTATGCGCACTCGCTCCCGCCACTTCAACTGCGCGCCGGCTTCCACTTCACCACGACATCGCCTTTCACCGTGGCCGTGCCGCTCGCCCACCCATACTGGATGACCTCATCCGCCCCGGCGCTAAGGCGGTTCTCGATGATACCCATGCCACCCATTTCCCGCTCCAAATCGGCGAGGGACATGCCCTTGTTGACCACCGGCGGCCGCGTGCGCAGGCGATTCACCAGTAGGTTTCTCGCGAGAGAGGCCGCCGACGGCATTTGGGACCGGAGACAGTACCCCTCCATCTGGCGGACCAGCGTGTCTGTGCGGGGATCGTTGAGCGTCCACAGTCCCACGAGGCAACTCGAAAGCTCTCGCTCGTTCAGCGTATCGCGGTGCTGTGAGAAAACCTCGCGATACAGCCCCGCCAGCTCCGGCGCTTTGCTGTGCCGCAGCGCCATGATCGCCATTTCCTGGCGACCATTGCGCGCCCGCCCGCCGTCCTGATCCAGCGCGCCCCGGGCCGCTTCGAACAGCAACTTCGTACCTTCTTCCGTGTTCAAGGCCGCCAGCATCTTGGCCACCTCAAGGTCCGGGTCGCCCGTGCGAAAAAGCTCGGCCAGCACGGCGTCATCGGCGAATTGCCCCGCGCCGGGCAATGCATCGATGCGGAAGTGGCAGCCTCTCGTCTGCTCCGTTGCTGTGACATACTGCTTGTGCGCCCATTCGCACCGAGGTTCTTCGAGGACCTGGTCGACGACGGGGTTTACGACGCCCTCCTCAAACCACACGGCTCTTACATGTTTTTTGACTGCCTCGCGACCTGCTTCTTTTGCATGACGAACCGCCGAAATGAGCACCTCCGTACCTTGTGCCCCGTCCACTTGCAGGGCCAGACGCAACATGGCACTCAGCCAGGAGGCAGATAGATTGAGCTCCCTGGAGGCGAGATCCCTGCTCAGTTTCGCCGTGATGGCCTCGGGCATTCGAAGATAGAGCGAGTCCGGTCTGCCGTATGAGAACTCCAGACCGGCCGCAATGAATGTCTCTTGCTCATCCAGCCCCCACCGTTCCGGCGCCTTGAAGATGATATCCTCTTCCATTTCCTCCGGCCCGAAGGACCGCTGGAGCGATGTAAGATACAGCGTGCGATTGCCCCATCGGGGAAAAGCGTCGCGAGCCCGCTCCAGCTCGGCGGGCGCGACATTTCGATAGGTGAACTTGGCACCGTCGAAGTGGGCGTCAAATTGCTCGCGCCAGTCAGCGTGCCCCTTCGACCCAGTCAACGCGCGCAATCGCTCAAAGGGATAGAGCGACGCCGGATGCCGCTGCACAAGGGACGGGTGGATCAACGCGTCGTCGGCAATCACATAGACCAGCACATCGGTCGTGCCCCGATTGATGGAAGAGATGCGCAGCGGATAGATTGCCTCCTCGGTGGAAAAGGTAAACCGCATCGCCTGGATGGTGCCGGCTTCCTGTGCGACCGCGCTCTCCTTCCCCTGCACCGCCGGGTCGATGCGCATGGCCGTAAAAATCCAGCCCCGATCCACATACGAACCGAGCAGCTCCCTTGCCGCGTTCTTCACACTGTAGCCGTGGCCCCTGCACCACCAGACCAGGTCTTCCGCCGTATTGGCCTCCAGCACCGCCACGTCGAAGACGCCGACCCGCTTTCGCTCAAGCACGTTGACACCGTCCGAATCCGAAGAATCGCCCGGCCCACCGAACCCGCCCGACCGATATCCCGAAAAAAGCTCCTCGTCCAACCACTTACGTCGCGCAAGCGTGTACTCCCGAAGCTCCCCGAAAATCGCGTCATCCGCGAGCGCCACCTCCGGCTTCGATGGCAGCGGCACCAGCCAGGCGAAGTCCCCATCGGCGCCATCGTATTGTGCCTGGATTATGAGATCCTCCACGCCCTCGGCGAAAAAGATCGCGGCCTTCTGCTTCGGCTCGTAAAGGTCGCGCTTGCCGATAAATCCTCCGTCGGCCCACGCCGCCGATGACACTGCCCACAGGCAGAGCCCCAGTACAATAACCCAATACCTGCCGCCGATTCTCATGCCGCGCGTCCTCTCTTACCATCCGGAATCCCGAATGACCACCGTTTCGCAGATCAGTATTGCCATGATACAACATCGAATCGGAGACGTAAACTGGTTTTTCGGCGCAGACTCCGCCCTGAACTTGAGCCTGCGTGCTCATCTAAGGAACTGCTGACCACGGAGCACACGAAGGCACGGAGAAGACAAATGAGAGAGAGAAACTGCAGAGTCCTTTTCTACCGTAAGCGTGCCCTGACTGGTCCCTGGTGCCTTTGCACACCTCTTCCTCTCCGCGCCTCCGTGGCTCCGTGGTCCGAAAAATATTGGTTGCTGCCAACGGCTGCTCCAGAGTCTTCGTGGTTATAGAAACCTACCCTTCACAAGCTCAAATCATGCTCGCTAAAGAACACCCCTACGAGCACCTCTTCCAGGCTCGCCTCGGGCAATCCTTCCAGCACGATCCGCAATGTGTTCTTCCCGTGGTAGAGCGCGGCCAGGTCGCTGATTTCGCTCTGAAAATATACCAGTGCGCCCTGGGTCTCGATCAGCTTCTGGTCCACCGGGCCTTTGTGGAGCACCATGCCGTTGGCCTGTAGTTCCATGGACCAGCCGGTCAGGGGAATGCCTTTCTTGAAGCCGAGTCGAATGGCGCAATACTCCACCGCGCCCTTGCGCGCGGGGTCGCTGTAGTCCTCGCCAATCTGGATCGTGAAGACGCTCGGCTCGCCCGCATTGATGGTCGCGGGGATCTGCTTCCTGTATTCGTAGGTGTCGGTGTAGTCGAGGTAGTAGCCGGGGGTGATGGCGAAGATCTTGTTCGCACGCGCGGCCACGTTCATGGGCAGGGGCGACGCCGTATCGCGAAGAATCGTGTGGGTCCATTCATCGGCGGGCAGGTTGAAGTTGAAGAGCTGGAAGCCCCTCGCGCCCTGACTCCAATAGTTCGCGACGGCCCCGCGCCACAGCTCGGGCGTTACATCGCGCGAGGGCAGCTTGGGATAATCTTCGGCCTTTGGGTTTTTCAGAAAAGGCCACATGTACGAGGTGCGCGGGTAGAGGCTGGGAATCACCGCGACACCGGCAGGCGCACAAATATCGACCAGTTCCTTCACCGGCATGTCGTGGGCCAGGGTCATGAGTTGGGAGGGCAGGATAACATCGACAATGCGTGGATTCATCCAGTCCTCGATGCGGTAGCCCATGCGGTGGCAGTCGGCGAGGCTCGGGGGCACGCGCACGAAGAGGTAGAGCGGACGCCCCTGGCGCGCGGCGGCCTCGTCGAGCCGCGCACGCACCTGCGCGATCATTTCGGTCACCAGGTGGCCGCGCTCGAAGCCTTTGTCCTTCGGGAAGATCATCTGGAAGCGGTTGAAGTCGAGTTCGACTCCATCGAGGAGGTCCTCGTAGCGCTCGATGATTTCGAAGATCACGTCGAGACGAAACTGGCGCACTTCGGGGTGGGTGAAATCTAGTAAGTTGCCGTAGTGCGCGTCGGCGGGCTGGGGCGACTCGCCGATCTTCATTTTGTCGTGGTTATCGAGCCAGAACTTGCCCGTGAGCGGATAGTCCACCGGATCGAAGATGAAGTGGTCGTCGTTCATGCGGTAGGACGGCACGAAGAACATGCCCAGGGCCTTCGCCCGCTCGCCCGCGATGCGGATGGGGTCCACACCCGCGTCCAGGCCCGCGGCGGCCTTGCGCTGCCAGGAGCCGAACTCCTGCGCATAGGCCGGCGCGATGGGACGCCAGCGCCAGTCGTTGGCGACCTTCGTGTGGTAGTAGAGAATCTCCGAGCCCGCACCCACGCTCCACATGAGGGTCTTGACCGAAGTGCCCGCGAGGGAATCCACCTGTGCGAGGACATTGCGTGCGGATTCCTGGGGATCGAGGCTGGTGAAG
Source organism: Candidatus Hydrogenedentales bacterium (assembly GCA_044344195.1). Classification (GTDB taxonomy): domain Bacteria; phylum Hydrogenedentota; class Hydrogenedentia; order Hydrogenedentales; family JAEUWI01; genus JAEUWI01. The sequence continues at coordinate 14,213 of JBIJDL010000038.1, forward strand.
GAGAGGTCGCCGTCGTCGTTCAGCATCACGCCAAAATCGGGGAGGGGTTCGACGGCGCGGGCACCCATGGCAATCATGGTGATTGCGGCTATCAATATCGGTACCTTGCGCATGGTATCTCCTGCTGTGGTGCGACCGATAAGTCGGATAGGACCGATTCGGCATTGTAAAGCCCAATCGGTCCTATCGGTCGAATCCGTCTTATCGCACCAACGCGTTACCGGCCCCAGCGCTGTTCCAGGGGCTGGGTGAGCACCTTGCTGGCGTCGATGATCGCCTGGTAACGCTGGGGATCTTTCCCGAGGTGGAAGGGCACGAAGGCCATCTTCTCCACGTAGGTCGAACCGGGGCGCACGGTGATGATCGGGCCGCGCTGGTAGTCGCTGAAGGGATAGACGAGGCCGCGTGTGAAATAGGTCAGGGGCGTGCCCCAGAAATGGTGGTAGTACAGATAATAAGCCGAGCGGTGCATGTTAGCCTCGCCCGAGTCGGGGTTGTAGGACGTGAGGTCCACGGTCACCGCACCGATGCCGTAGTCCTTCTCTTCATTGGTCAGGGCGAGCCAGGGGACGTCGGCATCGATGCGCGTTGCCCATTCGTCCTGCCAGTTGGGGCCGTGCATGGTGCGCATGCGCTTCAACTGGCCGCTCTTCTCCTGCCACACGAAGTGATCGACCAGGTGGGTGTCGAGCACCACCTCGCCGTTGCGGATAGCGGAAGCATTCAGCGGCTCCCGCACCTCCATGCTCGTGGTGGATTTCACGTAGGGCGTCCACGCATAAAACGTGTAGGTCACCGAAGCCCAGACCTGGGGCGTCCAGCCGGGCATGCGGCCGCTGTTGGTGATGCGGAACATCAGGGGCCCGCGCGCGGTTACTACGGTGCGCTCCGGCGGATCCCAGGAGAAGGTGTGACCCCAGAACCCATTGTCCGAAAAGGAGTCCGGATTCCAGTGGAGGGCGCCGCTCTGGCTGTTTGTCAGCACGGGCTTCTCGTCGCCGCCCTTCAGGGTGAAGGCCGCGATCTGGCCGGATTTCTTGTCCAGTTGCGCGATGAAGAAGTCATTCTCCACCGTCGCGTTGAGGGACTCGCCCGTGACTTTCAGGTCGGAGCGTGGCTCGGCGGGCGCTTCGGCGGCGGGGTTGTCGTAGCACACGAGCAACACGCGCTGCTGGTTCGCCGTAACCGTGGCGAAGGCCACCACCTCGATGAACTGGCTCGGGTGCTGGAGGTAGTTGTCGTTGCTGGTGCCGTTCGGCGTGCCGGGGAAGGCGCCGTGGTTGAAGGTCTGGAAGGGAACCGCCACAGGCTCCTGCTCGATCTCGTCCACAACGTAGACCCGGAGTTCCTTCGCCAGATCGCCGCAGTGTTCCTTGCGTGCGGTGATGGAGAATTCCACCGGCTCTTTCATGCGATCGACGCCGGCCTTCTCCTGCACCACCACGCTCTGGTAGCGCCGCCATCCTTCGGGGCCGCCGCCCTTCGCGGGGGCTTTCGCGGTGTAACTCTTCTCCACCACCTTCGCGGTGCCGTCCTCGTTCTGCGCATCCAGGGTGAGGTCGATCTTCACGTCCTCGTTGTTGTGCCAGAGCATCCGGGCCACCAACACCACGTTTTTCGCGGTGGCGCTTTCCTTCGTCAGCCAACTGCTGCTCTGCACGTGGGCGAAGCCGTCTTTGAAGATGTAGTAGGACTCGCATTCGAGCCCGTTGACCACCACCTTCTTGAACGACGCGGCCTTGCCCTCGGTCCAGTCGCCCATGGGCACCACGATCTCATAGACCGGGTGGGCGGCCGTGGGCGCGACGAAGGTAATCTCCTTCACCGCCTTCGGGTCGTATGGCGTATTGTAGAGCACCTGCCCGTCGCCGACATCGCGGCCCAACTCCGCGTCGAGCGGAATCTGCGCGGTAACCGGAGATACGGCGTAGAGGCTGGCGAGGGCCACCAGGGCCAGGGCACCTTTGAGTTTCGAGACGGGCCGCATCATTCTTTCCCTTCCTCTTTAACTTCCTTGTGACCGCTGACCGCACCGGCCACGCCCTCATCGAAGGGCATGGTGAGTATGGGCATAATCCACGACAGCGGCGCGCGCTCGTTCGTGGGCATCCACTCCATCAGGTGAAGGGGCGAGCGCAGTTTCTTGTTCAGCTTCTCGATCTCCGCGAAGGGATTGTCCCCTTCGGCGAAGCGGAAAGGCACCCAGGCGTTTTCTTCGTAGTATGTGCTGCCTTTGCGCACCTTCATCAGGCGCGTCATGTTGTTGCCCGCGAAGGGATAGACCAGCGGACGCGCCCAGTAGACCCATGGGCCGTTCTGCACGTAGAAATAGGGCTGTCCGACGCTGGCCGGGTCGCCGTAGCGGTTCGTGTTCTCGTAGGACAGGGCGATGTTCGCAAAGCCGATTTTCTTTTCACGGTTGATGAAGGCCATCCAGGGCGTGTCCGCCGGAATGTCCAGCGCGTGAATCGGGTGCAGCTTGGAACCCTCAATGGGCATGTGCTTCACGACGCCCAGCTCGTCCTGCCAGACAAACTCATTCAGGATGGCCTTGTTAAAGACCATTTCACCATTGCGCATCGCGGAGACGAAAACGTCTTCCAGAATTTCCATCAGCGAAGTTTGAAGGATATAGGGTTGGCCCGCGTAGAAGGTGTAGGAAACGTGGGCGCTCGCATTGTCCACCATGGGCTGGAGACCGTGGCGGCGCGTGCGGTGCATGATCGGGCCGGTCTTCTCCGCGTAGTCCGGCGCTTCCCAGTCGCTCGTGTGCACCCAGGGGGTCGGGGGCGTGTAGATGTCGGGATTCCAATGTACCGCGCCGTTGGTTTCAAGCTTGTGCTCCAGCAGCACCGGCTCGCCCTCGCCGAGGATGGTCACTGTCTCCACCGAGCCGCTGTTGGGCGATGTGAAGATGCTGAAGTTGCCGTTGCTCACCGTCTGGCTCAGCCGCTCGTGCTGCTCCACCTTCAGGTCGCTCTCCACCTCAGCAGGGTCTCCGGCGGTGTTGCCGTAGACCACGAAGTAGACTTTCTTTTCGTACTGCTGCACATCGGCCAGGAAAACCAGCTCCACCGTGGTGGTGGGATCATAGCGGTGAATCAGCGCGCCCGTCTCCGGATCCTTTTCTTCGTGCGTGAGCATGGCCTCATCGCGCCATTCCGTAGCTTCGGTCACCTGATGGGGCGCAACCACATACCCGTCGGCCCCGGCTTTCGGGTGGGTCGGGTCATAGGTCACCACGCGAATCTGGCTGTCCGCGGGACCGAAGTCATCGGCATAGGGACCAACCATCGCATGGACCGGTTCGCCAATGCGCTGGAGGCCCGCCGTCTCATGAACGATTAGCGAGATCGCATGGGGCCACGCCGCGCTCCAGTAGCCTCCCTTTTCCGGCGCCTTGCCCGCGCCCTCATACACCGTTTCCACCTCGTCCGCGCCTTTGACCGTCACCTTCATCGTGTGGTCGGATACATTGAGCCACTGGACCGGCGCCACGATCCGAAAATCCTTCGAGCCATCGATCACACCGGTGTACGTCTCGCCCAGCAGGCCGGGACTGTCCTTCGCCGTGGCGGGATCCGCCACGCCCTCGTTGTAGAAGCGCGCATCGCGGTTCCACTTTCCGTCCGTCTCCACCTTTACCACCGTTCCCGCGCCGATGGCCTCTTTCGCGAGGGTTAGCGTCACGTGGTGATAAGGGTAGTCGGCCGTCGGTGTGCCGAAGCCCAGCCCGCCCGTCGCGCTGCGTTCGGCCGGCGTCGTGCCCGCCGCCGCCAGCTTGACCTCCTTGCCGTCCGCCGCCGCCAGCGTCACCTCCACCGTATACTCCTGGCCCGGCTGCCAGCCTTCATAAACCGAGATGCTCAAATCTTCGCCCGCGTGAACTTCGCGATTGCCGTTGAAGATGTTCGCGTTCTTCACCAGGAAGGTCTCGTGGGCCTTGCCATTCACCGTCACGCCCTTCACCGTCGCCGGCATCACGTCCTGCCGGGGAAAGGTGGCCGTAAGGTCCACGGTAAACCTCGCATCCTCGCGCACCGCGCCAAACGTCACCGCCGCGGGCGCGCCCGACGTACCCGGCTCCGCGTAGCCCGAGGGTCTGGGGTGGCGTACCGTATCCCCGTGGGCAAAGCCCGCGAGGATGCAGAACATCAGCGCGGTGAAAGCGACAAGTGGAATCCTGGTCTTCATGGCGTGTTCCTTCGTTGGGGGGTTTCCTGCTTGTACGGGGGCCTGCGCGCCACAACCCTGCACGGCGCACGGCCAGCCCGGCGAACTTAAAGTATCATGCTGCCATTTACACGCCCCCCTATGCAATATATGGAGTTGCGCAGATTGCGTAGTTGGGTCATGGACGCGACTTGGCGGGGTAAGTCATAGTAAAATTGTGGGATAGGACGGATTGGACCGATACGACCGAAGATCCATCCTATCTGTCGCATCCGTCCTATCCCCAAGAGGTCCCATGCCCAAAAAAGATCCCAGCCAGGACGCTCTCCGCGAACTTCGAGCCATGGAAGCCGACGACCCGAGCCCCGAGGGCATCGCGAAGCTGCGCACGCTCATCGAGCACCGCAGCAACCATGTCGTCGGGCGTGCGGCCCGGCTGGCGGGCCTGTGGCAGGCGGAGGCCCTGATGCCCGAGCTGATTTCGGCCTTCCGGCGATTCTTGCAGGATCCCGTGAAGACTGATCCAGGCTGCGCGGCCAAGCAGCCCATCATCGAGGCGCTGGACATGCTGGGCATTGGCGACGCATCGATCTATTTCGAAGCCGTTCGCCATGTCCAGCGCGAGCCCGCCTTCGGCCTGCCCATCGATACGGCGGCGAGCGTGCGGGGAGCCGCGGGCCACGCCCTGTTGAACCTGCGCCACCCGGAGGCCTGGCTGATCATGGCCGCCTTGCTGAACGACCGCGAACACCCCACCCGGCGCATGGCGGTGGAGAGCCTGGGCTTTTCCGAAGCCCATGAAGCGGAGCTGCTACTGCGGATGAAGGTCCACGGGGGCGACGAGGAGCCGGACATCTCGTCGCTCGCTCTCCAATCGCTGATGAAGTGCGCGCCGGACCGTTCACTCGATTTCGTGAAGCGTTATCTGTGCGGAGACGAACCCGACATGGTCTCGGGCGCGGCGATGGCCATTGGCGAGGCACGCCTGCCGGATTCATTCGCCATCCTGCGCGGGGCCATGGCGGGGCGGGGCGGCCAGCTTCACCGCTACGCCTTTTATTTACCCCTGGCGCTGACCCGCGAGCCGGAAGCCTTCGAAGTGCTGCTGGAAGCCCTGCGTGAAGAGCGTCGTCACGAGGCCCTGGCGGCGGTTAAGGCCCTGGCAATCTTCTTCGGCGATCCTGAACGTGTTGCCCGCGTGGAGGCGGTCGTGTCGGCCCGGGGCGAACGGGATCTAGTGGAACTCTTCGAGCGCCTGCAATCGGGAGACCTGTAAGGCCACTGGAAAATGCCCCGGTTCTGCGGCCCGAGGCGTCGGACCCGGACGACGCCCTCCGGGGCCATGTTGTTCGCGCTGGACCGGTCGGGTGGGGTCAATGGCGATGTCGAAGGTGGCGGAATACGTGCCGTCTTGCTCGGCGACGGTCAACAGCAACTGGTTGCCAATGCGTTTGAAGATGCCATCCGAGTCATTGCGCTGGTTCTGCTCGCTCTTCGCTGCATAGGGTTCGCTCCGATATACCCGATCACTCAGGCTGTCGTCGCAGTGGAGCTGCGAGGTGAACTCATAGGCCTGCTGCGCACCGTCGCCCGAGCGAGTTTAAATGGATGTGTACGGCCCGCCCCAGGTACCAGCCGGGCTAGAACGTGGTGAAACAGGCCAGGCCGTCTTCCGTCCGAGCCCGTGGCCTACCTCTTTGGCTCGAGAAGGGCGATTCAACCAGCATCGTCAAGTGGAGAGAACTGCTCTTAGCCCTGCCGCTGAATGGCGAGAGCGCCGTCAAGGTTGCGGGTGAAACGGCCGAGGCCAGCGCCACCCTCTGACCGCAGCAAAAAAGAGCCCGCCGGCCCGCGATGGGGCCGGCGGGATTACTCACAACATCGTTGGCATCACCGGGTATTTCGCAGTCCATGCTATTAGCCGCCAGAAGTAGATGTTGATGGCATTGCGATGGCGGCGGCACCAGCGTGGCTGAAGCCTGCTACGAGATAGGAAGCGGCGTCAAGGGTCCGTCTCATCCTTCATCCTTCATCCTTCATCCTTCATCCTTCACCCTTCAACCTCCATCACTCATTTGGAATCGAGCCCGAACCGAAGGTGCCCGAACTGAGATCGGCGCTTCCGCCGGGCTTCAGCTCATTGCTGGTATTTAATACCCAGTCGTACTCATAGTATTTCACCGCCACTTCCTCCGCCGCGGCCTTGAGGAGCGCCCCCTTTAATGCCGGATCCTCGACCCGCTCGTGAAGCCACGCCAGGTAGCCGCCGACCCCGTCCCAGTCCTTGCCATACCACTGGAGAATGCGGCTGAGACGGATCTCTTTCTTTTCCGCGTCGTAGGCCACATGCTTCGGATCGTTCGCAAAAAGGCGGGCCTGATCGTCGAGCTGGGCGTCGAGGCGAGCGCCCTCGAAGGCCTCCGGACGAATGGCGGGGCAACTGAGCGCCGCGCAGACGAGGGCCACGTGAATACGCGGATCGCCGAAGGGCTCCCGGATCTTTTTGTGCTCGATATCGTTCAGGCTGAGGGTCTCGTTCGCGAGAATGTATTCGGGAATATCGAAGAAACCTTTTTGTGTGGCGGGATCGCTGTAGTTGTTTACCGAATCGCGGATTTCGTGGCGGATGACCCCGCTCATGACGAAGGCGTTGTAGGCGTTGCAGAGCAGGGCCAGGCGCTCTTTGTCCGTGGCCAGTTTCTCCGGCTGGGCCGCGCCGAGTTGCTTGAGGTAGGTACGGAAGGCCTGATCCTTCGCCATGCCGTCATAATCCACGAGGCCGTTTGCCACGTAGGCCTTCAGGGCATAGTCCCACAAGGCGTGATCCACCCCCGAGGCATCGGGCACGGGCGTGGGCCCCGCCGTCGCGCCGATATGATCGAAGGCGCGCACCGCCACAAAGAGCGGCACAACAAAGGACACCGCGGCGATCCAGAAGAAGGGACCATAATACGATTTTTCGGATTTTGAGGTGGTCATAAGACAAGGACCTTCAAGATTATTCGTCGGGATAGCACTCGCACCGGGCCATGCACCTGCGGTGCATAATGCAGGCGGGACGCCTGCGCTCCCAGCCTTGCGCGCAATCTATTGCAGTATCAATACACCGCGAGAAAGTAGAAACATTACCACGGCCAGTTCCTATACCCGCTGGAGCGTGCAATCGTAATTCATAATTCGTAATTCATAATTCGTAATTCATAATTCTAAACTCGTAATTCTAAACTCGTTCCGGCGCTTCGCCGATGTGCAAAATCTCCATGGGGCACCGCACCACGCACTCCGCACAACCCACGCAGGGGGTATCCTTCAAGGTCACCGGAATGCCCTGCAGCGCACGGGACTTGATATCAATCCCCATCTGGCAATACTGGTTGCACACGTTACAGTCGATGCACTTGCCCTTCTCCGGCGAGATCTTGAACTTGGACCAGCGTCCCCAGAAATTCATCCAGAAGGCCAGGGGACACCACATCCGGCACCAGACGCGCTGGCCCAGGAACGGGTAGAGCCCGACGGCAATCGCGCCGGAGAGGAAGGTGCCAACCCACACATTGTACACGTTGTACGGCAGGCTGTAACCCAGCAGGTGGGCAATCGTGCCCACCGCCGCAAGCAGGATAAAGACAAAACCGAATCGCTCCAGCCGGCGGGGCCAGTCGCCCTTGGGGCCGCGATGGCGATAGCTGTTCCCCACGGTTTCCGCCAGCGCGCCACAGGAGCAGATGTAGGAGCAGTAGATCTTGCCCCACTTGATGGTGAAAAGGGGGATGATGATAAAGGTAAGCACGACGGCCCAGACCACGCCCACGACGGCCACGGTGTGCCACCAGGCGGGGTCGCCGGGTCCGGCAGCCTCCACTTCAAAGGCGTTCATCTTCAGCGGCCAGGCATTGAGAGAACGGCCGATGAGGGGCGTCCACGGATTGCGACCAATGAATACCGCGAGAAAGGTGGGAATACCCCACCACAGGGTCCACTGCGTGGCGATGATGGTCAGGTTGCGGATCCAGATGCGCCGATGATTCGCGCGCCAGGCCCAGTAGAGCCCGAAGCCGGTGATCCCCGTGAAATAGAGTAGATAGTAGAATCCGTAGAGGTTGCCAAAATAGGTCGGTACCACGGCATAGAGCCACGAGAATCCGGGAATGAGATAGGGCCCCGGACCGGCCTGGGCTTCGTCCAGCGTGAAGATGGACGGAGCGACGAGCTGCGCGCCATAGGCCAGCGCACCCAGCGTCAGCAATCCTCCCGCCGCAGGCACGCGCACCAGCGGACTCCGCCCCCGCGCCCCGAGATTCTTGTTCAACAGCACCAGCCCGAGCAAAAGCAGCCACGCCACGGGCAAGGCATAGCCCGCCAGCAGGTGAATTGAGGCGAGCACCGGCCCGTCGGCCAACCCGCTAGCCCAGGGCAGGTACCACTGTCCCTCCCCCGCTTTGTCCGGGTGCAGCGAAAAATAGTGGGCGAAGAAGTAGATAAAGATGCCGGCAGCGATACCCAGCGCGGAATAGACTACCCGCTTCGCAGTCCAGACGCCGTCCAGCTCCAGGCCCATGTCCAGCAGAAAGTCCACGGGCGGTAAGGTGCCGATGAGGATAATCACGTTATCGTTGGGCAAGGTTTGCGTCGCGCCATCGACACGCAGTTCCACCTCCGACTCCCGAATCGCGGTGACCTCGCTATTGCGAAGGATCCTAATGCTCCCCTCCTGCTCCGCCGCCTCCAGCGCCGCCCGATTCTCCACCTTGGCGCGATAGAAGTTGTCACCCCGATAGCTCAGGGTCACGCGGTTGTGCTCCGCGAGCATGAGGGCGGCCTCAATCGCCGAGTTACCGCCGCCCACGATGAGTACGTCTTTTTCGTGATAGTCTTCCGCCGTGTGGAGGCGATAGGTCACCTTGTGGGTCAGATTGGCGCCGGGCACCTCCAGCAAACGCGGCTGGCCCTGACGCCCCACGGCCACCACGACATTGGCAGTCTGAAAGGTCTTGTCGTTGGCCGTGACCACATCAAACGCCCCTTCGCCCCGCCTGACCACCCGCGTCACCTCCGCACCCTCCTTGATCGGAAGGGCCTTCTCCGCCACCAGCGCATCCACCCGGGCCACAAAATCGTCCCGCTCCAAATCCCCCTCGGTCTCGAGGCGGCTCGCATTCTTCAGATAGCGCGGCTCCGCATAGACCTTCTTCCCCGGAGGAAAAGCACGAACCGTGCTGGCGGCTTTGGTCCGCTCCAGCACCACGAAGCGCAACCCCCGCGCCTGGGCCTCCAGCGCGGCCGAAAGCCCCGCCGGCCCCGCGCCGATGATAACCAGGTCCAGTCCTTCGCGAAGCTTAGACGCGGCGAAGCGCCCCTGCTTCTCCATCTTCGCCAAAAGCGCCACGCCATGATTCGCCGCTACCTTGACCAGCGGCAGCCCCGTCACGTCGCCAATCACATAGATTC
>JBIJDL010000324.1:0-7366 GCA_044344195.1 Candidatus Hydrogenedentales bacterium
AGACCGTTATACCTTCGATAGTCTCGAGATTGGGCATGGAAATCGAAGAACCTCTTACTTCCAGATACCCGGTGAGTCGTGTCACATTCGGAAATTCCGGAGCCCAACCGATGCCGGTCCGCAGGTATCCGTCAACCGCCGTAACGGCGTCCAGCAGGACCGGACCACCGTAGGACACGATGCGGACATTCTCCGCGATAGTCTCAAGTGCGGAGAGATCGACCTGGCTGCCGTTTCCTCCACCGTATACTTCGACCACATCGAATTCACCCAGCGTGAACTCCGTAAGTGCGGGCAGTTCGATCCGACCTCCATTACTGGCGCTGATGCTGTGACCGCATTGCGAGTCATGATTCGAGTCGAAGACTACCGTGGTCAGGGCGGGCAGCGAAAGCACGCTGCCGCCACCCCAGGAGCCGAGGAACGTACCAAGACCGCATACTGTGACAGAAAAATGGGTCAACTCCGGGAGTTCCAGTGTCGCAAAGTCCCACACATTCAATCGGATGTTTTCCATATGGGTGATGGGCGCGTTGAACTCGATGGGACCATCGAGGACCGACAACTCCCCACCGCTTTCATCGGCCACCCACTCGGTGAGCAGGGGCGCGTTGAAGCGATTCATCCCCTCAAGTTGAAAACGCGTGTTCTCCAGACGCCGGACATTGAGGAGATCCACATTTTCGCCCATCATCACTCTGAAATCGCCATTGCGAATAACGATGGGGTCGCCCGGCGGGTTGATATAAATCGAGTCGCCCGTGGCCGGAACGCGGCCCTGACTCCAGCTCGCGGGGTCATTCCAGTCGTCCCCGTCCGAACCGATCCACACTACGGGCGCGCCGGGCATATGATTGGTAAAGGTCAGGACGAAGGGCGTCTCCATACCGATACCCGACAAATCGCGAATGGAACTCGCCGACACCTGTAGCTGCAGACGACCGAAGGGCAGGGCTTCCACCGGCGTAATCACGATCCTGCGGCCATCGACGAGCTGCGGCGCCACCAGGTCGACAGCGCTGTCATCTCCCCCTGCAGGGCTTTGATCCGGACCCAGGTAGGTCAATATCAACGTCCCTTCCGAGAGGGCAGACGGATCCAGTACCTCGCTGGCGAAGAGCATCACGCTGGCGAGTTCCTCCCCTTCTCCGCCTTCACGCGGTGACGAACCCGAGATGCGCGGCGGCGTGGTATCTGCCGTGGTGGTGATGGTCTGGACGGCGGCCGTCGCGCTGTTGCCGGAGGTGTCCACGGCCACGACGGAGAGACTGGCCGTGGCACCGACGGTCTGCGCGGGAGTGAAGTAGAACTCGAAGGGGAAATTGCCGTCACGCTCGACCACCTGGCCGTTCACCAACAGTTCCACATGGCGCACCTGGATGTCGTCGGTGGCGTCCGCCGCGATCAGAGCGGTCTGCCCGATCTCCACGTTGCCTGATCCATCGCCGGCGGTGAAACCCACGCTGGGCGGCGCACTGCCCGCGTCGAAGCGGGTGTAGCTGATGACCTGAAGGCCCGCCTCGGAATCGGCCACATACGCGAGGCCGTTGTAAAGGGCCACGGCGCGAGCGATACCCGGCGTGGGGAATTCGGTGATGAACTGATTGGTGACGAGCGGATCGCTCAAATCATAGAGGGACACATGGTGGGGGCCATCCAGCGTACTGTTTGGGCTCACCGCGCCGATGCCCAGGCCCTGGCCGTCGTGGAGCAACTGTTTCCAGCCGAACTGTTCAGTGTCGGCCGTAGCCAGCGCGCTCGGCGCAGCGGGATTCTGGATGTCCACCACGGTGTAGCCCGTGCGGTGGGTGGCGAAGGCCAGGTCACCGCCGGCGAAGACCTTGCGACTGAGCTCTTCACCGCCATAGGAATCGGGCAGGCTGACCGAGCCCGCGAGTTCGAGGGTGCCCTGACCGATGCGGAGCGTCAACAGTCGATAGGTCTGGTAGGAGCCACCCTTCGTGGGAACCGATCCCTGGGCGGAGCCCACGGTGGCATAAAGCACGTTCTCAGATACCGCGAGATCCATAGCCTGCTCGTCGTTCAGGGTGTACTGGGCGGTCACTTGTCCAGTGGCGAGCTCCACCATGCCGATGCTGTTTCCAGCGGCGCTACCCTTCTCATCCTGTCCACCACCACCAACTTGATCACTCTGACCGGCGACGAAGACATAGACCCCGGCGACGGTGATCGCGCCAACGCTGTTTCCGAAGACTTCGGCGGACACTACATGGACCTCGCTCGCGGTGATCGGGTTGGTGGCGTCGATGATCGACAGGCCCGCGCTACCGCAGGCGGCGGCGACGTGATTCGCCCCCACCGCCACGGCGACGGGCCAACCGGTGGTCTCCACCTGTGCGACAATGGCGGGGTTCATGCCGTTGTAGACATTAAAGAGGGCCACGCCGCCATCGTAGTCCGCCACGGCGATGAGGTTATCCGCCGCATCCACATCCAGCGCCATGCCGGGGGTGTCGGTGGAGGCGATAATTCCATTTTCCACGATGAACCCGTCCAGCGGATTGGAGCCCTGCTGGATTTCGGCGCCGTCCAGCGTGCCGTCGCCGTCCGTGTCGGGATCGGCGCCGTCGGTGCCCACGATCTCCTCCGCATCATCCGGCAGGCCGTCCTCGTCGGCGTCCTCCGGACCGCAGGGGGCCAGCACGGGCGCCTGGAGCAGGGTCTCAAAGCCCGATGCCGCCGAGACGCCGACGTAGTCGCCGCAGGTCATGGTGAGGGGATCGAAAACGGACAGGACGAAGGCCGATTCCGGTTGCAGGATAAAGTCATAGACTCCCTGCTGGGAAGCGCGCGTGCGGAAGGTGTTGCCATTCACATCGAGACGCACGTAGGCGTTGGGCGTCCAGCCTTTCGCGACCAGAAAGGCCCGGCCATAGCCACCGAGGGCCGACGAAAGTGCGGGCAGCGCGGCCAGGAAGGCCTCCGCCTCGTCGGGCGTCACTTCCTCCAGCGCCACGGTGTGGGCGAGGATCGCCTCCAGGAGATCGGTCAACTCCTCGTCCGTCAGGTCCGCCTTGGCCGCCGAGAGGGCGTTGATGGCGATCTCCACATCGAGGCACAGATTGTCGATGGAGAAATCGGTCAGGGCCGCCTGAACCTGCGCGAGGGTGGCCGCGGTGTTCAACATGGTCTCGGCAATGACGCCAATCTGCAGGCAGACCGCCCGGGCATCCGCCGGGGCGCACTCGCTGTCGAGCAGCGCATCGCAATAGGGCTGGATGAGCTCCAGGGCCGATTGGGCACAGGTCACCGCGCTGGAGGCCTGGGCGAGGGGCGAGTTCTCCCCCTGGAGCGTGGCGAGCAGGGCGTTGATCTCCGCGATCAGGGGCTCTTTGCCCGCCAGGATGTACTCCAGCAACAGCAGCGTGTTGGCGTCGTTCCGTGCACCGCTGGCCACCTCGCTGATGACCTGGGCGGTCTGGGTGCGCACGTTCTGGACGAGAGTAATCGTCTCCATCACCGTGGCCAGGGAGGCCTGGGCGTCGGCCAGTTGGCTCGCGCATCCGGCCAGGGCCTGGACGTCAAAGGCGTCGGGCAGGGCCCACTCCTCTTCTTCACAATCCGTGGGCGGCTCCTGGGGCGGATCGCCGGGACGAGGACGAGGCCTCTGCGGCTGCTCGGGATTCTCCCGCTCGGCGCGCTCGGGTGTTTCGGGGCCCTGGGCCTCGGTGCCCGGCTCGTTGCCGTGCCACCCGGGCTGGAGAATGCCGACGCCGGGATTGGTGCAGACGGTGGTACCGTCTTCGCTCACGGTCATGGGGCCCACGATCTCCCACTCGCCGGAATCGTGGTTGAAGCTCCAGAGGGCGCTCTGAGCGCCGGGCGGGAGGGTCTCGCCGGTCTCGGGATCGGGCAGGTTCGGGAAGCATGCGGGCACGGGCGTGTCGAAGTTGTTCGGCCCATCGGTCTGCACCGTGATCACGACGGGCAGGTCCAGGCCCTCGGGCAGGGGGCTCGGCAGGCGATTCGCCGCCACGGGTGCGATGCCCACGCGACCGCCGCGTTCGCCGAAGTCGTTGTACAAGCTGTCCGGCGGCACGATAACGCGCACGCCCGCAAAATCGGGATTGGCTTCGAGAATCTCATCCACGAAGCCGATTTCGGTGGGCTCGGTCTCGCTCACTTCCCGCAGGGCACCCGGCTGGATAAGCGGCAGGTAGATATCCCCCACATTGGTCTCCGCGCCGGGATTCGCCGCCCACGCTTTGCCCACCGTGGGGTAATAGGGACCATCTGGGAAGCTCGTGGCGACGGGCGCGCCGTCCACATAGGCCGTGGTCACTTCCAGGCCGCGGATGTGAACGAAGAATCGGCCCGAGGGGGCGGGATCGAGGCGGAAATTGCCCTCCGCATCGGTGGTCGTGGCCATATCGAAGCGGCCATCGACCATGATCTCCACGCCCTCCAGGGGCATGTTGACTTCCGCGCCCTTGGCACCCAGCGCGAGCTCCGAGGCGAAGATACGGCCGTAGACCGCCGTGCCGGGCACGGAGGTGAGGCCGAGGGTCGTGAAGGTGATGGTGCGGCTGCCGCCGGGCTCGCCGTCGTCGTCCGCATCGATGGCCCGACCGTCGATGGTGGTGAGCAGGTCACCGTCGATGGTCACATCAATGCTGGTGTTGCCCGGCAGGGGCGCGGTGTAGAAGAGGGTCACCTGACGACCATCGGGCGAGAGGTGACGCCGCACACCCTGAAGGTTGCTGCCGCGCTTCGCAAAAACCGAGGACTCCGTGAGGCTGTCCGGATCCAGCGGCGCGCTGAAGTTCAAAATGGTCTCGCGGGTCACCGCGATGTCGCCCTCGCCGTCGAAGGGCGCGGAATCGACGAACTTCGCATCGCTTTCGGCCGCCACCCGCACGAGGCCGACTTCGGTGGTTGTATTCTCCGCGATGGCCGTGGTCACCGTAAGTCGAACGTCGTGGGTGCCGGGTTCGGTGTAGGTGTGGATGGGGTTGGGTTCCGTGCTGGTGCCGCCGTCGCCGAAATCCCACGACCAGGCGGTAATGGGCTCGTCGCCGGGCGCGGAACTGTCGAAAAACTGCGCCAGCAGGGGGGCCTGACCCTCCACGCCGAGCGACAAGAAGGCCGCCACCGGTCCGCCCTCCACTTCGCCTTCACCCTCGCCTTCGCCTTCACCCTCGCCTTCACCCTCGCCTTCACCTGCTGTATCGGGTCCCAGAGATATGGTTATCCTGACCGAAGCCCCGGGCGATGCACTAGCCCCAGCGCTGGGATTTTGGGAAATGACCAGCCCCACGGCGACGGTGTCGCTGTGCGCCTCGGAAACCGTGCCGAGACTCAGCCCCACGTCTTCCAGGGCCGTCTCGGCGGCTGCCTGAGTGAGGCCGCGAACATCCGGCACCTCCACCGTACGCGGCGGACAGCCCGTCAAGATCGCGACCAGTGGTGCTAAGAACAGGACACACTTAATGACGGCACTGAATCGCATGGAGTTTCCCTTGCCTGCGGTTGAATACCAGACGTCTCCCCCCTTTGCCTGCTCCTGGCGGCGGATAATCACGTCACAAAACGCCCGAACCGTTGCAATCAACAGGGAGAATCACTACCTCGAAGAATGCATTCGGACAGCCAATTTTGCGTTCCAGAGCGCCTTCTCGAATATTGGGAGTGTAGCAGACGACTCGCTAACCGTCAATCCCATTAAGGACAGCGATACGGCCGCTGCCGCCCCATAAGGCGGGGTATACGGCGTCTCCGCGGCCCACAGGGCGCGCTTTATTTATGCTGCCATGCCGGATGGCGGTGGTTATCTATTTCAGGGTAAGAGAAACAGCCGCCCTTCGCCCGCGCCCAGAGAGATCTGGATACCCTCCATGAGGGGGCTGTCGTCGATCACGGGGTGTTGCTCGCCGGTCTCTTTGTTTACCTCAATGACCGACTCCAAAGCGGCGTCGAAGGTGACGGTTGGCCAGGCGGTGTAGGCGAAGTGGTAGTTGTTCAGGAGTACGGCGCGGCGTCCGTCGGCGTGCTTGAAGGCGCCCAAGAGGTAATCGCCCTTGGGGTCTTCCGGTGCGCGGGTCAGGTCGGTGATGGGCAGGCCAACGAGCTTGTCGGCGGGCACGTCGCCCTCCTCCTCATCGACATGAACGATCTTCTCGCTGGTGAGCTGCATAAGCACCGGGCCGAGGTGCTTCAATTCCGAATTGATGCGCTGGGCCTCGCCGTAGTGGCGGGATTTGCGGCCGTCAACATGGATGATGGCGCCGCCCTTGGGGAACTCCGCGCCCTGAGGGGTGTAGTAGCAGAAATACATGACCCCCTTCGCGCCATAGGCGAGAGAGGTGTAGATCTGCCAGCGGACCTGGGCCTCGGTGGGATCGGTCTGGGGACCGTAGGGCATGATGTTGAAGAAATTCCAGAAGGGCACGCCCGCCTTCATGGAATGGGTTCGGAAGGTGTCCAGATTTTCGCAATAGCCCGCGCGGCCATCGCGGCCTGGGTTGCCGGGGTGAAACTGGGGATAGTGGTCCATGCTGAGTACTTCGGGCTGGACGACCTCCATGAACTTCCGCACATGCTCGTCGTAGGTCGGCGCGTCGAGTTGGCCGGGGACGGCATAGTTCGGGAAGAGGTTGATGTAAGGCAGCTTGCCCGGCCGCGTTTTGCGCACACCGTCAGCTAACTCGCGAAGGGCGGGGAAGTCGTCGGCACCGGGCTCATCCCGCAGGGCATAGCCCCAGATGGCGGGACTGTCGGGCAAGGTCGCGGGGTCCGCCGTGCCGGCGTAGCCAATCAGCCTGAGGTCCAGCTTCTCGCAGAGTTCCACCAGCGTGTCATGTTCCCCGCCGCCGAAGCCGCCGATGACCATGTTGAAATTGGCATCGGCCACGTCCTGGTAGCGCGCTTCGGCCCGATCGTCCACGGGGGGATTGACCCAGAGGCCGATCGCGAAGCGATCCTGTTTGAAGCGCTCTTGAGCGTGGGCAGCGGGGCCGGACAGGAGGCCGATCAGAACGAGGGAGGAGAGGAGGAATGGGCGGTACTTCATGACGTCGATTTCCCTTGGGGTTGGGCACACGCCGCTATGGCGTGCGAGGAGATAGTGTAGCGCGCGCACGCGCCCAATAGAAGACAGAATTTCGCGCTGAGCTAAATCGCGACGGTCTTTCCCGACTCCGCCGCCTCGTAGAGTCCGTAGATCGCCTTCAAGACCCGTAAACACTCGCCCGGCGTCATGGGCGGATCGCCGAGGCCGGCGGCGGCACGCACACAGGCTCCGGTATAGGCCGTATAGTGTACGTAGTCCGGTGGCCCGATGTATTCCTCGACCGGGGCGCTCTCCGCGGACGTATCCTGCCACCGCACGCGGCGGCGATCGTCCGAG
>JBIJDL010000039.1:0-23773 GCA_044344195.1 Candidatus Hydrogenedentales bacterium
CGTGGGGAAGGCGATTGCGACGCCCGCCCGGTGCAGTTTGATCTGAAAGCCAAAATCTTCCCCCGTCGCCTGGGGATCCACCCGAAGGGATTCCCATACAGACCGCCGCACCGCCGTGTTCGCGAAGGAAAGGCCCCTGCCATACTTCTCCGTGAACTTGCCGATCTCCCGGGTGAAATAGTAGTAGCCATTCTTCTCCCACTGAAACTGGGGAAAGTGACGCTCCGGATCGGGGATGGACGAGCCGCAGGATATCCCCGCCTCGCTCTCCAGCAGCGGCGCGATGAGCCGCTCCAGCCAATCGCCGCCAGCGGGAATTGCGTCCTGCGAAAGATTCACTACGATGGCGCCCCGGGCCTCTTCAAAAAGCCGCTCCCGCACCCGGCCCCAGTCGAACCCGGCCTGATCTATCGCGATGACCCGCACCGGATACTCCGCCAGCGCCTCCAGCGTGCCGTCCGTCGACCCCGAGTCCAGCGCGATCACCTCATAGCGGCGCGAAGTCTCCTGCGCGAATACTTGCGCCAGGGCACGCCGAAGGATAACGCCGCCGTTGCGGCAGGGAATGCCGATCGTGATCTCGGGGGCTACAGACATTCAATCAGACTTTCAATAGTTCAAGGCGAGGCGATCATACACCAGAGACGGGACGCTCCCCAAGAACTGAAGACCTTTGAGGCCAACGTCGGGTGCCCCCTCAGTTGCCGCGGACCCGCAGCACCATCCCATCCCCCTCCTCCGCCACGACTTCCAGCCAGTCCGCGCCGCGCAACTGCTCCCGCACCGCCGGGTCCACCGCCCACGTCGCGGGACAATACACCCAGGCCACGCACCAGCGAGCCGCGATATCCCGGCGCACTCCATCGGGCGTGCCCGCATCGAAGAATACGTCCACCTCCTCCTTCAGCTCGGCGTAAGGTTGATCGGTCAGGTTGAACGTTCCGATGCCATACACCACCGGATTCCCCTTCAGGCGAACCACCACATCGCTACCAGGAGAAGAGGCCAGCACGGTCCCCTCTCCAAGAGCTTCGATAAGTCGCCCATCGTCGAGGCGCATAATCTCCGCATGCAGGTCGGCGAAAGGGCCCTGGGCGTCCACACGGCCCAGCGGCGATTGAAAGGCAAGCACCGCCACCGCAACGGACGAAACGCCACACACGAGGAGAACACTCCATGCTACGCGCTGATTGCGCGGCGAAAGCGTCGCTAAGCCCATCGCCGCGACGATGCACAAGGGCAGCCAGATAAACACCTGGAGCCGCTGCGGGCCGAACTGAAGAAACCAGCCCTGTCCAAATCCGCTCAACGAAAGGGCGGTGAAACCGAGCAGCCACAGGAGCAGCCAAGGGCCTGTGCCGCCTGACAGCCCACCAAAGAATGTGGCACAGCTCGTAGACGCGCCTTGGCGGGCGTCCCGGCTGTGATTTCGCGCCATAAGGCGCTGATTTGCCCAAAGTGAACCAATTGCACCCGCACCACCACCCATCAACGCCCAATCCGAGATGGCCGCCGCCACAGTTCCATCCCGCCCCGCGAGCAAGTTTCCATAGAATCCCTGATACAGCACATAGCCCATAGCATAGGCCGCGAGATAGCCCAGTCCGGCAAAAAGCAGCACGCGCGCCGTCAACGGTGCCTCCAGCGCAGTGCGCCATAGCACCCTTCCACCCGCAACCCAATGCAGCCATGTCACCACCACAAAGGGCGAAAACCACATCGCCATATTGCCCACCACGAGGTGGTTCTCCACCACCGCCGGATTCAATCCCATGAGCGCCGCCGCCACCAGGAAGCCCGCGCCACCGGGCAACCCATACGCCGCAAGCGCCCGCGACCTGGCCTTCCAATCGCATTCACGCTCGCAGGCAAGGAAGAGCACCAGCAGTGCAAAGGTGAACACGGTATAGCGCGCGTCCAGAAAACTCCCAACGGCTATCGCGGCCATCCATCCCCAAGGCCATGATCGGCCTCCGCGTTGCAAACGCTCAATAATCGCGGCCATTCCGCCGAGGCAACACGCGAGAGAAAGGGTATAATACAATCGAGGAAAATACAACACAGGATTGAAGTGGGGGCCTTCCATCAGGTCGTAAACCGCGAAGCGATGGAAGTATTCCTCGAAAGCGGGATGCCCCTGAAGGCCGCACAGGCCCGTAATCACATAGAGCAGCCCGCCGGGCCCGCCGCTCAACGTGAAGAGCACAAAAGCGGTCACGGCGAAGCGCGGGACGATGACTAGCAAGAACCGGAAGACGACCCACAGATAAAAGGCGGCGCCGAGCCCGTTCGCGATGCCATAAGTGAGGAATGAGTCCAGCGGCAGCACCCGCGCTATCAAACCGAGCAGGCCATAGAGCCACAGGTGGGGCACGCTGTAATACGCGATAGAAGCATCGCCCGCCGCCTGGCACGTGGCATAGGCCGAGTGAAAGCCCGAGGGGAACATGTCCATCGCATGGAGAAACAGCGCGCTGTCGGGAATGTGCAGCCCCGTGACCACCGTGCCCGACGGCGGAAAATCAAGACACAGCACATGCACCAGTGGCTGGGTCAGCGCCAGAATCGCGATAAGCAGCCAGATGGCGCGGGGCGTCCGCGCGCGCAAGTCGGGCTTGGCGCACTCCGCGATTCTCGAGGTTGGGTTCGATTGCAAGGCTCAGATTTTCCCACAAGGCCGGTCGGAAAGGTGCCGATACCGCCTTCGCCGCGCAGTATACCATGGCCCCGAAGGAAGAGAACTGACGAGTCCGATCTATTGCCCAGAAGTGGCCGGGGCGATCCCAGCTTACCAGTCGTGCCACGCGATCCGCCCGAAAGGGCGGTTCGTGTGCCCGAGGCAACGTGTTCCTGGCGCCACCGGTAGCCTGACCGGCCCTTTTGAACCTCTCTAACAACGCCAATATCGAACCTGAAAAAGAACCAAGTATCCCAATCAAACCGCCCGGTCCAATTACATGCCAATGCCTCCATGCCCGAGCTCATGGCACACGAACCGCCCTTTCGGGCGGATCGCGTGGCACGCTTGCAACTCCAGGTATGGCCTCGCCCACTTGGCCCGCCCCCCGTTGCCTGTGCTAAGGTCAACGCCATGTCCGAAGCCATCGACACCAACCGCCGCACGCGCCTCGCGTTCCTGTTAGTCTGGGGCGCTCCCGCGCTGCTCATCGCCGACACTCTCGTGGCCGCAGCGGCGGGGTGGCGACCTGAGGGCACCATCGAGATCACGCTTCTCGCCGCACTACTCGGCTGGCTACTGTCGTCGTGCCTGTGGCTTGTCCCGAACCTTCGCGCGCGATTGGGTGGCCTCTGGCGTGAACTCGCCCTTCTGATAACCCTCGCCGCACTCGGCTGGACCGCGCTCGAATGCGCCGCCCACCACCTGGAAACCTCCCTCCGCCCGGAAAAACCTTTTCACACGCGCGGCCCGAACCTGCACGACACCTTCCACCCCGACCCCGCCTGGCTGCCCGGTATCGAGGGCGAATCTCATTTCACCACGGGCCCCGATGGTCTCCGCGCCGCCGCGCCGCCCTCGGTGGTCCAGTCCATCCGCATCATCACCATCGGCGGCAGCACCACGGAGTGCGTTTACCTCGACGACGCCAAGACCTGGTCCGCCCTGCTCGCGACACATCTGGGCGGACCCGAAAAGGTCTGGATCGGCAATGCCGGGATCAGCGGCTTTGACCTGAAAGACCACCTCCAGTTTGTCGAGAGTTCTCCCGCACTCGACGATGTCGCCGCACTCGTCGTTCAGCCCGGCATCAACGAACTCTGGCGTTTCCTCGCGAAGGAAGTCGAGACGATGGACTATGGCCGTTTCGAGGAGCATATAGACGCGCCCTCGGAACCAGCGCCCATTGCCGTCGCCCCGTACCGACCCCTATGGACTCGCTCGCGCGTGATTCAGCTTTACCACTCCCTGCGTCAGAAAACCCCGCCACCCGAACAACAGGAGGGTATCGGGGGACGGGAATATCAGATCCGGCGCGACAATCGGGCCGCCGCCGAAATGACCGGCGAACTACCGCCCCTGGCCGAGGGACTTGCGTTGTACCGCAGTCGAATCGAGGACCTGATTGCGGCCTCCCGGCGGCGCGGGGTGCCCGTGCTCTTCACCACCCAGCCCGTCGTCTGGCGCGCCGACCTCTCCGCCGAGGCCGAGGCCCGCTGCTGGTTCGGCTGGTTGCCCGACGGCCGCTACCTCACACTCGCGGCCCTGCGCGAGGCGATGGATCAATACAACGAAACCCTCAAGCGAGTCTGTGCGGTGCAGGGCGTGCCCTGCGTCGATCTGTCGCCACTCAACGGCAGCGAAGCCTACTTCTACGACGACTGCCACTTTACCGAAGCGGGGGCCGAGGCGGTAGCGCAGCTCGTGGGGCCGGTGTTGCGGAAGGTGCTCGATCAAGAGTAATAGGCACCCGAGAGAAGACCACTTGGGTTATCAGTTGCAGCCAAGTGTGCCACGCGATCCGGCAACGCCGGTTCGTGTGCCCGTCGTAGCGAGCGCCCGTTACAGCAAAGGAACCCAAGTCAAGCGGGGGTCGGAATGGAGACGATAACCAAACGCTCGTTCCAGTTTACGCTTATGTCTAAGGTACCAGTCCCACAAGGCACACGAATCGGTGTTGCCGAATCGCGTGGCACGCTCCAAGTTCGCTTCCCACCGCCAGTCCATATCACAACGTCGCACGTTTCATCCTTCATCCTTCATCCTTCATCCTTCACCTTTCACCCGAAACACCACCCCGCGACCTTCCTCCGCCACCACCTCCAGCCATGACAATTGTCGAAGCCCCTCCAGCACTGCCGGATCCACCGGACACGTATCCGGACCATACACAAATTCCACGCACCACTTCGTCACGAAATCCCGCCGTTCCGCCTCGCTGGCCCCCGCACTGAAGAATCGATTCACCGATTCCTGCAAAGGCCCAAAAGGCTGGTCACCCAGATTCATCGCACCCGGCCCGCCGAGTACCTGATAGTCCCCATGGTGGGCAACGATCTCGCCGAAGGCAATCGGCGACCACGGCGGTACCGCCACGGTCCCGGACGGCAATTGCGCGAGCAACCGCGCGTCGGCCTCGGTCATGTATTCATAGTGGAGATAAGCAAAGGGCCCCTCGCCCGGCGTCCGCCCCAGCGGCCCCTGGAAATACAGCGCGGCCACGGCCTGGGAAAGCACGCCGCCACCAATCACGAGCACTAGACACGCGTGAGCCGCCATCTTTGGAAGCATCCGCAGTCCCGCCGCCACCAGCAGCGCCATGGGCACGCCGAGGAGCACCAGGCAGCGCTGCGGTGCGAATTGAAGCAGCCAGCCGCGGCCCGTGGCGCTCACCGATACCGCCAGCAGCACCAGAAACCAGGCCGCGACCCAGCGCAGATGAATTGGCCCCGGCGTTGTCCCCCGCGCTTTCCAGAACCATCCCAGCAAGGCACCGGGCAACAGCGCCAGAAGTGCCCAGTCACTCGCGAGTATCGCAGCACCCATATCGCCGCCGCGCCACCAATTGCCAAACCAGATTTGGTGCACGAGATAAATGAGCGCATAGGCGGCGAGATACCCAAGCAGCGCCAGCGACACGCTGCGCAGGGCACGGGGCTGGGCGCTTATGCCGTTTCGTAATCCCAGCGAAAGTGGCGGCCAGAAGAAAATCGTCGCGTAGATCAAGGGCAAGAGCAAGGCGCACTCCCGCGCCACGGAGGAAACATTCGCGGTGTAACTCGGGTGCTGACTCATGACCCCGATAGCGATCGCGCCGCCCAGTGCGGTGACCCCGAAGGTAGACGCACCAAGCCATGCACGATAGCGTCCCTCGTTCTGACTACCCAATAGCAGATAGGCCGCGCCCGCCCCCCAGAAGAGCGGAGCGACGCGCACGTTGATACACGCGGTGATAAAAAGCAAAAAGCACGTGAAAAAGAGGTGGCCCGGACAGCGGCACCGATCCGTTTCCACCAGCGCCGTGAGTGCCGCATAGCCGAGCGCCATGGGCAGGGTGTAGTAGAGGCGCGGCATCAGTAGAATGGGGGACAGATACTGCCCCTCGATCAATTCATATTGCGCAAAGCGCATGAACCACGCCTCGAAGCCCGGCGCGCCCACACCGCCCGTGAGCCACGCCGCGAGGAAGACCATCCCCGCCAGGCCGCCCCCCAACGCATACAAATAAAAGGCCAGCGCGGCGTCTTTCGGTGCAATTCGCCGCAGGAATCGATACACGCTCCACAAGAGCAACGCACCACCAAAGCCATTCGCGATTCCGAGAAACAGAAAGGGTGTGAGACCCGTCATGCGCCCGATTTCGCCCACCACGCCATAGAGCAGGAAAATCGGCACCGAGAAGTACGCGGCGTCGTTCTCGCTCTCCGCCAGGCATGTGGCAAAGGGCGAATGAAAGCCATTCGCAAAACTTGCCATAGCCACGAGGTGGTGGCCGCTGTCCCCCGTGTGCAGGCCCGTGGGCACGGCCCCCTCCGGCGGGAAGTATCCGATCCAGACGTGGGTGAGCGGCGAGACCAGGCCCAGGAGTACCATCAGCCCGTAAGGCGCCAGTCGCCGCCAGTCGCCCGTTTCAGACATGGTTCGGCGGCCGGGTGTCGATCAGCACGCGAAACAACACCGCGTCGCCCTCCTGAGCGATCCGCTCCAGCCACGGCAGGCGGGAAAGGTGCTCCACCACCGAGGGGTCCACCGGTCGTGTCGCGGGACACAATATGAAATTCACGCACCAGTCCTGCACGAAGAGCGCCCGGAATTCATCCTGCCCGTCGGGCGAGAAAAACTGCTGGATCTCCCGCGCGGTGGTGAGCATGTCCAGATCGCCGAACTCCAGGCTGGGCTGGCCGAAGATGGTCTTGAGGCCCGGCCGTCGCGCCACGGCCACATCGCCCATCAGGGGCGGGAGGGAGGCCGGGGCAAGCAGTGTCCCTTCACGGAGTTGATCAATGAGCGCCAGATCTTCCGCCCGCACGATTTCGCTGTGGACCCAGCCGAAGGGCGACCTGCCCGGCGTATGGCCCAGCGGCCCTTGAAAGCACAGCGATGAAACGGCCAGCGAGGCGCCACCGCAGACAAAGATCAGCGCACCATAGGCAAACGCAAAGCGTGGAAAGCGACCGCGCATCAGGCCGAGGCCCTCCGCCGCCAGCATGACCATGGGCACGCCCAGCAGCACCAGACCGCGCTCCGGCATCAGGCGCATGAACCAGCCCTGACCCACGGCCGCCACGGAAACGCAGGCCAGCCCCACGAACCACAGCGTCACCCAGTGCTCGGAGGCGTCTTCCGCGTCGCCACGCCGACGCCGCCACAGGAAAAGCATCCCGGGCACCAGGCCGAGCAGCGCCCAGTCGGAAACTGCGATGGCTGCCGCCGTATCGCCCCCGCCCAGGATATTACCGTACCAGAGCTGGTGGCCGATGTAGAGGATGAAAAAAGTCGCGCCATAGCCGATGCACCAGCCCGCGATGAGCCGCACGAACCAGCCCATCTGTCCCAGATGTCGCCAGACCGCCAGGAGCACCAGCGGCCACAGCCAGAAGGTTGCCGTCACCAGCGAACCTGCCCAGGCCGATCGTCGCAGTAGATCGGACACGTTTTCCGCCCCCTGGATATTCATGCCAAAGGGGAGATAGACCAGCAGCGTCGCCACCAGCGTAGGCAGCAGATAGTAAAAACAATAGCGCCATTTCATACGCGACTGCACCAGTGGTTGCGCCAGCATGAAGCACACGGCCACGCCCCAGAAAAGCAGGCCGACCCGGGCGTTCACATAGGTGCAGAGAAACTGCAACAGGATCGACCGCTTATCGGGGATGTTGTTCTCCCTGCCCATGGAGGCCATGAAAGCCATGAGCGCCCCGAAGCCGATGCCCAGGGACAGGGTGTAGTACAGGCGCGGAAAAACCAGCGCGGGCGCGAGGAACGGACCCTCAATCAGCTCGTACCGCGCGAGCCGGTGGAACCACAACTCGAAGCCCGACTCCGCCTGCAACCCCAGGGCAAGGCTCGCCAGCCACACCACGCCGCCCAGCCCGCCGCCGAAGCACAACAGCCCGAAGGCCAAATTCGCCCGTTGCGGGGTCACGTAGCGAAGAAAGCGATACGCCATCCAGAGGTAGAAAGCCCCGCAGAGGCCATTGGCCGCGCCCAGCAGCAGGAAGGGATCGAGATGGAGCACCTTCGCGATCCAGCCGAGGGAAGCATAGAGCCCGTGGTGGGGCAAGGCAAAGAGCCACGGATTGTGTGCCCCATCCGAACTCTGGCACGTCACATAGGGCGAAAAAAAGTCATTGGAAAAGATGTTCATTGCCGTCAGAAAGAAGGGCGTATCGCCGATACGGAAGCCGCTGTGGACCACTTCGCCCGACAGGCCATACTTGAGCCACAGGTGGGTCAGCGGCTCAATCAGGGCCAGGCCAACAATCGCGACATAGGGCCAACGGGATGGCCTGGCCTCCTTATACATCGCGATCTCCCCGCCGGAGAAGGGACTGCATCGCCTGGTCGCTTATATTTAGATTTATCATGATTTTACGTCGCTTCCAGAGCGCGCCGGGGAGGTGAAGGGCGAGTTCGGCCCACACCGCAAGCACAAACAAAACCGCGAACACACTGCCCCAGACGTGTCGCGCCGTCTGAAAGAGCCGACCGTTCTGGTGCAGCCGTTCCTTCAGCAGCGCCGAGGCATTCCAATAGAGAAGGCGCAGCGAATAATTCTTCACCACCAGCAGCGCATGGTTGCGGTAGCACTGGCGCGTGCGCCACCAGAGTCTCCCGGAGATACTTGCGCTGCCCACATGCCACGCCACCGCGCCCGGCACCAGTCGCGCCCTATGACCCGCCCAGCGCGCGCGGAAACACAGGTCCGCATCCTCGAAATAAGCCCCGAAGGCGGGATCCAGCACTCCGATTTCGTCCAGCAGTGCTCCGCGAAACAACCCGTACCCTCCCGACACGCCAAAGGGCCGATCGGTCATGCCGAAAAGACCCTGTTCCACCATATGCCCAATGCTGACCGGCCTGCCATTGGGCCCGATATGGTCACCGGCACTGTAAACCAGCCGCGGGTCCTCTGTCCAAAGCACCAGCGGTGCCAGCATGGCCGCATCGCCACGCCGCGCCGCCGCCATCAGCCGCTCCAGGCAATCCCGCGCCAGAATGACATCGTTATTCAGCAGGAAAATCCACTCGCCCCGCGTGTGCTCTATCCCCCGGTTCGCCGCCGCCACAAAGCCCTGATTCTTCTCGGAGCGCGCCACCACCACTTCGGGAAAATGGCGCGCGAGGTGCTCCGCCGTACCGTCCGTCGAACCATCGTCGGATACGACGATCTCGAAGTCCTGAAAGGATTGGCGCTTCAGGCTCTCCAGACATTCGCGAAGCATCGCGAGTCCGTTCCACGTGGGGATGACAACCGACAGGCTCATGGGCACAACGCCGCGGAAGCGTGCCATCGGGGCACCTCCCTCCCACCGTTCCCTGTACCAAAATCCCTATTCATCGTTCCCCCTCGGGGTCACCCATAGCATCGCGCGGTAGCACGGCGCGCCGTGCATCCGCGAGATCACCGGTACCAGCAGGCGCAGGGCCGCCTGGGCAAATCCATTGCCTCGTCCCGGCCAATTGCACATGAGCACGCGCCACATCCATTCCCACATCCAGAGCGATGCATTCCCCTGTCGCTCCACCCGGTAGTCTGCACCACAGGCCAGAGCGAGATCCTCTTCCACCTCCCCGGCGTCCGGCAGACCCATGACCACGTGTTCGTCCAGCCAGCGGATCGCGCCGCCCGTCAACGCCCCATAGGCTGCACGGATCCGACCCTCCGCCGCGAAGGCCGCGTCGCCGGAAGGAAAGCCGATCACCGCCACGCCATCCGCGCGCAGCACCCGCACAATCTCGCGATTTGCCAATTTTCGATACACGGCGGGAATGTGTTCGTAAGTATCCATACACACCACCACATCAAAAAGGTTATCGCCAAAGGGCAGCGCGCCGATATCTCCGGCCACCGGTGCCACGGTCTGGCTGGACCGCGCGGCCTTCAGGTGGGGCACCGCCAGGTCCACGGCCACCACCCGCGCACCGCTGAAGCGCGCGAAGCCATTTTCGTTCGCGCCGATCTCCAGAATGCGCAGCGTCGACCAGTCCCGCCCCGGAAAGCGGCGCAGAATCGGCAGATAGCGCACCGCCCAGTCGGGATAACCCCGCCCATCTTTCTCAGCCCAGTCGCGCAAGTTTGCGTTCACTTCAGACCACATTTTCGGCCCTCGCAGTGAGAAAACGAAAGCCGGGAAACCGGTCCAGCCGCAACGTCTCGCGAAGAAAGGCCACGTCATAGCGATCCAGAAACGGGGACCAGCGCAGGCAGGCGACATAGCTCAGCCCGAAGACACCGGCGCAGGCCCCCGCGATCAGCAGGTTGCCTACACGGCCTTCATAGCCTGACAGTGCCCAGTTCACGCCGACACATAGCGCAAAGCCTGGCAGCGAAGCCACCACGGGCCACAGCAGCGACTCGCGCAGCAGGCGCAGTGGCGGCACGGCCACTTCGCGCCGCATCGCGCCGAAGAACCACACGGTAGAGATGCCAAGCGCCAGCGCCGTGCCCAGCGGAATGCCATAGAATCCGATAGTCCAGTACAGGGCAATGGTCAGGGCCACGTTGCCTGCCATGGAGATCAGCCCGGCGACCATCGGCAACCCCGCGTTCCCCTTGCCCAGGGCGATGCTCACGCCCGGTCCCGGCAGCACGTTCATCACATAACCCAGGATAATGATCCGCGCGACCCAGCCCGCTTCGTGCAGGCCCGACTTTTCCGCATACAGTGAAAGGAGCATCTCGGTGGCGGCGAGAACGTACAGCGCCACCGGTGCCGTAATCGCCGCCACGTATTTCGTGGAACGGAGATAGAGGGTTCGGAGTCGCTCCTGATCGTCCCGCGCGTCCAGACTGGAAACCGCGGGAATCAGCGCGCTCACCATCAGCATGGGTGCCTGGCGCACCTTGGCGGAGAGGTCCTCGGCCACGCGGTACAGACCCACGAGATCCAAGCTGCCACCGCTCACCAGCGCCACGATCATCCGGTCGGTCTGGAAATTAATCAGGTTCGCCAGCCGCGCCACCTGAGAGCGCCAGCCGAAGCTCAGCAACACCTGAAACACGGGCCAGGTCATACGCATGGGATTGCAGCGGAGGCCCGGATAGATCCGGTAGGCCACCACAACGCTCGCCGCCGTGGTGAAGACAAAAACCACCCCGCTGGTGTACAGCAGGCCCCGCACGCCAAAATCCGCCTCCAGGAATGCGACCGTCGCCACCACCTTCACCAGCGACGCGGCAAAGCCGATGGCGTTCGTCAGGCCCATCCGCTGCAGGCCCGATTGCAGGGCGGAAAAGGGCGCGGCGCAGTTCCCCGCCGCGAAGAGCAGCAAGGCTCCGCGCAGGAGCACCCGCGCCTCGTCCCACAGGGCGTTGTTGGCAATGATCTGCGTGTAGCCGGGGTTCAAGACGTGCATCAGCTTCACCATACCCAGCAGCAGCAGGTCTATGAGCGGCCAGCCCAGCCCAACAAAAAGGAGGCCGAGCAGGGCATAGAAATACACGCCCGTGCTCACGACGGCGCTCACGCCATTCCGATCCTCCTTCGCCGCGAAGGAGGCGATGTATTTCGTGAAGGCGCTGCTCACGCCAAAATCGAAGAGGGCCGCGTAGCCCGTGAAGAGGGCCACCAGCGACCACAGGCCGAAACCCTCCAGGCCCACCTGGTCAATGGTGTACACCGTCAGTCCAATGCCCGCCACGGCCTCCCAGATTCGGCCCGCCGCATTAAACACGGTGTTCCGCGCGATCGTCCGCCGGTCAGACATGGTCACCGCACCGCATAAAAGCTCACCTTCTCCACGCCCTTCCCGTCCTTCCGGGGCAGTTGCAGGGGTGAGTCGATCAATTCAAACTGTTGCGGGCTCCGCTGCCACACCGCCACCATGGTCCCGATCTCGCCGGAGAGAGCCCCGGATTGGGCGATGAAATCCTCGGGCACCATCACGTAACGGATCTTGCTTTCGTGCAGCCAGGCCACCTGTTCGTCCAGCGACAGCGATGCGATGCGCTTCAGGCTCCAGTGGTTCTGGTAGCTCGGGCCGTCGAGGTAATAGCTCCGCTGATCCAGCGTCAGGATCGTGCCGCCATCGTTCAGACGGCTGTTCGCAAACTCGAACGCGCCATAACGCTCCACCCGCTCGTTCAGGTATTCCTGCTTCGTCTGGTGACCCAGCACCACGGGGATTTTGAAGTGCACCGCCGCCGCGTGCAGCGCCAGTCCGTAGGCAAACGAAAAGATCAGCAGAAACGCGACCGCCCGCCGTCCCCGGGGCAACCGCTCCGCCGTCAACGCCGCCACCACCATCATGGGCGTGAAAAAGGGCAGCAGATAGCGCGCGAGCCGTTGGAAAAAAAAGAAGGCCGCCCCCCCCGCCGCGCTGAATGCGCCCAGCCACCACGCCCGCGCACCACCCACGATCAGGCCCGGCGCGCCCAGAATCAGAATCATGCCTCCCGGTGATTTGTTCCACCCGTCGTACATTGCCGGGCGCATGACGATATCCCAGGGGAAGCGGAAAAAAGCCACCAGCCCCATGCCCGAGGAGCGGCTGATGGATTCATGCGCCCCAGGGGTGGATACGGCAATGTGGTCGATGGGTGAATCGGGAAAGACCGAAAGCAGGAAGGGAAAAATCGGATTCCCGGTCACCAGCCAGCTTCGGATGATCCATGGCAGTGCGGCGATCACCGCCGCCAGGGCGAAGGTCGCCAGGGGGCGAGGCAGCCGGGCGCGCAGCGAGAGAATCGCCACGCCGATGGCAAGCAGCCCGCAGACGAGATAGCCCGTGTGCCGGATGCCGCAGGAGGCACCCGCCAGGATCCCCGCCACCACCAGCCATTCCACCTTTTTCTCATCATGCCAGGCGGCCACGGCCGCGAGGGCTGCGGTGCTGAAGGCCACAAAGGGCAAATCAATCCCCACGTTGCCCGCCTGATCCAGGTAGATCGGGGCCGTGGCCAGCAGCGCCGCCGAGACCAGCCCCGTCTGACGCGTGCCCACCCGCCGGCCCAGACTGTAAATGGCAATACACGCGAGGCAGCCCATGGACCAGTTCAGGAGAGAAACGGGCAGTTCCCGGTCACCCAGCATGGCCACGGCGTAGAGACTGTGCATGAAATGGGGATAGCCGGAGTACACATTCCCAGGCTCCGTTAGAATTCGCCCCGCTCGGCCATAATCCGAAGGCAGCGCCAGATGCGCCACGGCGGCGTCCCAGCCCGTGGACGGGGCCAGCGCGCCGACGAGGGCGAGTAACCACGCGCAGAGAACCGCCGCCACCGCTGCCTTCTCCAGCCGCGACAACCCGGCAAAAAGAGCTTCACCATCGGGGGCCGACATACGCGAGGCCGGCCGGAGTGAATAGAGCACCACGCAGAGTGCCACACCGCCGAGGAGGTACTGGGCCCAGTTCAGCGAATAGCTGCCCACGGCCACGGCAACCATCGCCACGGGCACCAGCCCGCAAAGCAGACGGCACCCCAGCGACTCCAGCGGGTCGTGGATCGGGACGCGACTCAACAGTACCGCACCGGCGCCCCAGGCGGCGATGAGTATAATGAGAAATGACATTAACTTTCCTTGGATGGCGAATGTAAGGGGACGATAGCACGCCCCCCAGAAGGAATGCACCTGCACCGGGGTCGCGATGGGGTTCGTCGTACGCCGCTTTTCGACCTGCAAGGGCGGTATCCGATTTCAACATTGCCGCGACGAACGGCTTACCGTATAATCACCGCGCGGCGGCTATGCCCGCGTAACTGTATAGTTTTTCCAAGGTTAAGGAGAGAGCGTTTGAGGCAACGAGAAGTTTTCCGCGCGCGGCCCGCGTTTGGATGGATGCTGGCGGCGACCGCCACAGTCACCCTCCTCGCCAGCGGCTGCGCCACCACGGGCGGGCGCTCCCAGAACGCCGTGATCCACGCGAAAAATATCGTCGCGCCCGCGCTGGTGCACATCAGGCCCGTCAAAGAGGTCTACGCCCAGGGCCAGCGCAAAGAAGTCCTCATCGTCGGCAGCGGCTTTATCATCTCCCCCGATGGCTACGTCGTAACGAACGAGCACGTCGCCGGCGAGAGCAAGGTGGTCCGGTGCGTCCTCGGCGATAAGAACGAAGTCGATGCCAAAGTCGTGGGCGTCGATCCCTATACGGACCTCGCCGTCCTGAAGCTTGATGTGCCCGAAAAACTGCCCTACGTTCGCCTCGGCGATTCCAGCAAGCTCGAAGCGGGCCAGACCGTCATGGCCATGGGCAGCCCCCACGGCCTCTCCCGCTCCGTCTCCATGGGCATCGTCAGCGTGACCGATCGAAATCTCGGCGGTCAGACCGAGGGCGGTATCTCCTTTTCCAACTGGATCCAGACCGACGCGGCCATCAATCCCGGCAACAGCGGCGGTCCCCTCGTGGACCTGCACGGCGACGTAATCGGCGTGAACACCATGGTGCTCCGTGGTGCGGAAAACGTGGGCTTTGCCATTCCCAGCAGCATGGTCCGCCAGGTTGTGGATTCCATTATCGCCAAGGGCCGCGTCGAGCGGAGCTGGGTCGGCCTCGATCTCCAGGAAATGCTCGCGCGCACCGACGACGCCACCCGCCAGGGCGTGGTCGTGGCTGATATTGATCCCCTTTCGCCCGCCGCCGAAGCCCGCACCCAGCCTGTGCTCGGGCCGGTGCGCGAGGAGAGTGCGGCAACGCCGACGGGCGTTCAGCCCGGCGACATTCTCGTGGCCGTTAACGGGACCCCGGTGAATGCCCGCTTTGAGGAAGATATGCCGAAGGTGCACAAGCTTATCGCCGATCTCCCCGTGGGGCAGCCGGCCACTTTCACGTTCCAGCGTGGCGAACAGAAGATCGATATTCCCATCGTCACTGAAGAGCAGGGCGGCCTCAAGGGTGCCCAGGTGGAGTACACCGAGTGGGGCTTCACCGCCTCCGAACTGACCCCCGCCATCGTGAGACGCGCGCGCCTCGAATCCCGCCAGGGTGTCCTCGTGTCGGGAACCCAAGTCGGCGGGCTTGCCACCAAGGTCGGCCTCGCCCAGGGCGATATCATCCTCTCCGTGGATGACATCGTCGTGGAGAATCTCGAACAGTTCAGTGCCCTCTACCGCGAACGTGTGGATAAACAAGTGCCCTTGGTGTTGCTTTCCGTCCGCAACCGCGCCCTGCACCGCTACGTGCTGGTCAAGCAGGATCCGACCATGAAAGAGGAGGCCGCCGCCCCCGTCGTACCCGCAGTTCCCGTGGAAGGAGTGCAAAATGTCGAGTAACACCAAGCGCCTGACGGCCCTTCTACTGACCTTGGGTTCCGTATTCAATGCCGCCGCCGGGGACGGCTTCGACACGGCCCTGCTCAAAAAGGCCTACAGCGATCTCACCCCGGCCATCGGCATACTGAATTACTCCAGCGAGGTCACCAATGCCTCCACAGGCGAATCCTCCAAGCGTGACAGCAATGCGCTGGCGCTCGTTGTGTCGCCCGAAGGCCTCATCATGACCCACGGTCACATGAAGGTGGAGAACAGCCAGCCCTTTAACATATCCGTCACCCTGGGCCAGGGCGACAGCGAGAAAGATTACGACGCGGAGATCGTCGGCAAGCCCGAAGATGTCAACGTCGCGTTTCTGAAGCTGAAATCCGACCAGCCCCTCAACCTGCCTTTCGTGAAGTTCGCCGAGAGCAATTCACTCGGCCTCGCCGAGCCCGTGGCGGTCCTCGGACTGCTGGGGGACACCCTGGACTTCAACCGCGCGATCCACATCGGTCGGATTTCGTCCGTCCTGGAAAAACCCCGCACCACCTACTGCCTCGACGAAGCGGTTCGCTTCGGGTTCATTAACGGCCCGGTCATCGACAGCGCGGGCCGGGTGGTTGGCGTGGTGGGCTTTGACCTGAGCGCAGCGGAGGGCGGCGAGCTTCACATTCGGAGCGGTCACCCCCTCGTCTATCAGAGCGAACTCTTCGCGAAATACATCCAGACGCCCCCCGATGGCTCCGCCGCACCCGCCGGTGCGGGCGATGCCTGGCTCGGTGTATTCACCCAGCCCCTGACCGACGACTTCGCCACGTATTGGAAACTCGATCCCAAAGGCGGGCTCATCGTGAGCACCGTGGTGCCTGGATCCCCGGCCCACACCGGCGGGCTTCAGGAGGGCGACGTCATCGTCAGCTTCGACGGAACGCCGGTCCGCGCCAAACAGGACCGGGAAGTCATGGGCTTCACCCAGCTCGTCCGTGAGGCCGGTGCGGGCAAGGCCGCCGCCGTTCGCGTACTCCGCAAGGGCCAGCCGGTCGACCTCACCGTCACCCTGGCCGAGCGTCCCCGCGCCGCGGGCGATGCCGAGGAATTCGTCGATGATTTCTTCGGCCTCACCGTGCGCGAGTTGACCCGCGACGTGCGGATTCGCCTCAATCTCTCAGAAGAGGTTCAGGGCGTTATCGTGCGCAGCGTGAAATCCGGCAGTACGGCTCAGGTCGGTAAAATGGGTCCCGGCGTCATCGTGATGGCCGTCGGCGAAGTCCCCGTGCGCAATCTCGAAGAGTACAAAGCCGCCATCGCGAAAGTTCAGGAGCTGAAACCGGCCGAAGTGGCGGTCTTTGCCCGCGTCGGGTCGGAAACAGGCTTCTTCCGCCTGGAACCGGCCTGGAAGTAGTATGAAGTATCTGTGCACCAGATTCCCCGGCCCGCTGGGCCGGGGAATGGCGCTTCCGCTACTGATGTTGGCCTGCGCCGCATTGTTCCTGGGCGGCTGCCCGGCCCCCGCGTACGACCCCGCCCTGCTCGTCGAGGCTTCTGCCATCGGCAACCAGCAGCGCTGGCCCGAGGCCCGGCCCCTGATTCAGCAGCACCTCCTGAAATATCCCGAGGACCCTCTGGGCCATTTTTACTACGGCCTGAGCTTTCTCCATCTCGCCGAGCCCCAGCTCACCCTGGCCGAGGGCGAGCTCCTCACCGCCCAGGCCCTCATCGAACGCGGCCAGCCCGTGCCCGATGGCGTGTTTGACGGGGACCTGCAGAAATTCATGGGTGAGCTATACCAGAAGACGGCCCTCGTTTATATCCGGGCCTTCCGCGAGGCCCTCGTGCGGGATGTGCCCTATGAATACAGCCGGGTGCTCCTGAAGAAGGCCCTGGCCCAGACCGAACTCGGGCTCGAAGCCTACCCCGATTCTCTCGGGTTGAAAGACTACGCAAAAACGCTCAACGAATACCTCCACGGCACCCCCGAGCGCACCCCCGACATCATGACCCGATCCGGGGAGAGCGGGGCCGCCATCTGACCCCATGCGCATAGCCCCGGGACTGGGCATGGAACAATCCAGCCATTTTCAGGTACACTTACCCGCCGCTGGACCCGCTTTGCGGCCAGCGTTCCCAGCCAGTGATATCCAGCAGTTTTTTCGACCTTCGGTCGCCTGCCGCCCAACCAGGGAGAATACGCCCATGCTCAAGGATTCCTATCCCTACTATCTCGCCAACAAGGCCGTGTACGCCAATACCGACCTCGACGTGATCGACAAATATACCGGTGAAGTCGCCACGAAAGTGGCCATGGCCGGACCCGACATTATCGACCAGGCCATCGCCGCCGCCGTAAAGGCCGATGGCCCCTGCCGCCGCATGGCCGCCTACCAGCGCCAGGCCGTGCTGGAGCACTGCGTCGCCCGCTTCAAGGAGCGCGCCGAAGAGCTCGCCCAGACCCTTTGCATCGAAGGCGGCAAGCCCATTAAAGACAGCCGCGGCGAAGTCTCCCGCCTCATCGACACCTTCAAGATCGCGGCGGAGCTTTCCGTGAACATCGGCGGCGAAGTCATACCCATGGACCGCAGCGCCCGCGCCCACGGCTACAGCGGCATGGCCAAGCGCGTGCCCATCGGTCCCTGCTCCTTCATTTCGCCCTTCAACTTTCCGTTGAATCTGGCGGCCCACAAAGTCGCGCCTGCCCTTGCGGTCGGCTGCCCCTTTGTGCTCAAGCCCGCGAGCCTCACGCCCCTCGGCGCGATCATCATCGGTGAAATCCTCGCCGAGACCGACCTGCCGGAAGGCGCTTTCTCCATCCTGCCCTGCCGCCGCGATGGTGCCGATCTCTTCACCACCGACGAGCGCTTCAAGTTCCTCAGCTTCACCGGCTCTCCCGCCGTGGGCTGGGATCTCAAGGCCCGCGCGGGCAAGAAGCCCGTGGTGCTGGAACTCGGCGGAAACGCCGCCTGCATCGTCGATCACGACACCGACCTCGACGACGCTGTGGCCCGCATGGTCATCGGCGCCTTCTACCAGTCCGGCCAGAGCTGCATCGGCGTCCAGCGCATCATCATCCACGAATCCATCTACGACGCCTTCAAAGAGAAGTTCGTCGCCGCCACGAAGAAGCTTAAAGCCGGTGACCCCCGCGATGAAGACACCTTCATCGGGCCAATCATCTCCAAGGGCGAAGCGGACCGCATGGAGGAGTGGATCAAATCCGCCGTCAACGCGGGTGCCACGCTCCTCTGCGGCGGCGGTCGCAAGGACAACATCATCGACGCCACGATCCTCGAAAACGTGCCCGAAGACGAACCCATGTACGTGGAAGAGTTCTTCGGCCCCGCCTGCCTGCTTACGAAGTTCAGCGATTTCCGGGAAGCCCTCGATCAAGTGAACAACAGCAAGTTCGGACTCCAGGCCGGCATCTTCACCCGCGACATCTACAAGATCAACCTCGCGTGGGACGAGCTCGACGTAGGCGGCGTGGTCATCGGCGACGTTCCCTCCTGGCGTGTGGATCACATGCCCTACGGCGGCGTGAAAGACAGCGGCCTCGGACGCGAAGGCATCAAGTACGCCATCGAAGACATGACCGAGCTAAGGCTACTGGTGGTGCGCACGCCCCCGAACGCGCTGTAAGCGAAAAGGATAGAAAGTTTTGGCCACGATCATTGGGTCGTGGTCTTTTCTTGTCTGAGAGAGAGCATTGAAGACCTGAGTCGAAGTGTCCATCCATTTTTCATGATTGGTATTGGCTCCCATTCCAAGCTCGTGGGAATAGCACTTATTTTTGCCAAATCGTTGTCGAGGGGAAAGCCCATGAACGTTTCCATGAGCGAATTGGTTCAATTGATAGAAGAGTGCATAGGCATATTGTCAAAGAATCGTGGGAGTACTTATGTGGGCGCGTTGGAGGCCGTTCTCGAAACTCTGGCTGATGAATCACTTTCGGAGCGAGAGCGGATTCTGAAAACGGAACGCGTATTTCTGGCAATGGGCCACAGAGATGGGTTGTTTGATTTTTACATTGACGGTCCCACCGTACAGGATAGAATCAAATCGAACGAGAGGCTGAACTTCGTTCGGAGTGAATTACGGAGATTGCTCTGTATATAAGAAACAAGTACGACCTCGAGGAAGTGTCTACCCGATCCACTGTGTCCACTGGCCTTTCCCAGATGCCAGTGCGCATATTCTTGAATGGCACAGCAAACTTAGACGACAAATAGTGATCACCCATATAAAAACGTGTTTTCAGAGGTAATTCGGGGTGAGCGAGTCATGATCTCAGTCGCAATGGATAAATACACGATTCATGTCCATCAAGGTGAATTGCCCCAGTCGCATTGGAACTACAAATCAAAGGCGAAACTCTATGACAAAATCGAGCCCAGCGACGAAGGCGAATACTCCTTTATAGCTATCGGCGAAGGGCAAGCCTGGCCCCATCTGTGTGTCGTTCTACGTTATCGGGATGCCGCCTGGCTCTTCAGTCCCGGCGTGCTGCTGATTCCGGAGACCGGTATCGTATTCATAGGTGGCGGAGAGCATGCCCTCGCCTACGACCTCAACGCACCCCGACGACTCTGGAACGAGCACGCCCACTATTTCTGGGGCTGGCAACGCCACGGCGATGTGGTGCTCATGTCAGCGGAGTTGGAGTTCACCGCGTGGACGATCGCGGGGGAAAAACTCTGGACAACCTTCGTGGAGCCTTGGTGGGAGTACAAGGTCGTCGGCGGTGAGGTGCTTTTGGACGTGATGGATGTAAGGGCGGCCTTCCCATTGATGACAGGGCCGAAGCGTCACCTACACTGGCGTTGAGCACACGATTGCCGCATCCAGCAAGATTGCGATTGCGACAATCGTTTGCTACACTATGAAACTACAGAACGGGCTGGTCGAATAGGCGATCACCCGAACCCACCGCATCGCCCGTCGTGGCGATGATTCAACATGTTCAAGTATGAAGGACCTGTGGATGAATCCCGAAGGAAAATCCACTTTGAGCGAACGATCCCGAATCTCGACTTTCTCGCCTATTTCCCCAATCTTCGAGAGCTTAGTTGCTACGATTGCGAGGGAGTCATCTCACTCCTGCCCCTTCGCCACGTGCCGCACCTCGAAACCCTCTATCTCGAACGGCACACGGCCCTGAACCACCTCCAGGAACTTCGAGGTCTCACCGAGTTGCGCAAGCTGTGGATCGCGGGGCCGGTGGACCCCGATATCTTCGAAGTGCTGAGCCAACTTACCAAGTTGCAATATTTCGATCTCGAACAGTGCCCGCCCGTCGTGGATCTGAGCCCGATAGCTGGATTGCCCAACCTGGAAGGGTTCCTGCTCGACAAGTATGACGAAGTGCGCGGGCTGGAGGTACTCAAGTCGTTCCCGAGCCTCAATAGCATCAATCTTCAATCCGGCAACTCCATTCGAGACCTTAATTTTCTTGAGGGGCTCGATGGA
Organism: Candidatus Hydrogenedentales bacterium; assembly: GCA_044344195.1. Classification (GTDB taxonomy): domain Bacteria; phylum Hydrogenedentota; class Hydrogenedentia; order Hydrogenedentales; family JAEUWI01; genus JAEUWI01. Next base: position 20,833 of record JBIJDL010000039.1, read on the forward strand.
GTGACTGGGGTCATTCTGAACGACTTCGACTTGGAGACCCTGGAGGGTATTCAGCATCTCATGCTTCTGGACCATGCCTACCTCGGTTCCTGGAGCTCGCTTAAGAACGTTGAGGCCTTGTCGGGACTTGCCCACTTGCGCGAAGTCGAGATCAGCGGCTGCGAGTCGCTTTCGGATTTGAGAGGCTTTCGAAATCTACCGTCCCTGAAGTCCATTGAGCTTTCCGGTTGCGACGGTGTACTGGAGTTGGAAGGATTTGAAGGGCTACCCGAGCTAACCTCGCTATCCATCGGTGGCGAGGCTGAGCTGGCCGCGCTCCCGAAGTTGAGCGGCCTGCCCAAGCTCAGTCGGCTGGGCATGCACTTCAAGACCTTGCCCGCGGGCATAGCCCAAAGCCTCTCGACCCTTCCGGCCTTGCACGCGCTTGGTCTTGGCGGCGATGTGCTACCCGGCGCATTGGTTGGTATTGATGAAATCGTAGGGCTGCGGTCGCTGGCGCTGGAATATTGCACCGGCCTGGAGAATTTGCCGAAAGACCTCAACCTGCCCTCGCTCCTATCGCTGTCCCTTGCCTACAGTACGGGGCTGCGGAACCTGCGATTTCTCTCCGGCATGGCGGGACTCGAGCGGCTCAACCTGGATGCAAATAAGAATCTGCAAGACCTGCAAGGCGTCGAGGGATGCCCGTCATTGACTGAGCTGAGTCTGAACGATTGCACCGGGCTAAGCGACATCAGTGCCCTGGGGGCGCTGACTTCACTCACGTCATTATCCATGAAGAACTGTGAGGCACTGGAGGATCTCAGTTTCTTGCGGCGGCATGAGAATCTGGAGCAGCTTGACCTGGAGGGTTGCGTGGGAGTCTCGGACTTGGAACCGCTCCGTGGGTTGAGCAGACTCAAGTCCATCAACCTGATTTGCTGCTCCAATCTCCGCACACTTGACGCTTTGGCGGGATTGACCGAGCTGACCTATCTCGGAATTGGCGGGTGTGACAATCTGGATGGAATTCCTGAGGCTCTGGCGAGTCGACCCGGCCTGGTCTGCACCCAGTTTCCGTTGTATCGGCTCCACGATCCAGACTGAGGCCGGGCCTGAGCAAGCGGGGTCTTGATGGACTAAGTGGACGGTGTGGACAGGGTGGACCAATGTGGACGTTGCACTCGGTCCACTACGTCCACATTGTCCACTCGGTCCACGAAACCCGCGCCACGACTTCACCCTTCATCCTTCTTTTTGATCCCCCCGCGTCCATGCATTATCATGACGACCGCGCCCCGTGTCGGCGCGTATACCCAAAATCCAAGCGGAAGGAATTATCACCATGGCCATCAATCTAATGACCACCATCAAGGGCTCTTTGCTGGAAGGCTTCTTCCCTGCGGGCTGGGACCTTGACGCTATCGACAAACTCTGCGGGCGCAAGCCGGAAACCATCGCGAAGCCGGAATCCTGGTGGAACAAGGAGTTCGAGGCGATCCCCTGCGGCTCTCTTGAAGACTTCGACGTGATGCTGGGCCACGAAATCGCCAAGGCCATCAGCGACGCCAAGACTGCGAAGAAGGAAATCGCCTTTATCCTGCCCGTGGGCCCCATGGGCATGTATCGTTGGGCGGTCTATTTTCTGAAAGAATGGAATGTGGACTGCAAGCACGTCCACGGCTTCAATATGGACGAGTGGAGCGATGACAAGGGCAATTCGCTGCCCTCGAATGATCCCGGCGCTTTCCAGAACGCCATGGAACAGGCCTTCTACGGTCCCCTCGGCAAGCTGACCGTGCCCAAGAATCAGCGCAACTTCGCCACGAAGAAAAACCTGCCGACCTACGGCGAGAAGATTCGCGCGCTGAAGAAAAAAGGCGCGAAACTCGTCACCGTCTTTGGCATTGGCCGCGCCTGCCACATCGCCTTCTGGGAACCTCACTTCGCCGCCGAATTCAAGACCGAGGCCGAGTGGAAGAAGCAGGACTACCGCGTGGCGGCCCAGCTCTGCGCCCTCACGGTCGAGCAGAACGCCATTACGAGCTTCAAGAGCCGCACGACCCTGGTGCCCGCCACGGCGAACACCGTCGGACCCGGCCTCTTCCTCATGTCCGACCAGATCATCGGCGGCTGCGACGGCACCCTGGGCCGCGGCATGATGTGGCAGGGCATGTCCCTCTGGATGAGCCTGCACCACAAGCCCAGCCCCTGGATCCCCAGCACCTACATGCCCACGCTGCCGGGGCGCCTTTTCTTCCTGAAGGATCTGGCTGGCCCGCTGGAACCCGAGTGCAACTAAGATACTGTGGAGATTACAGGGACGGCAGCGACTTCAGGGACGGCAGGCAATGAAATTCATTGAGATCTGCCGTCGCTGTTGTCCCTGCCGTCCCTGAGATATAGCGTAGCCACCGCAACCGTGGAGAGAGCCAATATGAGCGAATACCGATTGAGCCCCGAAGATGTGGCCGAGTTTGAGCGTACCGGTTGCCTCCTTAAGAAGAAGCACTTCGACACGGAAGAGGTAGACCTGCTCTACAAAATCGCCAAGACGGATCAGGCCATCGCGACGGGTGCGATCGATCGCGTGGACCAGCAGGGCTTCACCACGCGCCTCACGCTGCGCAACACCCTCGAAGACGACATGTACAGCGCCATCGTGCGCTCCGAGAAGATGGTGAACCCCATGGAGCAGCTCCTCGGCGGCGAGGTCTACCACTACCACCACAAGATGATGCTCAAGGAGCCCCGCGTGGGCGGCGCCTGGGAATGGCATCAGGACTACGGCTACTGGTATGACAACGGCTGCCTCTTTCCCTATATGGCGAGTTGCCTCATCGGCATCGACGCGGCCAACAAGGCCAACGGCTGCCTCCAGGTCATCCCCGGCTCGCACCACCTCGGTCGTATCGAGCACGGTGAAGTGGGCAATCAGACTGGCGCGAATCTGGAGCGCATG
>JBIJDL010000327.1:0-7291 GCA_044344195.1 Candidatus Hydrogenedentales bacterium
CGCTACTGATGTTGAAGACGTAAAAGTTCAGCGACTCCTCCTCGCCGTCGGGCGTGCGGAGCGTGGCCTGTACCTGATAGAAGGGCAGGGGCATTTCTTCCGAACCGCCCATGGGCGTGCCGTTGAAGGCCCAGGAATAGCCCGCATAGCGTCCTTCAAATTCGCCGGACTCCGTGAGGGTCCCCGTGAGCACCTTGAACTCCGCATCGCTCACCACCCGCTCCATCAATTCCCGACGCAGCACGGAACTGGCCATCTCCTCGTGGAGGCGCAGCGCACTGTAGTGGGTATTGAGCAGGATAAACATCGCCCCGCCCAGAATGGCCAGCGCGGCGAGCACCTCCACCAACGTAAATCCGCCATTGTGGCGCGGGGGCCTTCCAGCCCCACAATCTCGTGCACCATGGAGGGGGGGCTTTCCAGCCCCACAATCTCGTGCGCTATGGAGGGGGGGCTTTCCAGCCCCACATTTTTCACTTACGTGCGCGCCCATCACAGATCCTCCTCCCGACCGGGGAAGATATTCGTGCGACCCGATACCGGATCCCACAGCACGGTGAAGGCATCGCCGTCCTCATTTTCAATATAGAAGATGGCCTTCTGCGCCAGCCCCAGCACGGTGAACTCAACTTCCACCACGCCTTTGCTGATGTACGCCCCATCCAGATCCACGCCGGTAATCGTCACGCTCTCGCTCAACTTCGTCCGCCGCAGGATCGGATCCGCAAGCTCCTCCTCCACCGGCGCCTTCTCCTCCAGATCGAACACATCTTCCTCGGTGAATATCTCGCCCACGTCCTCCAGGAAACTCTCGTCGTGCTTGATGTTTTCCGCGCGGGTCTCCAGCGCCTGGCGCGCGAAAGCATTGAACTTGTCCGACATCTGATAGCCCGCGAGTTCCTCGTCGAAGGCGCCGTCGTCACCGCCCAGCAGGCTGCCCAGTTCGCCACCCTGGAGCAGCGACTTGTCCAGGTCTTCCGCCGAGCGGATGCCCTTCTCCTTCAATTGCGCGAGCTTCGCCAACTGATCCGGCTCGGACTCGCGCAGCTTCTTCTCCTCCTCCGTCTCCTCGATGATCCAGTGGACCGCGTAGATCTCCTGTTCCGTCAGGTCTACCCGCACCACCACCCGATCCTTGAGCAACGCCGAGTGGGCCATGGCTCCGCGACCAAAGCCCGCGATATGCCGCGCGCTCCCCTCCAGCTCGCTGAACGCGATGATCGGCAGAATCTGCGGCACCGCCATCGCCGCCACCAGCCCGATCAAAAACACCACCAGCGCCAGCTCCAGCAACGTGAAGCCCGCCTGCGCTGCGCGGCACGCGCGCCTATGGTGAATCGGGTGTGACATGACGTCAAATATGCTTTCCGAAAATCCTTCGTTTACGCTGGAGCCTGTACACTTGTGTAACGAATTCCGGCGAAATCCGCTGACAGCCACCTTTGCGCCTTAGCGCCTTTGCGTGAGGTTCACTGATCAGCACGCAAAGACGCTAAGACGCTAAGACGCAAAGGTCACAAAAGAACCTGTGAGACACCACAAGAATCACCACGCCACTGGACACGCTCAACCGCACTTCCCCTTCCGTGCTCTTCCGTGTCATTCCGTGGTCAACAAAAATGCTTGACCACAGAGAACACGGAGGCACGGAGGAATTACGATCAGAGAGACGCTCATCATTCTCCGCGCCCCGCAGACTCCGTGGTTCAATTTTTCCGGAGGCTTCCGTGTTATCCGTGCAATCCGTGGTCAACGCTCTTCTTACTGCGCGGCCTCATTCGTGATATCGTCGCTCTTGATATCCGCGTCCACGTCTTCACCGCCCGGCGCGCCATCGGCGCCCAGCGACGTGATCACGTACTTTCGCGATCCTTCAAGCTGATACTGATAGGGGTTGCCCCAGGGATCCAGCGGCACTTCCTTTGCAGTCATGATCGGGTCGCCGCTCGGCGGGCTGATCAGCGCGCTCAGATCTTCCGGGAATTTCTTAAACTTGATCTTGTATGCCACCAGCGACGTGTCGAACTGCTTGATCTGGGCCTTCGCCGCCGCGACGTTGCCCTGGTCCACGGAATCGAGCACGTTGTAGCCCACGATGGCCGCGAGCACGGCGATGATGGAGATTACCACCATCAGTTCCACCAGGGTAAAGCCGCCGTCGTTGCGGTTGCGCCGCTTCTTGTTCGTGTTCATGGTTAAATTGCTCCTCGCGTTAAAGATTCTGGCTCATGTTCAGAATCGGCAATAAAATAGATATGACCAGGAAGCCCACAAAGACTCCCATGACAATAATTATAACAGGCTCAATCAGCCCCACAATGGCGTCGATCGTCAGGCGCACATCCTCGTCGTAGGTGTCGGCCACCTTGATGAGCATGTCCTCGATCTCGCCGCTGCGCTGGCCCAGCTCCACCATGTGAATCATCATGGACGGAAAGAGGCCCGTTTCTTTGAGCTGCTGCGACAGATCCCGACCCCGCCGTACCCCCGCCTTCACCTCGTCCATGTTTTCCCGGAAATAGGCGTTGTCCAGCACCGAATTCACCACCTCCAGCGCCGGCAGCATGGTCAGGCCGCTCTGGAGCATCGTACCCAGGGTCCGGGCAAATCGCGCGCAGACGAGCTTCAAATGCAGCCCGCCATAGAGCGGGAACTTCAGCTTCATCCGGTCCCATTTGAGCCGGCCCTTGGGCTGGCCTATCCAGTAGCGCCACAACATGAAGCCACCGATGATCGCCCCGATGATCAGAAACCAGTAGTTGCCCAGAAAATCGCTCGCCGCGATCAGGATCAGCGTGGGTTTGGGCAGCACCGCGTCCTGCTTCTCGAAAATCAGCGTGATGCGCGGCACGATGAACATCATCAGGAAGACAACCACCGCGATGGCGAAGAGTCCCATGAACACCGGGTAGGCCAGGCTCGACATGAGCTGGCCCTTCAGCTTGGACTGGTGCTCCTGAATCTCGGCCAGGCGGAAGAGCACCTCTTCGAGCGTGCCGCTCACCTCGCCCGCGCGCACCATGTTCACATACAGGTTGGAGAACAGCCGCGGGTGCTTCCCCAGCGCATCGGCCAGGGTCGTGCCGCTGTTTACGTTATCGCGAATGTCATACAGCGCCGACTGGAGCCGGGGCCGGCTGGTCTGTTCCTGCATGGCGCTCAGCGCATCCACCAGGGGCATACCCGCCCGCAGCAGGACCGCGAACTGACGCGTAAGCATCGCCAGATCGCGCGAGGAAACCCGTCCGCCGCCTTTGTGGCTCGGCTTCCCATCGTTGCCACGGGTCGATACCGTAGCGGCGCTCTCGGTGATTTCCGTGGGGAAGAGGTCCTGGTCGCGCAACTTCTGCCGCGCCTGGGACGGGCTCTCCGCATCGATCACGCCCTTCGAGCTCTTGCCCGTCGCCTTGTTGATCGCTTTGTAGTCGTAAACCGCCATGGGTATCGATTCTATCCTATGCGCCCGCGAAGCGGTACGCTCAATGGTGCTCGCCGCGCCAGTCCCCGTCGCGCAACCACCCCCGCGCGTCCACTGCATGGATTCCGCGCGGGGCGCATAAAACCTTCGGAACTCGCATTCTAGTCTACTTTGATGAAATCCGCTATATGCAAATAGACTTCACGACTCCGGCCTCTTCGGCCTGAAAGGCCAGCGCAGCTTCCAGCCCTGGGCAACGCCCAGGGAAAGTGCGGCCTGCGGAGCTTTTCGCCCTGAAAGGGCAACGCAGTGGAATAGCTGCACATTGTCGCAGCCGGTAACTGCGCTGCCCTTTCAGGGCGAGAGAGAGTAGTTTGCCCGCTACCCTGGGCGTTGCCCAGGGCTGAAACCTGCACTGCCCCTTCGGGGCGAAACGCGCTACCCATCACCGTGAATCTCGCGCGTCGTCTTTCCGCCAGCTCGATTCGTGTGCATTCGTATCCATTCGTGCTTCTACTTTCTTCGGTCGCGGCGAGCAGTCGCACTGTGTCCACTATACCAACGCCGCCACCCCCAAAAACGTTACACACCGGGCCTCAGCCCATGAACTCTTCTTCCATATCGTTGCGCGTTACCCGGAGGATTTCCTCCGCCGAGGTCAGTCCGAGCATGGCGCGGTGGGCGCCATCTTCGCGCAGGGTGCGCATGCCGAATTTCCGGGCCTCGCGCTTAATCTGGTTGGAGTCCACGCCCTGCAGGGCCATCTCCTGAATGCGCGGGGTCATCAGCAACAATTCAAAGATGCCCGTACGGCCTTTATAGCCGCGATCCGAGCACTTCTTGCACCCCACGGCTTTATATAAGATCTGCTTGTCCTTCGACGGCGGTTCGATGCCCAATTCGCGCCAGGTTTCCATTTCAGGCGTGTAGGCTTCGCGGCAGGAATCGCAAATCCGCCTCACGAGGCGCTGCGCCTGGATCGCTATCGTCGACGACGTCACCAGGAAGGGCTCGATGCCCATGTTGACCAGGCGCGTGATCGCGCCGGCGCTGTCGTTTGTGTGCAGGGTCGAAAACACCAGGTGACCCGTGAGCGAGGCCTGCACCGACATCTCCGCCGTCTCCATATCGCGAATTTCGCCGATGAGAATAATGTCCGGGTCCTGGCGGAGGATGCTGCGCAGGCCCGCCGCAAAGGTCAGGCCGATCTTGGGCGCGACCTGGATCTGGCCGATGCCTTCGAGCTGGTACTCGATGGGATCTTCCACCGTGATGATGTTCTTGTCCGGAGAGTTCACCCGCTGCAGGGCCGCGTAGAGCGTCGTGGATTTGCCCGAACCCGTGGGACCCGTCACCAGAAAAATACCGTGGGAGCTCTGGATGATCTTGTCGAGCTGGGTGCGGTCTTTCTCCTCCATGCCCAGGTGCTCCAGGCTGAAGAGGAAGCTGCCCTTCTCCAGGATACGCATCACCACGCGCTCACCGTGGGCCACGGGAATGACCGACACGCGGATGTCGATCTCCTTGCCGCTCAGGCGGATCTTGATGCGCCCGTCCTGCGGGAGCCGGTGCTCGGCGATGTTCAAATCCGCCATGATCTTCACGCGGGATATCACCGCGGCCTGCTGGCCTCTGGGCACGGAAAATTTTTCGTAGAGCACGCCGTCGATGCGATAACGCACGCGCACTTCTTTTTCAAAAGGCTCGATGTGAATATCCGAGGCGCGCTCTTTGACCGCGCCCGTGATCACGAGGTTGATCAGCTTGATGATGGGCGCTTCGTTGGCCAGGTCGAGCAGGTCGCGCTCGGACCCCATGCTCTCCAGGTTCTTGTATTTGTCCCCGTCCTTCTCCGCCATCGTGATGCTGTCTATCATGTCGGCGGCGTTTTCGGTCTGCTGCTCGAAATAGCCGTCGATGATCTTCTGGACGTCGCCCTTGCGGCAGAGCACCGGCGTGACCGGGCCGCCAAGAAGCAGGCGCAGGTCGTCCAGGGGCAGCAGATTGACCGGATCGTTCACCGCCACGAGGAAGCCCGTGCCGTTCCGCTTGTAGGGCACCATGTGGTATTCGCGGATGAAGGAAATGGGCACCTTCGTCGTCAGGGCGGCTTCCACATCGTCGCCCAGTTCGGCCACGAAGGGGATGTTGAACTGCTCGCCCAGGCCGGTGAGGATCTGCTCCTCATCCACATAGCCGAGGTCGAGCAGCAATTCGCCCAACCGCTTGGGCCGGATCTTCTGGAGCTCGAGGGCTTCGTTTATCTGGTCGGGGTGCGCGAATTCATTGCGAATCAGAATCTCGCCCAGTTGCAGGTCTTGGCCTGTTCTCATCCACTACCTCTTCATGTCGCCGCGGCGGAAACCATCCGACTCGGTGGATCCGGTATCGCGTCCGGTGATAGCCGCGGATTCGTCATACGTGGGCCGGTGGCTCTTGCGATACTCCTGTTTCTTCTTCACTTTCTTGAAGAAGCCGCCCTCGAAGAGTTCGTCCAGGTTGGAATCGTGGTACTCGTTCAGCTTGTGGAGCGTGAGCCGCTCCATGTCCACGCTTTCCTTCACGATATGGGGCGTCACCAGCACCACCAAGTTGCTCTTCTGCCGCGAATCCTTTTTGGAGCGGAACAGCCAGCCGATCAGAGGCGCGTCGCCCAGGATCGGCGTCTGGTTGCGCGTGCGGTTCGTAGAATCACGGATAAGACCGGCCAGCACCGCCGTGGAGCCATCCTTCACCAGCACCTTGCTCGTGAAGAGGGACTTGTTCGTGGTGGGGCCCACGATATCGGGCGTACCCACGCGGGGGTCGGTGTCGGCAATGTCGGACACTTCGATTTCCACCTCCAGCAGCACGTTGTCGCCCTCGCTGATCTGGGGCGTCACCTTCAGCTTCACGCCCACGTCTTCGCGCTGGATGCGCGTGGAGCCGAAGCTGGAATTGAACTCGCCGTCCGTGCCGCCCGTCGTGGTCTGGGGACGGGAGCTGCCCGTGATGAAGGGCACTTCTTTACCCACGGTGATGGACGATTCTTCGTTGTCGATGGTCGTGAGGCTGGGCTGGGAGAGCACCTCCAGATCGGAGAGGGTTTCCAGGGCCTGGAAAAGCACCGGCACAAAGGGAATGCTGAATTCACGACCGCCGTAGTCCACGGTTATGTCGTCAAAGATGCCCGCGCTGATTCCGCCCGTGGAGCCCAGGCCCAGCACGCTGCTGAGCAGACCCGCGCCCGCGCCGGTCGGATTGGTCAAGGCGGTTGCCAGATTGGTCACGGGAAGCAGCGAGGTGTCCGTGAGGCCGAAACCGTCACTGCCGCTGATGCTGGCCGCGTTGACCTGCAGGTTAAAAGAGTCGTTCAACGCCACGTCCATCACGCTGGCCTTCACATAGACCTGGCGCTGGGGCACGTCGAGCCGGGCAATGTAGGTTTCGAGCTGCTTGTAGTCCTGGGGGGAGGCCAGGATCAACAGGGAGTTGGTCTGGTCGTAGCGCGCGATCTGCACTTTCTGCTCGAAGGGCTGCACTTCCGACGAGCCGGACGAACCGCCGCCCCCACCACCACCGCCGCCCGCGCCACCGGCCGCCGCACCGCCGCCCGCCGCGCCTTCCTGGCGCCGGGGCGCTGTGCCGGTGAGGGGCTGGAGGGCTTGCTCCATCAGTTCGGCGTCCGCGTTCAGCAGTTCGTAGATGTGCATGTTGTTCTGCTCATAGGGCACGGGTGTGTCCAGGCGCTTCACCAGATCGCGCACCTGCTCCATCATCCCTTCCGTAGCCACCACGATGAGGGAGTTCAGCCGCTCGTCGGGCACCATGCGCAGCACTTCGTCGTTCGAGCCGATCACGGCCGAAGTCTCGGCGCCCGGCACGGTCCGGCTG
>JBIJDL010000148.1:0-11962 GCA_044344195.1 Candidatus Hydrogenedentales bacterium
GCCGGGGCCGCGCGAGGTCACAATCTTCCCATCCACTTCCACGGCACCGCCGGTATAATCCAGATCGGGGAATTGGCCATCCTCAACGAATCCGGGATACGCAGTGACCCGCTTCCCTGAGAGCAGCCCGGCTTTGGCCAGCACCCGGGGCGCGGCGCAAATCGCCGCCACATACTTCTCCTCCTTCGCCATCCGCTTCAGCGTTTTTATCACCAGCGGGCTGTCCGCCAGATTGTCCGCGCCGGGGAGTCCGCCCGGCAGAACGATCACGTCAAAATCATCGATGGTGGAGGCCTTCTCCAGCGTCGTATCCGCAATCAGCACCACCCCCCGGCTGCAGATCACGGGCTCGCGCGTCAGGCCCGCCGTCACCACCTCTATGTTGGCGCGCCGCAGGAGATCGATAATCGTTACGGCTTCAAGTTCCTCACACCCCTGGGCCAGGGCGACCAGTGCTTTAGGCATTGTATGGCTCCTCACGAAATTTTGGTCTGTTTTCGTGTACTGCGTTGGACCAGCCTTTACTATACCATTGAATGCAGGGGGGAATGCACATCGATTTCGCCGCTTCCAGAGCGCCCAACAGACCTTTCCCGCCCCGATAAAGCCCCGGAAATTTATCCTCCCGACGAAAACGTGCTAAACTCTGGGCTTCCCATTCAACTGAAGCGAAGCCACGCAAGCGGGTGTACCTCTATGATCCGATTTAAAGCACTGGGGATTGCCATCCTCGTGCTCCTCGCCTCGCCGGCCCCCGGGTTGGAAGCAGGCGCCGCCAAGGCGCGACTGACCGTCCCGCAGGGCACCCCTCTGGGCGGATACCCGGAGCGAATGGGGCGCGAATCCCTCGGCGAGCACGACGGACTCTGGTCTCGCTGCCTCTACCTGGACGACAGCACTAACGAGGCCTATCTGGTCAGTGTAGACCTTTCCCACATTCCCCGCGCGCTGCGCGACCGCGTCGTCGAGCTCGCCGCCGCCCTTACACCCAAAGAACACGTCTTCCTCAGCGCCACCGGCACCCGCAACGGCCCCGGTGGCATGGATCAGTCCTTGGTGATGCGCTGGACCTCCGGGCGTTACCAGCCGGAAACTCTGGAAATAGTCGCACAGGCCATCGTGGCCACCATGGAGACCGCCCGGGAGAAGAAGAAAAGAGCGACCCTCGGTTATGCCACCGCAAAGCAGCAGGCCCTCTCCCAGAATCGATTCGTGACCGACGGCCCCGCCGATGAACAAATCGGGGTAATCCGCGTTGACGATGCCGACGGAAAAGCCATTTCCGTCATCGCTAACCTTGCCGCGCGGCCTGAACTGGCGCCGGAGAGTCACCGTTTTTACCTCTCCGCCGATTACCCCGGCGCCTACTACCGCTTCATGGAAGAACAGACCACCCCGGATTGCGTAGCCATCTTCCTGCCGGGGGCCACTGCCGATCAGACCCCCGGAAACCCGGAAACGTTGGAAGGTTGGGAGCGGGTCGATTCCATTGGACGCCTTCTTGCTGTTCGGGCCAAGGAAGCTTCGAACGATATGGCCTTCCGCGACGTGACGGTCAAGACGGCCTACCTCGAAGCGCCCTTGCCCCGCTCGCTGGCGCAGGGGGCCCTTCCGGCCTCCGCAATTTTCCAGGCGCTCGAAGTGGACGGCCTTCAAATATTGTTCGTTCCCGGCGAGCCGTCTGCGGCGATCGGCCTGGCTCTGCGCAGCGATGCACTGGCCGATGGGAAGACCGCCCAGTTCACCGTGGGTATGGCGAACGAGCATATCGGCAGCTTTATTTCCCGCGCAAACTATGGCGATCCACGTTACCTGTCTGCGGCAACGCCCTTCGGGCCCGACGCCGAACAGTGGCTCCGGGCTCAGGCCGCCACGCTCTCGAAAGGCGCGACGGAAAAGGAAGCTGAGACCCATCCGGCCCTGAAGCGCCAGGAGCTGCCCGGCAGTTTCGCCCTGACGCTTCGCGGCGCGGGCTACCAGCGAGGCTTTCAGCGGGCCGTCACCGCGCGCGAACCGATCACGGCGCGCTTCGGCGAGCGGGTTTTTGCCCCCGCCCATGAAGGCGCGATTCGACCCTCCGGTGCCCTCTGGGGATTTTGGCCGCCCATGCTCGATCCGGCGTCGGTGGCCCTGCCCGTGCTCGGGATGGAAGCCAGGCCCATGTTGCAGGGACTCGCCGACGATCTCCTCGCCGAACTTGAAGGCTACGCCGCCGGGGCGGAGCTTCCCTTCGACGGTGCCCTCCTGGTCCAACCCGCGGGCGACTCCTTCGGTCCGGACGTCGAACCGCAAGCGGTTTCACTATCGGGAACCCAGTTCGTCGTTACCGGCGAACGCGCGGGGCCCGACGGAATTCTCGTGGGCTGCAATCTCGATTGGGCCGACGCAGCAAACCCCATGGTGACCACCGTCGAACCCGAAGAAGGGCATAATTTCATTACCCTCGCATTCGACTGGCAGTTGGGCGCCCTCACGGGTATGAATGATGCCGGACTCGTATTGTGCCTCGCGCGTAATTCCAATCTGGGTGAAGCCGAGTGGGGGGGGGCCGGCGCGGCGCTGGTAATCCGGCACGAACTCCAGTTTACCTCGGGCTATGAGGAGGCCATCGCGCGGCTTCGCGCGTCGACCGTCCTACGCGGCCATCAGGTGCTCGTCGCAGGCCAGTCCAAAAAGGGCTGGCGCGGCGCCGTGCTTTCATTCGGCAAGTCCGTGGGGATGCGTGAAGTCGAGGACGGCGTGCTGCTCGGCCTCGACCCGGAATCCGGCTCGGGCGACGGCGCGGCGCAGGAACGCTACGCGCTGGCGGCCACCCGGCTGGGTGTGGACACCCCCATCGGCGTGGCCGAGGCGCAGCAGGTGCTGGCCACGGGTGCCGGAGGTGATGGCGGTCCCGGCCAGCCCTGGAATCTGGATACGCGACACAGCGTAGTCCTGCTGCCGTCCAAATTGTCGGTGCTCGCCGCATTCCCCAACGAGCAAGGCGCCCCCGGGGCCTACACGGAGTTCAGAATCAAAAAGGCCGCCCGCGATGAGTGAAACAGTCCGAAGCTATAGCCCGCCCCGTCGCAACAGCTACGACGCGCCCGTATCCAACAGCGGACTGGTGCGCAAGCTGTTCATCGCCGCACTCGTGGTGCTCTTGCTCTGGCTCATCTGGACCACGCGGGACAACTGGCCCATGGAGCGGCTTGTACCCCGCGATCAGACCTTTCATTTACGCGCGCAGAACTTGCTCGATACCCGCCAGAAGGCCGCCGATTCCACCTTCTGGAGCCTCGGCATGCTCCCGGAAAAATACCAGGACATTCCCGTCTGGCTCAACAGCGATTTCGGTCTTCCCGAATGGATCCTCAACAACCTTGTTTCCGACGTCTGCTTTGTATCGGGCACCGATCTCAAGGAATTTTCCGACCTGCTCGTTGTGACCCGCATGAGCCGGATCGGCTGCCTGGTAGAGCGCTACTACGGCATCGCGGACAACATCGAGGTGGAATACGCGGGCGGACTCAGCTTGCGACGTATTGGGGATTCCGGCGCCTACTACGCCGTTCGGGGGCGAACCCTCGTCTTCAGCCCATCACGACAGGCCCTGATCAAGGCCCTCACTCTCCACGACGAGGAGGGGGTCGAGACGTTGGAGGAGACGGTGGCGCCGCTGGCCGGCGATCTCCAGGGGCGTATCCGTTTCGATGAAAGCGAAGCCCTCGGAAAGTACTTTGTCCAGTCCGACTTCGGGTTGCACTTCGCCCCACAGGCCATCACCTTTTCCAGCCGCAGCATTGTTTCACCGGCCTGGAAAACCCAGCTCGACACCTTCGCCGTCGGAAAGCGTACCAGCGACTTGATGGTGCCCGCCCAGGGAAGCCTCGTGATTGCCGGCGACTTCAATACGCCCTTGCCCCGCGTCTGGAGTTCTGTCGACGAAATGACCAGCGGCGCCCTCGCCGCCTACTGGAGCGGCCTTCCCGTACTCGGTGGGCCGGGCGCTTCGGGCACGTCCTGGGCCACCCTGCTGGATGGCCTGAAGGGCGGACTCGGCTCGGCCTTTTCCCTGCGCTGGACCGGATTCGACTACAACGGCATCGTGCCCTTTCCCGAGACCGAGCTGTTCGTCGAAACGAAGTCAGGACTTGCCCCCAAGTTGATGGAAGCCATCGCACCCCTGCCCGCAGGTCAGGCGCCGACCGATTTCATGCCCTACCGCGTCGACTCGGGAATGGTGCGGTGCCCGTCGGGCTGGGGCGGCGTGCTGGAGCCGGCCCTTTTTGCCGAAACCTCCGGCGTGCGCATCACCCTCCATCCCCGCCACATGGAGCACGCCCTCGCCATGGATAAGACCCGCGAGCCGGCACCGGGGGAGGGCGACCTATACATGCGCATGCGCCCCGTCGAGTTGCTTGAAGTGCTTCGCGAAGGCGGCATGCCCTATGCCCACGCGGGACTCCTCCGGGGCCACACCCCGGAATCCTTCGCGGTCGCCATGGAGACCGCGCTGGAAGGCTCTCGCCAAATCTCGGAAGTGCGCGTCACCGCGGGCTACGACGATGGCGCGATCACCTTCGACGCAACCGTCCTCCTGGATGAGATACCGGTCGGCGGAGCGGGCGAGACCCCTCAGGAAGAGGCAAGCACCGCAAGCGAGTGACGTATCGCTTCGCGCAGGTCCTCATCGTTGATATCCCGGTGAAACACCGCGCGAATACGCCCGTTGCCAAAAGGCACCATTAGCACACCCCGGCCCCCAAGTTCCTCGACGTGGCGTTGTGGCTCGGAAGATTCGAAGATCACGATATTGGTTGGAGACGGCATGGGGAAAATCAGTCCCGCCGATTCCAAAGCGGCGCGGAATTCCCGAGCGCGGCGGTGATCGTCCGCAAGACCGGCCACGTGATGCTCCAGCGCATGCAACCCTGCCGCCGCCAGGATACCCGCCTGACGCATCCCGCCTCCGAGCTGCTTGCGACAGCGCCGCGCCTCGTGGATCGTGGCCCGGTCACTGGCCAGCACCGAGCCAACCGGCGCGCCCAATCCTTTCGAAAGGCAGACGCTCACGGAATCGCAGGGGGCTGCCAGAACCCCGGCCTCCACGTTCAGGGCCGTGGCCGCGTTAAAGAGCCGTGCACCGTCACAGTGAAGCCGCAGTCCCTTCTCATGGCAGTAGCCGCCCAGCGCCTCGATCTCCTCCACGGTGTAGCATGCTCCCCCTCCGCGATTTACCGTATTTTCTACCGCCACCAGCGTCATCGGCGAACAGTGGGGATCGTCTTTCTGGACCAGAATATTCCCAACGGATTGGGGACTAAACTTGCCTAGTGCGCCGGGTACGGGCCGCGCCAGCAGCCCGGCAAAACGCGCGAAATTACCGCCTTCGTAGTGGAGCGCATGAGCATCTTCACTGAGCATGACCGTGTCTCCGGCCTTGGTCTGGGCCATGAGGGCAATGAGGTTGGCCATGGTCCCCGACGGTGTAAAAATGGCCGCCTCTTTGCCCAGGATTTCCGCCACGCGGGCCTCTAGCCGCAACACGGATGGGTCGTCTCCGAAAACATCATCCCCGACATCGGCCCGGGCCAGCACATTGCGCATCTCCACAGATGGGCGGGTTACTGTATCGCTTCGAAGGTCGATTGCAGTCACGTTTTAACTCCTGATGTTCGATGTTTCGCATAAACTCTTCGCGATCATACTCGACGTCAACCGCGCCAGCAAAGTCAGGTCAGCGCCCGCCATGGTCTCCCAGAAGTGTGACGCTGCGACCGCTTGTGCAGTGCCTTCCGGTCGCCGGTAAGGGTTTGAATCTTTATCCAGCCAGCCATTTCAAGTATCATAACGGCGCGCTTCCGGGCGCACTTTTTTTATGTCCACCCACCGAGGAGTTCGGCCTTGTCCCGCAAGAAAAAAATACTGATCGCCCTGCTGCTGGCGCCGGTCGTACTCGCAATGCTCTTTGTGTTGATTGCGGGGCCCTGGCCAACCTACGGCGACTCGAAGTACCAGTCACAGTCCTATTATCGCGAAGCCCTCGCGGATATCGCGGCCCACGCCGCCACGAGCGAAATTAACTCTTCCCCCGGAGCCCTTCAGGCGGGGTGGGCGAAGCGGAAAATCACTCCCGAGCCGGGCGTTCCCCTCGGCGGTTACTCGGGCAGGGAAAACGACAAGAAATCTACGGGCATTCGGGATGACCTCTATGTTCGTGCGCTCGCCCTGAGTGATGGTAGGGACACCGTAGTGCTGGTCGGCTCCGACATGCTGATCATCCCGCCGAACATTTCTGACGCCGTGCGGGAGCGCTGCGCGGCCCAGGCCGGGCTCACCGGCGACCAGATTCTCTTCAACGCCAGCCACACCCATTGTGGTCCCGGCGGCTTCATGCCCGGAATGATATCCGCCATTTCGGGTGGGGAATACGACCCCGTGCTCATCGAGTTTCTCGTGGCCTCCTTTGTGGACGCCATCGTAGAAGCGCGGGAGCACTTGGAGCCTGCTTCACTCGCATCCGGCAGTGTTCAGGCCCCCGAATATATCCGCAATCGCGTGCGGGATGGAGGACCGGTGGATCCCGAACTCAGCTTCCTGCTCGCCAGGCAGGACGACGGCGACGTTTGCTATCTCGCGAGTTATTCGGCCCATCCCACCAACTTCAGCAGCGATATGATGGAGTTCAGCGCGGAGTATCCCGGTGAACTGATGCGCTTTATCGAGCGGGAAACCCGTCACGATGCCCAGTACCTCGGCGGGGCCGTCGGCTCCATGGGACCTCGGGCCCCGGAAGCGCCCACGCCGTCCGAGCGCGTCGTGGCCATGGGCCAGGGGCTCGCCGGGCTCATCCTCGCTCAGGACGATCAGCTCACCTTTTCAAATCAACTCGACATCGCTTCGGCGGGGGTACCCATCGGCATGCCGCCCTTCCAGATGCGCCCCTCGGAAACCAGCACGAAGTGGCGGCTCTCGCCGATCCTGACCGGCTTTCTCGGACTGGAACGCAAGGGCTGGATTCACGGGGTGCGTGTGGGGAACCTCTTCTTCGTCGGCATGCCTTTTGATTTCAGTGGCGAAACGAGCGTGGAGTGGAAAGCTTGGGCCGAAGCCCAGGGGCTCGACCTGTGGACCCTCAGTTTCTGCTCCACCTATTGCGGCTACTTCTCGCCGGACAAATATTATATGGAAACGCCCCTCGACTATGAGACCGGAATGATGAGCTGGTTCGGACCCAATGTGGAGGCCTACTTTACCGAGCTTTTCCACGAGATGGTGGCCCGCCTCAGCGCACCGGTGGAGGTGCCGTCTGTTGGATAATCCAAACGGCGTCGGTGAGATGCCCAGCCACTGGTCTTCCAGTTCCCCTCGATTTCTGGCGGTCGCGGTCGCGCTGGTCCTGGCCGGGGTGGCGCTCCTCTTTCTCCTGTCTTCGCTGGAGGCGCGGTGGCTCAAGACCCAACCCTGGAGCAGCGCGGTCTGGACGGACGATTACTTGATTCAAGCCGATGATGCGGTGGAGGCCTGGAGCAGAACCCTGACCATCGAGCAGAGTCTCGGCGACAGCGTGGTCGTCAAAATGATTCAGGAAGATATGGTGCGCGAAGCGCGACGCCTTTCCTCGCAGCCGAATAAGTCCTCCAACCCGCTCGACACAAAGAACCTGCTGAACCTCGAATTCCTTCCTCGGGCCTCAATGGTCATGCTGGATTTGCCGCCTTCAGCGCTGGAGCCCGTGCTGGTATCGGGGCGCCTGCCGGTTGCGGGTGCCCGTGAAGTCCTTGCAGGGTCGTTGCTTTCCGACCGGGATGTCGTGCTGGAAGGGATCACCTTCAAAGTGACCGGACAGTTGTCTCCCCAGGTTTCCGGCTTCACCAAGGTCTATCTCTTTCCCAGGGATCCCGCTCTGGAGCACGTATTTATTCCCGCGCTCGGTGGACAGAAAGGGCGCTTCATCGCCGATACCCGCGGGCGTCTGGAGACGTTAATTCCGGAGCTCTTTGACCCGACCAAAGAAACGCTCCCGAAGGTCCACGGCGGACCGGTCCAGACCCGCCCCTATATTGCCTGGGGCATCTGGATCGCCCTCCTGCTGGTGGCCACCGGATCATCCATCCTGCTCGTCGAAGCCTGTCGGCGATTGTCCCGCCTTCCCATTCCCGTGCTTTCCCACGCCATGCAGGAAGTGGTGCTGCGGCCCCGGCTCTTCAGGAACCTCCTGCTGGTCTTTTTCGGTGGTTTCTTCGGGGCAATGGCCCTTGGGCTGGCCGATACGGAACTGAACTACTTCTTCACCCAGTACGCTTCCCACGAGTTTACAGAGGGCGGGCTCAAGTATGTGGGTGATGCCTACGCGTCGGGCAATATCCCCCGTGCGGCCCACGCGACCTTTTTCAATAATTTTGTGGTGCAGACCTTGCTGATGAGTACGGGTGCCTCCCTCGTTCCGCCCTTTATTTTCGGCCTCATCAAAATCATGCTGAGCTTCGTTGTCGTGGGCTTCGCCATGGCGCCCCTGTGGACCGAGACGGCCGCCGGCATGACGTACCACGCCATTACCCTCGGACTTGAACTTCCTCCCTATATCCTCACCGGCTTCGGGGCGGCCGTATGGGTCCAATATATCTGGGGCTTCTTCTGGTCTCCGGTAAAAGTGTGGTATCTCGGCGACAAGGCCGCGGGCCAGCCCATCGTGGAAGAGGCCGCAAAGCTGTTGCCGAGAGGGCTGATGGTACTGGCCGGTTGTACGGCCGTCAGCGGGGCCTTTCTTTACATCGCAGCGTGGTACGAAGCGGTGACATTGATTTCCTTCCGCTGAGAGTTGATGTAGGCGACTTTTTCTTATATGCTCGATAGGTCAGGCAGGCCTTTGTATCGATTCCACGCACACCGATCGGATCCCGTCGTTCGTGGAATGCCCGTCCCGATATCTGGTTGGATTCCGCAGCAACTCAGGCGCGCCGTGCACCGCACGCGCCCAGGAGACGAACACGATGAATAATCATGAACTGACCCGACGTTCCTTTTTCGCAGCAAGCGCCGTGGCCGCAGGCGCACTGTCCGCCAGCCCGGCGGCGGTCGCCAAACCGGAGGCGGGTGCGCCCTTTGTATTGCCGCCCCTCGGCTATGCCTTCGACGCGCTGGAACCCCACATTGACGCCAAAACCATGGAAATTCACCACGACAAGCACCACGCGGCGTATGTGACGGGCCTGAATACGGCCCTCGAAGGGCTGGACGCCTTCAAGGGCAAGTCCGTGGAATCGATTCTCGCCGGCATCGCCGATGTCCCCGAGGCGAAGCGCCAAGCCGTCATCAACCACGGCGGCGGCCACTACAATCATACGTTGTTCTGGGACATTCTTACGCCCGGTGGCGCGAAAGCCCCGACCGAAGCGGTGGCGAAGGCCATCGATGGGGCCTGCGGTTCCTTTGACGCGTTCAAGACCCAGTTTGAAGATGCCGCGAAGAAGCGCTTCGGCAGCGGCTGGGCCTGGCTCGTTTCCGATGGATCAGGCAAGCTCGAAGTGATCAGCACGGCCAATCAGGACTGCCCGCTCATGACCGGCAAGACCCCCATCCTGGGACTCGACGTCTGGGAACACGCCTACTACCTCCACTACCAGAACCGACGCCCAGACTACATCGCGGCCTTCTGGAACGTGATCAACTGGGACAAGGTCGGCGAGCGCTACGCCGCGATCTAACGATCAAAGGCACCGAAAATAAAAAAGGGCCCGCTCTGAAGAGCGGGCCCTTTTGCATAAGCTTTGTGTTGTTGGACTCGACCCCATACGACCCATAAGACCCATCACCCCTCTTCGGGCAGATCCGCCGTGCTGCCCGTGCGATAGCCCGCCAGATCCAGCGTCACATAGCGATAGCCCGCCCGCGTAATTCCCCCGAGCACGGCCTCCCGCGTGGCCTCGTCCATTAGTCTCGGGAAGTCCACTGGATCGATTTCCACGCGGCAGATCGTGCCATGGTGGCGCGCGCGATACTGCACGAAGCCCAAGCCACGCAACACTTCCTCGGCGGCTTCCACCTTGCTCATCTCTTCCGGCACCACCCGCGTACCCGTGGGGAAGCGGGAGGAGAGGCAGGCGAATGAGGCCTTGTTCCAGGTGGGCAGATCCCGCGCGCGGCTCAGGCGGCGGATTTCTTCCTTGTGCAGACCCGCCTCCGCCAGTGGCGCGACCACCTCGTGCTCCCGCGCGGCCCGGGCGCCGAGGCGCGTGGGGTCCAGCCGATCTTCGGTGATCTCGCCATACGCGAGAATCTCGATGCCGTTCGATTTTGCGAAGGCGTCCATCTGAGTAAAGAGTTCCGATTTGCAGTAGTAGCACCGCGTGCCATCATTCTTCAGAAAGGCCTCATTCTCGAACTCGGTGGTGGGAATCACCGTCAGGGGCCACCCCCGTGCTTCGGCGAGCGCAACCGCGTCGCGGATTTCGGAGCGGGGGATGCTCGGTGAATCCGCCAACACCAGCCTCGCCCGATCGCCCAGCACTTCGTGGGCGATACAGGCCAGATAGGCAGAGTCCACGCCACCGGAATAGGCTATGGCCAGTGTGCCGTAGTCGTGAAGGAGGGCCTTGAGGGATTCTTCCTTGGCCGATATGGGGGCGGGGATACTTTGTGTTGTCATGGTCGATTCGCGATGGGGTTGCTGCCAGGGACTACAGCGTCTATTCTACCACGGGTGCGCCCGAAGGCTCCTCTTTCACACCTTTTTTCGCCCCATCCAGAAGGACAGCCCGCACCTCGCGCCTCGGGAAATATTCGGGATAGTGGGTATGGGCGCAATCCGGGCATATTCCGTGGCTGAAATCGGCGTCCGTGTGCTCCTGCAGATAAGTTTCCACATGCTGCCAGTAGCCCTGGTCATCGCGGATCTTTTTGCAGCAACTGCAGATGGGGAGGAGGCCGTGGAGGGTCTTCACCGCGTCCAGGGCGAACTTTAAGTCCGCCGTCCGTTCCTCGACCAGATGCTCCAGCTCCCGTCGTTGTTCACGCTCATGAACTTTCACGCGTCCCGTAAGGGCAAAGGACCAGCCCAGGCAGGCACCGAGCAGGGCGAAGTCCATAAAGTTCAAGGTGAACCAGTTCGCGGGAAGGTAGCCCGGACCGAGAAGGCTGTTGATGACGCAACCCACCAGCACCAGTCCCCAGGAATAGAGAAAGGAGGCACCGGCGCGGGAACCCTGGCGCATCGAATATAGGGCAAGGCCCGCCATCGTGACAGGGATCACGATGCCCCCGAGAAGTGTGGCATAGAGGGCCACCTGATTGTTGAACAAGGTCAGGAACGCACCTCCCAGGGTAATCGTGCCGATGGCCATATTAAGCTGTCCAACGCGCGGAGCATAGCGGCGGGCGTCCAGCAGCACATTGGCCATGCAGGTTCCGATGAAGAGGGTTGTCACGCCGGCCAGCAGGAGTGCGTGCCTGCTCCAAACGGGCGAATCGGGCCAGAGAAACATGTTGGCCGTGCCAGAGGCCGCCATCTGCCAGACGGTACAGGATACGAGGAAAAGGCCGATCCAAAGATAGCCGGGCTGGCGCAGGTGAACGAAGATACAGAAGTTGTACAGCGCCAGCACCATCAATGCACCGGCCACCAGCAATGCGGTTGCCAGCACAAGGTTGGCGTGGCGATTGTGATCGCTCAGGGACCAGAGGCGCAAATCGAAACGGAGCGCACCGTAGTTCTCGACGCAGAGGTAATAGGTATTCGCTTCATTCGGGGTGACTTCTACAGGGAAGGCGGGTGTCAGTCCGGGCAATTCGCGGTCCCAGAAGGGCCGACGAACCCCCGCGCTCGCACTTCGCGTGACACCGTCACCGCCAATCGTGTAGAGGGTAACCTCCCCGAGGCGGGGATTGGACAGCTCCAGGGCCATCCAGCCGCCGGTTGCAGCTCCCGGTATGGTTACGCGAAACCAGTGATTCAATTTGGAATACCCGAAGTTGACCCGGT
>JBIJDL010000157.1:0-11435 GCA_044344195.1 Candidatus Hydrogenedentales bacterium
CCAGCGCTTGAATTTCGTTGATCGACAAAGCGCCCGTTTCATCGACGAGGTAGCCCTCGTTGACCACGCGGGGCGACTCCGCCACTGCTGAGTAGTGAAGCACGAAAAAGAAGACGGAAACGAAAAGGGGCAGAAGGTTAGATTTGGACGTCGTGGACAACAGGATGCTCCAGAAGTGGGCAGCGATAAAGCTCGGAGTTCGCTGACCCATTGTACCCGAAGAACCTGAGACCCGCCAGTTTTTAGGCAGCAGCGCCGATTCGGAGGTTTCAAGGAACTAAAATTGAATTCCCAGTGCGCGCAACTCGCGCGTTGCGGCTGCGCCCCATCCGCGATTCGCGGCGGGGCTCGCCGGACTTGGGTGGAGAATGCGCCCCATGGTCCCATCGAAGCCGGGCAGAGCCGACCGGATTCGGGCTTCGGCGAAGGCCCCCACCCCGATCACGGCTTTCGGCCTCAGGGCGACAGTCAGGGTGGCCAGGGCCTGGTCGCACGCGTCAAAGAGTTGCTTCTGCTCAGTTCTGGGCAACTTGTCCGGGGTAAAATTTCGGCTGCTCTCTTCCATAAAACAGAGGGGGCAGTAATTGTGGACGAAGAATTGCATGAAGAAGCGCTCCGGCGTTTGAAAGTGCTCCCGGGCCCATCCCCAGAGTCGCGCGCCGCTGACCTCGCTCCGGGCGCAGGCAAAGCCCTCAATGGGCCGTTTCGGGTGCTCCAGAGCGGGTTTTTCTACCCGAGCCTCGATCCCCAGCCAGTCGCGAACGAAACTTACCTCGCCAAAGGGCACACCGGTCTGGGCCATTCCCCAAGGCCCCGGATTCATACCGACCAGGAGCACGTCGATGCCTGCATGGGCGTAGTTTCTGAGATAGAGTTCGTGAGAACGCCGGGCATACCCGAGGGGATTATAGACGTGGGTGACGGGAGGCGCGAACGCAAGCGCGTCACAGGCATCCGAAAGGTGCCGGGCAATTTGCACGGGGAGAGGAGCGGAAGGCATGGTCAGGCGGCTGGACTCGACGGGTTATTCCGTGGCTTTTGGCTTGCGCTTCGCGGGTGCTCTTTTCGCGGCAGCCTTCTTTGCGGGGGACTTTTTCGGAGCGGGTTTGGCGGTCTGCGCCTGCGCTTCCGCCTCTTCGTCCTCTTTCGCGCGCTTCATAGCGGCGGCGAAGAAGGGGTCCACGGTCGGTGCGGGCAGATCGTTCATGTCCGCCGTGTGCCTGCGCCCATTGTCTTCCGGGGCTGCCGCCGTAACGGGCGCGACCCGAACTTGACCCTCGGCGTAGAAAGGATCCTCACCGTCGTCGGGCTCGGAATAGTCCACGGATTCACTGGGGTCAATGGTATACAGCGTCTGCATGCGCGTCAGTTCGGTTTGGGCCAACTGGCCGAAGCGGGTGTCGGAAGCCCGGTCCAGAATCTGCCCCAACAGGCCCATCGCGTCCTTCGCCTGGTGCAGGTGGGACTCGCGCAGCTTGGCCAGATGGAACGTGGCTTCCGCCCAGACCAGCTTTTTGCCGAAGAAGCGCTCGGAGATTTCCAGGAAAAGGGCTGCGGCTTCCGCGTAGCGATCCTCGGATTTCAGCAGCCTCGCCGCCTCGAAAAGTGCCGCGTCCGTGTTGTCCAGGTAGGCGCGATAACGCTTTACGGCACCATCCACATCACCACGCAGGGCGAGCTTGCGCGCCTCGGCAAACTCCGAGGGCTCCTCAATCCGCATGTTGAAAGGGCTGATCTGGTCGATGACGCGATTCGAAAAGGATACAGCGATAATGCGCCCGTAGTAGAAGGCCAGAGGCGCAAGGAAAATGAAACACCACACCAATATACTGATCTTGTGGTCATCCGCGGTGTGGCTGTAGAACGCGCGAACGATAAAGGCGTAGGTAATCAGCATTGCCACGTTCATGACAATGGCCACGGGGATCGGCACGGTTTCGTTGTTGCGGTCCCAGATGCTCTTAATCAAGTGTCCGACGTAAATAATGCATCCGACCGCGCCCACCAGCGCAAGGAACTCCATGAATGTGGGGAGTTCGGTGGCAAACTGCAGCCATGGATACTGTGTTGGAAGTTCGTTTGGCATTTTTCCTTTCCAGCGTCCCTCGAGGGACCTACCCGACATGGCGCGGCCACGACCGAGCGTACTGAGGGAATTTTACCCCTCCCATCGCTACAAATCCAGTATAAGAATTATTATGCTTATCGTCAAATGTTTTCACGATTTTTTTGATTGGGGTTCCTTTGGGCGTCATTGGCCGGTACGTCGCGAGCGAGTCCCTGTTTTGTTGACATAATGGGGCAAAGTTGCGCAACATGAGTAGAGGCTTTGGGTGCAATGGGTGTTTTCCAGCCCATCGCGATCCGGTATCCCGCGGGGAACCTGGTCACGCCAGAGTCGGCTTGTTGACTCGAAGCAGTGCGTTTGTCGCAGTAAAAAGGGAGAGGGTAGCCGTCCCATGCCGGATTTATCACAGGTAGAGCGCGACAAATCACGCGCGATTCCGTTGCATCAGGTTCAAAGTGAGCTGCTGGCCACCCTGGACCAGTCGGACGAGTCCGGTGTGGCGGATGCGGTGGATATTCTCATCAGCCAGGGGGCCTACCATGGGGCCAGTGACATCCACCTGGAGCCCTGGAGCGACTATTTCTCCCTGCGCTACCGCATCGATGGCATTCTGCAGCAGGTGGCCCTGATTCCCCGTGAGTTTCAGCCAAAGATTAACGCCCGCATCAAAGTGCTGGCCGATCTGGTGGTCTACCGCAAGGATGTGCCCCAGGACGGGCGCATCGACTTCGAAAAGACCTCCAGCGGGCGGCCCCTGCGCGTGTCGACCGTGCCCACCATCAAGGGCGAAAAGACGGTTATTCGCCTGCTGGGGGACACCTTGGAGCTTTATACCCTCGAGACACTCGGCTTTCAGCCCAAGGTGGTCAGCCACCTCAGGGAAATCATCACGCGCACGACAGGCACCCTGCTCCTGACGGGGCCAAGCTCCAGCGGCAAGACAACCACCATCTACGCCCTGCTGCGCGAGATGATGGATCTCCAGAGCAACACGACCAATATTGTCACCATCGAAGATCCTGTGGAATACTCCATGGACAAGATCTCCCAGATCCAGATCAATCCCCACGTGGAGTTCACCTTCGCCACGGCGCTGCGCGCGATCCTGCGCCAGGACCCGGAGATCATCATGGTGGGGGAGATCCGCGATCTGGAGACGGCGCGCATGGCCGTTCGAGCGGGACTCACGGGACACTTCGTCATCAGCACCATCCACAGCGGCACGGCGGCGGGCGTGTTCACGCGCCTGCTGGACATGGGCATAGAGCCCTTCCTGGTCGCCTCCGCCATCACGGCCGTCATGGCACAGCGCCTCGTCCGGCTCAACTGTCCCGAGTGTACGGAGGCCTACGCGCCCTCGCCCGGATTGCGGGAACGCTTCGTCCCCAAGAAGCAGAAGGCGGTCTTCTACCGAGGCCAGGGCTGTGAAGCCTGCAATGGTATTGGTTATCGCGGCCGCGCCACCATCGGCGAACTCTTTTCCGTGGATCAGGAAATGGCCGAGTCGATCCTGCACTCGCCCACCAGTTCCTTCCTGGAAGAACTGGCGGTAAAGAAGGGCATGCAGACCATGGCCGAAGATGGACTCGACAAAGCCTTCAAGGGGATCACGACGCTGGACGAGCTGCTGCGGGTACTGCCGAATATTTTGGATTGATCATGCCCCATGCTCGACAAAAAACGACCTAAGGTTGAATACGGATTCTGAGAATGTGGCACAGCCGTCTCGGCTGTGGTTTCGGTCCGGGGGATGTAAATTCGGCTAAGATCAAGTCCGGGATTTAGCTCCACGGATTGAGCAACTGAACCCCCGTGGACTCGAAGTCTCTCGTGTTCCGAGTGACGACGACCAGATTGTGTGTCAGGGCCGTCGCGCATATAAGCCCGTCCAACGAGGGAATCGGTTTTCCTGCGCGTTCGAGTGAAGCTTGCATGCGACCCCACATTACGGCCACTTCACTATCGACAGGGAGAATTCTGCTGGAAAACTGTTCCACCACATCGCGATCAAGCCACGCTTGCAGCACATCGCGCCGTCGTGTGGAGCCAAGTTTCTCCAACCCCTTTTGTAATTCGCCCAACGTCAGCACACTGAGATACTAGCGATCCCGGTCACAGGCCTCCATCCACGCCGTGGCACCCGCATCGGGTCTGGGCCGAAGCCCCACGGAGATTAAGCAGGTATCGATAAGATACCTCACAACGTGAAGTCTCGGGGCAGGTCGCGAGGCCGTTCCCCGTCAAAATCCATTCCCGCGGCCGGGGACTGTCGGAGAAACTCGGCCAAGTTCTTCTTGCCCCCTCGCAGACGTTCGTAGTCCGTGCATGAGATGATCACGACGGCATCCTCACCGCGACGAGATACAGTCTGCGGGCCGTCGTGGATTGCGCATTCAACGACTTCGCTGAACTTGTTCTTTGCTTCTTGAAGTTGCCAAGTTTTCGACATGGGTTTAGACTTTTCCAGTTGGTTAGCTGGACTGCCCAGATTATACCACAGGGATTTTATGCGCTGGGACCGATCAAGACCGTAATCGCCAGTGAGGTCATGCATCCAGCGACTCGGAATCGCATATCCATTCCACTTCAATCCACCGCCGCACGCTGTTGATCAACCGGATCTCATCTGCCTTCCCCAAGTCGTCCACGGTCAGTATCCGTTCCTCGATTTCGCCCGCCTCCAGCAGATGTCTCCGAAAGACACCCGGAAGCAGCCCTGCCGCCAATTGCGGGGTGTAACGCTTCTTCCCGAAGCGCAACACGATGTTGGCGAAGGTCGATTCGGTCAATTGACCGTCCCGCGTCCACAGCACCACGTCCGTGCAGTCGGGACGTGTCGCGCGCGCATCGTCGTAGCACTCACGCCGCGTTGTCTTGTGATGGGTCCAGGGTTGTTGGCTGTCGATGGGGGCGCGGGCGAGTCCTACCTTCCACGGGATTGGCGCGGGGAGGGGCTCGTCGGTGATCTTCAGGTTTCCATGCTTGTCGTGAAGTAGACGAACTTTTGCGGGGAATCGCTCTACCTGGGCGCGGTAGGCT
The DNA here is from genome assembly GCA_044344195.1 of Candidatus Hydrogenedentales bacterium. Taxonomy (GTDB): domain Bacteria; phylum Hydrogenedentota; class Hydrogenedentia; order Hydrogenedentales; family JAEUWI01; genus JAEUWI01. The sequence goes on from JBIJDL010000157.1 coordinate 5,108, forward strand.
TCCAGCGCGTCGTGCGCCTTTTCTCGCGCGAAGGCATAGCCGAAGTACGCGGCGGAATCCGCCAGACGGTCCAAGTGCTCCTCCAGCAGGAAATAGCCCGAGGGCTCGAGGCGCAATGACGCGAGGAGCTCAAAAGGTGGCTGTGTGTGGTATAGAACCGCCGTCTTTTGTTCGCACTCTTGATACTCCCGCTCCATGTCGGAGTCCCAGGTGACCCCGCTGCCCGCCGCATATCGGGCTATGCCCTTCTCGCGATTCACGGTCGCCGTGCGAATCGCCACGCTGAAGCGGGCCTGGCGTTCGGGCGCCCACCAGCCGATAGCGCCGCAGTAGACGCCCCGTGGTCCCGCTTCGAGTTCGCGGATGATTTTCATCGTCTCGATCTTCGGTGCCCCCGTCACCGAGGCGCAGGGAAAGAGCGCGGCGAAAATTTCGGGCACGGGTGCTTCGCAATGCCCGGTGACGGTGCTGGTCATCTGCCATACGGTCGGGTATCGCTCAATGCTGAAAAGCTCGGGCACTTCGATGGAGTTCACCGCGCAGACGCGACCGAGATCGTTGCGGAGCATGTCCACGATCATGAGGTTCTCCGCCCGCTCCTTCGATGAGTTGCGCAGGGCTTCGGCCATGGCGCGATCATCGGCGCTGCCCATACCGCGCGGGCGCGTTCCTTTCATGGGCCGCGTGGTGATGCGATCACCATCCAGCGCGAAAAAGAGTTCGGGCGACAACGACATGATCACCTGTTCGCCCAGATCAAGATAGGCCGCGTAGCGGCACTGCTGGGCTTGGAGACGCTCCAGAAACCACGCCTCGGGCTCGGCGTCGAAATGGGCCTCGAATGGATACGTGAAATTCACTTGATACGTGTCGCCCGCCGCGATGTGCTCACGGATGCGGGCGAGGGACGCGCCATACGCGGCTTTCTCCAGGCTCGGCTTCCAGTTCAGCGCGGGCTGACTCAGCGGGGCGCTGGTGGGCAACGCTTCGTAGCGTGGTTCCCGATAAACGCCAAACCACAGGAGCGGCAGCTCGCGGGGCCTATGCGTCTGAAACGCGGGGTCGAAGGCCGGTGCGGCCTCGTAGCTCAGGTAGCCCGCCACATGATAGCCCCGGATCACCTGTTGCTCCAGGATGGCGAGGATGGAGCGTACCTCGTCGATCCGCGCGGTACAGAATTCCGCGATAGGCGATACGTACACGCGTAGGGTATCGCCCTCGGGAAAGAGGATGCGTCCGTAGGCTGGGGCTTTGTTCATTGGGCGGATTCTTTGCCGATTGGATGGAATTCTGCGGCGGGGTGAATCGGCCTACTCAGGCGGAGGCCGACACCACGCGGTCAATATGATAGACCCGTTTCGCGTTCGAAGAGGTTTGCGCTGAGAATTCCTCCAGCGGAACGCCTTTGAGTTCCGCCAGGAAGGCAGCCGTGTGTTGCACATGCCAGGGTTCGCAGCGCTTTCCACGCAAGGGAATGGGGGCGAGGTAGGGCGCGTCGGTTTCCACCAGCAGGCGATCCATGGGGACCACCTTCGCCGCCTCCTGCAGGGTGACCGCTTTGCTGAAGGTCACATTGCCCGCGAAGGAAATGTAGAAGCCCAGCTCGACAAATTTTTCCGCGTATTCAGGGCCGCTGCCGAAGCAATGCATGATGCAGCCGGACAGGCGATCCGCAAAACCCTTTAAAATCGCGTGGCAGTCTTCGTCCGCTTCGCGGTTGTGAATAACGACGGGCAGGTTCAGCTCGCAGGCCATTTCCAACTGGGCTTCAAAGGCGCGCGCCTGATCGGGGCGGGGGGAGTATTCGTTGAAATAGTCGAGGCCCGTTTCGCCAAGCCCCACAACACCGGGCTGCACGGCGAGGCCCCGCAATTCGTCAAGCACGTCGGCATCCACATCTTTGGCGTAGTAGGGGTGCATACCGACGACAGCGTGAACACGCGGACCTGTCATCGCGACGGCCGCACGGCTGCTGGCCATGTCGTCACCGATAACCACGAGCCAGTCGAGCTTTTCGAGGCAGGCTTCCACGACGGCATCCCGGTCCACATCGAAGCGTTGGCTCTGGAGGTGACAGTGGGTGTCGACCAGGCCCATCAGCTTTCGCCGCCCCCGCTCTTGCCGCCTCCGGTACCGCGTTTGCGCTTGCGGTTGCGGCGCGGACGCGAGCGCTTGCCTTCGGCGTCGGTTTCGACCGCACCATCGGGCAGGGCTTCTGCCGGCGTCACGGCCGCAGGTGCGGCGGCAGGCGGTGCTTCACGGCGTGGACGCTCGGGCCGTTCAGCGCGTTCGCGGTTCGCGGGGCGCTCTGGCCGATCTTTAGATGCGGGACGATCGGAGCGCTCGGGACGGTCACTGCGTTCGGGGCGGGCCGGACGCCGCTCGGGGCGCGCGGAGCGTTCCGCGGGTGCCGGGGCTTCCGCTTCGGCGCTCTTCGGCTTCAGCGCGTCCTCCGCCTGCTTCGTCTTCACGTCCTGGCGCGCTTTCTTGCGCATGGCCTCGTACTGCTCGTTTTCGTAGCTCAGACAGCAGAGGAGACGACCGCACTGGCCGCTGATCTTGGAGGGATTCAGGGAGAGGTTCTGGGCTTTGGCCATGCGCATGGATATGGGATGAAATTCGTTCATCCAACTGGAGCAGCACAGCTCGCGGCCGCAGCCGCCGATGCCGCCGACCATCTTGGCTTCGTCGCGCACCTGGATGTGGCGCATCTCGATGCGGGCGCGAAGATCGTGGGCGAGATCGCGCACGAGTTCGCGGAAATCGACCCGGTCATCGGCGGTGAAGTAGAAGATGATCTTGCGCTTGTCGAAAGTGATTTCCACGTCCACCAGCTTCATCGGCAGGTGGCGGGACTTAATCTTTTTAAGGCAGATTTCCCGGGCCTTGCGTTCTTCTTCCTCAATGAAGGCGTAATTCTTTTCGTCCTTGTCCGTGATCCGGCGGAGCACCTTCATGGAGAAGCGCTTGGTCATTTCCTGGGGGCAGGGCTCGGGGGGGAGTATGCAGGTGCCCCATTCCTCGCCGCGATCACTCAGCACAATGCAGGCGTCATCCCGGTTGAGGGGAAGCTCGGCGCACAAAAAAGAAAACACCCGGCGGGGCTTCCGCAGGCGGATTTTGACAACATTCATACTCAAAATCTCTCCAAAGCCGGCACCTCAGGCCGCGAGCACAAAAAAGAGGTCGCGGAAGATCCGGTCGATATTAATATTGCGTTCGATGTAGACCCAGGACTTTTCGATGGCGGCGAGCTTTTCTGGATAGTCGTGACCGCGGTAGTGTTCCAGCGCGGGAACCTGATCACGGTTGAGGACATGCTGCGCGTCCCGGGTCATGGTGTAGACCCATGCATCACGATACCACGTTTTGAAGAGGTAAAGGTACTCCAGATAGTCCCGGCGGAGCTGGCCTTCGACAAAGGCGGCTTGCTCTTTCTTCTGATCTTCGAGGTCCTCCCGGGACTGGTCCGGGGTGGAATCGCTCTCCAGCTCGCTCAGCAGGGCGGCCTTGCGCTCTTCCATGTGCTGCTTGAGCTGGCCCACGAAGGATTCACTCACCAGCAGGGGGTCTTCGCCGGCTTTCAGGCGACGGGCCACGTCCAGCACGGCCTCGCGCTTGTTGGTGGTGACGAGATCGAGGGCGCGGGAGACCTGACCCTGGGCCACGGAGGCCACGGCCTCGGCCGTAGTCGCGTCCAAGTCGCGTTCGCGCATGAGGATATCCGCCACGGTGGCGGGCTTGAGCGTGCCGAAGCGGACCTGCTGGCAGCGGGAGCGGATGGTGGGGAGGAGGACGCTGGGGTAGGCGGTCTGGAGCACGAAGGTGGTCTTGCTGGCGGGCTCTTCCAGGGTCTTCAAAAAGTGGTTCTGGGCGTCGGGACGCATGCGGTCCGCATCTTGAATCAGGATGACGCGCCATCGCCCTTCGAAGGGTCGGTAAGCGGCGAGCTCGGAAATGGTATCAATGGCGTCGACGCTGATATTACGCACTTTGCCCGAGGGGGCGACAATCTTTACGTCGGAGTGATTGCCGGACATGACCTTGCGGCAGGAGAGGCAGGTGTCGCAGGCATCGAAAGTGCCCGAGGTGCAGTTGATGGCCTTGGCCAGCTCGATGGCGGCGAAGCGCTTGCCCACGCCCTCGGGTCCCCAGAAGAGCAGGCCATTTGGGACACGGTTCTGCTGGAGAATGTTGCGCATGAGGCGCAGGGGGATGTCCTGATCTTTGATGTCGTTAAAGCTCATTAGATTTCCAAGGAGTAATCGGACCGATCAGACGGATCGGACTGATCGGAACGGCAATTCGGATCGGTCTGACAGCCACTCATTCTACCCGCGCGGCCAGCATCGCGTCCACGGCGCGGCAGATTGAGTCGTGCACCGCCTCCACCGGGGCTTCGCCGGGGATGAGATGAATGCGGCTCGGCTCGGCGGTGGCCAGATTCAGGAAGCCCTGGCGCACGCGCTCGTGGAATTCGATGGATTCCTGCTCGATCCGATCTTTTCTGCCCCGGCCCCGGGCGCGCTCCAGCCCGACTTCCACGGGAACATCAATCAGGAGCGTGCAATCGGGCCAGACACCGCCCGTGGCGATTTCGTTTAGCGTATGGAGCAAATCGGCATGGAGTCCCCGACCGGCGCCTTGATAGGCCGTGGTAGAATCGGCGAAGCGATCGCAGAGTACAATCTGGCCTGCGGCCAGGGCGGGGGCGATTTTTTCGTAGACATGCTGGGCGCGAGCGGCGGCATAGAGCAAGAGTTCGGCCGTGGAGCCCATGCCATCGTGATCCGGGTTCAAGAGGACGCCACGGATGGCCTCGGCGATGGGGGTTCCGCCGGGCTCGCGGGTGACGATGACATCGTAGCCGGCTTCCACAAGGTACTCCCACAACAGGGTGATCTGGGTGGACTTGCCGCAACCTTCCACACCCTCAAAGGTAATGAAGCATCCGCTCATGGAGTAAACACCTGGCGCCGGGCCTCGCGGCCCGCCTCGAAGAACTGCATCAGTGCCTGGGCGTCGCTACGCTCCACGGCGGTGAGAAAATCATTCAACTGGCCCCGAAGGGATTCCAGTCCGTCCATAACGGCCTCGCGATTGGTCAGGGTGATGTCGCGCCACATTTCCGGGCTGCCCTCGGCGAGGCGGGTCATGTCGCGAAAGCCGTTGCCCGCGAATTCCCGCGAGGCGCCGCGCTCCACGGCGGAGGTGGCCAGGAGCGTGGCCATGATGTGGGGGATGTGGCTCGTACTGGCGAGTATAGCGTCGTGACGCACGGGGTCAATGGTCACCACACGCGCACCACTCCGTTCCCAGAGGGTGCGGACCAGCCGGGTGGCTTCTGGATCGAGATCGGGACTTTCTTCAATGAAGCAGACGCTGTTGTTATAAAGGCTGGCCGTGGCATGTTCCGGACCAGACTTTTCCGAGCCAGCCATGGGGTGGCAGCCGACGAAGCGGCGGGGCGCAGGCCAGAGTTTGGCGGCGTGGGCGCAGATGGTGGCCTTGGTGCTGGCCACATCGAGCATGATCGCGGTGGGTCGAGCCGTCGCGCGGAGGATGTTCAGCGCATCGAGTACGGTGCCGGCGGGGGTGGCGATGACGATGCAGTCGGCGTCGGCAGCGACGCCGGCAAGATCGAGGGTGGCTTCGTGAATCGCTCCCAGAGAGAGGGCCGTATCCAGGGTTTCCTGGCGGCGCCCCACACCGGTGATGTGGCGGGCCATGCCCGAGGCCTGCATGGCCAGGCCGAGGGAGGCCCCCAACAGTCCCGCGCCCACAAGTACGACGCGGTCAAACAATGGATCCATACCTACTCCGGTTTCGGGGACCTGCTCTCACGCCCCCCAAAATTGCTTCCCAAGACAAGGCGGTAGTGTATCCCATCGCGCTTGGGGATTGCATACCGGAGGCTTGACATGGGCGGGCGCTTCGGGTAAGTTATCCATAGATCTGCTATGCAGAAACAACATGTGGAGACGGAAACGCCATGGATTCCAAATTTCTAACCGGCAGTCTGGATATGATGATACTTCAGGTGGCCCAGGGGGGGCCGACCTACGGCTACGAAATCACCCAGGAGGTGATGCGACGCTCCGAAGGCTTTTTCGAGCTGAAAGAGGGCAGCCTCTATCCGGCACTGCACCGCCTCGCGCGCAAGGGCATGCTCGAATGCTACTGGGAAGACAAAGACACCGGTCGCCGCCGCCGCTTCTACCGCCTGACGGCCGAAGGCGCAAAATCCCTCGCCGATCAGCGCGCCGACTGGGAGCGCTTCGTCGCCGGGGTGAATGGGGTGCTGGGACTACGCGCGCAGGGGTTGGCG
>JBIJDL010000328.1:0-7259 GCA_044344195.1 Candidatus Hydrogenedentales bacterium
CGCCCCATAAAAGCCCCCAGGAGCGCCTTGGTGCTTCCAGAGGCCACGTCCTCCAGATTCAGCAACCAATGACCAGGCCAACGAACCGGGGAGCGTGACTGTGTTGCAGTTAGTTTATGAATCCGGGTTGCCGTGGCGCTCCGCCGACTGGCGATAATCAAAAAATGGCTGCTTCGCAACAAAAACACAGCCGAGACGGCTGTGCCACATTCTCTGGCGCACCTCCCCCCGTGTGTTTTCCGTCGAAAAAACGGCGGGAGGCTCTCGCCTCCCGCCGTCGGGAATTTGGGTCTGTTCTTAATGGTCAGTCGTCGGTCTCGCGGAGTTTCGCGAGCACGTTGAAGTCTTCGAGGGTGGTGGTGTCTTGCGTGGTCTCATTGCCCGCCGCAATATCGCGAAGGAGGCGGCGCATGATCTTGCCGGAGCGGGTCTTGGGCAGGGAATCGGTGAAGCGGATCTGGTCGGGCTTGGCGATGGCACCGATTTCGTGGGCCACGTGATTGCGGAGCTGTTCTTTCGCCGCGTCACTCGCGTCGGCACCGCCGCGCAGGGAGACGAAGGCACAGATGCCCTGGCCTTTGATGTCGTGGGGGAAGCCCACCACGGCGGCCTCGGCGACGAGTTCGCTGGAAACCAACGCGGACTCGATCTCCATGGTGCCCAGGCGGTGGCCGGAGACGTTGATGACGTCGTCGAGGCGACCGATGATCATGTAGTAGCCGTCTTTCGCGCAGAAGGCGCCGTCACCGGTGAGGTACCAGCCCTGCTTCTGAAACTTGCTGAAGTAGACTTCCTTGAAGCGCTCGTTGTCGCCGTAGAGGCCGCGGAGCATGGAGGGCCAGGGCTCTTTGATGACGAGGAGGCCGCTGTGGCCCGCGGGCACTTCGTCGCCCTCTTCGGTGACGACGGCGGCCTGAATGCCGAGCATGGGCACGCCGGCGGAGCCGGGCTTCGTGGGCATGGCGCCGGGAAGGGTGGTGATCATGATCGCGCCGGTCTCAGTCTGCCACCAGGTATCGACGATGGGGCAGCGCTCGCGACCGATGTGCTTGTGATACCAGATCCACGCTTCGGGGTTAATGGGTTCGCCCACGGTGCCCAGAAGGCGGAGACTGCTCAGATCGTACTTCGCGGGGTGCTCGTCGCCCCACTTGGCGAAGGCGCGAATGGCGGTCGGCGCGGTGTAGAAGATGGTGACCTTGTACTTGTCGACGATCTGCCAGAATCGATCCGGGCCGGGCTGGTTGGGCGCGCCTTCGTACATGAGCGAGGTGGCGCCGTTCGCCAGGATGCCGTAGATCACGTAGCTGTGGCCCGTGACCCAGCCGATGTCGGCGGTACACCAGTAGATATCGCCTTCCTGCAGGTCGAACACATACTTCGACGTGAGGTAGGTATTCACCATGTAGCCGCCGATGGTGTGGAGGATGCCTTTGGGCTTTCCGGTGGAGCCGGAGGTGTAGAGGATGTACAGGGGATCCTCGGCGTCCAGCACTTCCGCAGGGCAGTCGTCGGAAGACTCGGCCATCAGGTCATTCCACCAGTGGTCGCGGCCATCCTGCATCTGCACGTCGTTGGCCGTGCGCTTTACCACGAGTACGCTCTTGACCATGGGGCAATTGGCCAGGGCCTCGTCCACCGTGTCTTTCAGGGGGACGATGGCGCCGCGACGCCAACCGCCGTCGGCGGTGATGACGCAGCAGCAATCCGAGTCGTGGACGCGGTCGCTGATGGCCGTGGCGGAGAAGCCGCCGAAGATGATGGAGTGGAGCGCGCCGATGCGGGCGCAGGCGAGCATGGCGATGGCGAGTTCGGGCACCATGGGCATGTAGATAGCCACGCGGTCACCCTTCTGCACGCCGAGCTTTTTAAGGACGTTGGCGGCCTGGCAGACCTTCTTGTGGAGGTCGCTATAGGTCAGGGTGACCTGATCGCCGGGCTCCCCTTCCCATATGATGGCGGGCTGGTTCGCGCGCGCGCCCAGAGCGTGGCGGTCGAGGCAGTTGTAGGTGATGTTGGTCTTCGCGCCTTCAAACCACTTCACGAAGGGCATGTTGTCCTTGTTGCAGACGCGATCCCACTTCTTAAACCAGTGGAGTTCCTCGGCGACGCCGGCCCAGAAGGCTTCCGGGTCCTCGATTGATTTTTTATACAGGGCATCGTATTCCGCGCGGGTCTTTACGGTCGCGGCGGCGGAAAACTCCGGTGATGGCTCAAATAGCCGGGTCTCTTCCAATACGTGTTCGATTTGCTGGCTCATGGTGCTCCTCCGATAGCTAATAGGGCGCCGCGTGCGGCGATGATTTCGGGTATCTCTCTCACAGAATCAGCGAGGGCACGGGAATTCCCGGAGGGCCTCGCTGGATAAGGTCTTATTGTACACAATTCAGACCGGGAATCAATGGGGAGAGTCTGGAGGCGGGAGGCTGGAGGACGAAGATACCAAGCTGACGGGGTATCAGGCGCAGACATCCTCTCTCTGAATCGGTCCGATCTCTCCCCCACGCTCAGCTATCCGTGGAGGTGCTTCGGTTTAGCTCGGCAACGATATCGGTGTACCCGGCGGCCTGGGCGACCTGGAGGGCGGTCTGGCCCTGGACCAGTTGCCAGACCTGTGCACCGCTGCGCAGGAGCATGTTGGTCAATTCGGCATCGGCCCGGGCAACGGCCTGGTAGAGGGGCGTTTTGCCTTCCCGGGACTTGGCGTTGACGTCGGCTCCGGCCGCCACGATCAACTGGGCCATATCCTGATTCCCGCCGTTGATGGCCATGTGGAGGGGGGTCAATTCGGAGGGGCCGCGACGGAGCCGGACGCAATCGGGCCAGTAGTGCAGCACTTGCTTGGCCAGTCGGACGTCGTTCTCCTGAATCGCCTTGAAGATATCGTCACTTCGCCCATGCTCGCTGTCCGTGGCGGGCGGCGGGCCGTCGAAGCGGGTTTCGGCTTCGTCCATCAGGCCCATCTTTGACCAGTCGGAGAGCTGGGCCTCGACCTCCTGCAGCAGCATGACCACGCGAGCGTGGCCCTTGTCCAAGGCGAACTCGCAGGCCGTGTTGCCTTCGCGGGAGCGAATCCGGACGTCCGCACCGGCATTGACCAGCATGCGGACCAGTTCCAGATTACCGTTGCGCGAGGCGTACATGAGGGCGGTCATCCCGCGGCTGTTGGTGAGGTTTACCTGCGCCTTGTACTCCATCAGGAGCCGCGCCATGGGCACGTTGTCGTCGCGAACGGCCTGCATGAGTGGTGTCCAGCGTTCGTTTCGCGTGCGGGCATCCACGCAGCCGGGATCCTCCCGGAGGAGCGTGAGCGCTCGCGGCGGATCGTTCTCAGTGACCGCCTGAAAGAGGCTGAAGCCCACCGCCTGTTGCTGGACAAAGGAATCGATGAATTCGACGATGGCCTGCTGATTCTGGATCTCGGCGTAGGTGCGGAGGTCGGTGCCTTCGGCGTCCACCTGGTCAATGCGCGCGCCCCCTTCGAGGAGGACCTTGACCATGGCCAGATCGCTCCCGTCCACGGCAAGGGCAATGGCTGATTTCCCGTCCTTGCTCCGGGCGTGCACATCGGCACCATGCTCCAGGAGGGTCTCCGCGATATCGAGTTGCCCCGCGCGCACGGCGACGAGGAGGGGCGTCCAGCGGCTGCTGGCGGAGTGAACGTTGACGCTGCGGGGCACTTGGACGACGATTTCCTTTACACGATCATGATCGCCCCGTGCCACCACTTCGAGGATATCCATGCAGGCGGCGAGGCGCTTCTCGCGCTTGCGGAGGTAGGCGGCGAGCTCCTTGTAGCCTTCGCGCTCGGCCACTTCAACGGGAGTTTCCTTGTTGGCAAAGGGGGAACTCACATCGGCCCCGGCATTAAGCAGGCGCCGGGCAATGGCCATGTTCCCGCGTAGCACGGCGATGCGGAGGGCGCACATGCCGTCGCGGGAATGGTGGTGTACATCCGCCCCGCGATCGAGGAGGCGGCGAACAAGATCCTCGTCTTCCTTTTTTACGGCCATCATCAGGGCATGAGCCCCGTCTTTCGGCGCTAGATTCACATTCACGTTGTGGCCCAGGAGGAGGTCGGTGAGTTCCTTCTGATTCTCGCGCATGGCGATCATGAGGGCGCTCCACCCCCGGTTGTCCTGCTGGTTCACATTGGCCCCGCCGGAGAGCAGGGCACGAACAATGGAGACGTGGCCCTCCCGCGCGGCGATGAGGAGGGGGGTCTCGCGGTGGACGGTTTCAGGGTCCACGGGCACACCCTGCTTGAGCAGATAGAGGAGCGACTGAAGCTGTCCGTGCTGGGCCGCGCTGTACAGGGGGGTCTCGCCCTGGCCGGTGGGCAGAGAGAGATTGGCACCATAGCCCGCAAGCTCTTTCAGCACGCCCACGTCGCCCTGTCCGGCGGCGTAGATCGCGGCGGTGTAGCCCAGGTCATCAATGGTGTCGGGGTTTGCCCCCTTCTTCAAGCGTCTCATAATGAGGGAGCCGTGCTGCTGCATGACGGCCTCGGGGAGGGTCTCCTTTTTTGCACCCGCCCGCCAGCGCCAAAGCAGGACGGCGGCACCGGAGGCAGCCAGCAGCGCGGCAACTATCGTAGCAACTATGTACACCCTATACCTCTCATGCGCTATGGCCCAAATGGTCGTGTTTGCCCATAGTAGATTGATTGCTCGGAAAGGTCAATTTCTTGCAGGCGGCGGAGTGGGGTCGCTTGACGCGGTCGATGGGTCTTACGGGGCGTATGAAGAAACGGGCATGATGGGCAAGCCTGCGCCCATAAGGCCCACAAAGCCTATCGGCCAAAAAAACACCGCCCGATACGCGTTGGCGGACCGGGCGGTGCGAAGTTTACTCAAAAAAAGCAGCTCGTGGGAGCGGCTTACATCATGTCGTGGCCACCGCCACCGCCACCGGCGGGCGCGTCATCGGGAAGCTCCGCGATGAGGACTTCGGTGGTCAACAGGAGGCCGGCGATGCTCGCGGCGTTCTGCAGGGCGGTACGGGTCACCTTGGTCGGATCGATTACACCGGCCTTCATCAGGTCTTCGTATTCGCCGGTCGCGGCGTTGTAGCCCACGGCACCCTTCTTGGCGCGGACGTGCTGGACGACCGTGGCGCCCTCGTCGCCCGCGTTGTAGGCGAGCTGGCGGAGGGGTTCTTCGATGGCGCGGCGGACAATGCTAACGCCGACGGCTTCATCACCGAGGAGCTTCAGACCGTCCAGGGCGTCCTGACAGCGGATCAGCGCGACGCCGCCGCCGGGGACGATGCCCTCTTCAACGGCCGCACGGGTGGCGTGCAGCGCGTCTTCCACGCGGGCCTTCTTTTCCTTCATTTCGATTTCGGTCGCGGCGCCAACATTGATGACGGCTACGCCACCGGCCAGCTTGGCCAAGCGTTCCTGAAGCTTCTCGCGATCATAATCGGAGGTCGTGCCTTCGATCTGGCGGCGGATCAGGTTGATGCGGCCCATGATATCGGAGCTGGAACCGGCACCTTCCACGATGGTGGTGCTGTCCTTGTCGATGACGACGCGCTTGGCGCGACCGAGATCGCTCAGGCCGATGCTCTCGAGGGAGCGGCCAAGGTCATCGGAGAAGGCCAGGCCACCGGTGAGGATGGCGATGTCTTCGAGCATGGCCTTGCGGCGGTCGCCGAAGCCGGGGGCCTTCACGGCGGCGGCCACGAAGGTGCCGCGTATCTTGTTCACGACGAGGGTCGCCAGGGCTTCACCCTCGACGTCTTCGGCGATGATCAGGAGGGGCTTGCCGGCCTTGGCAACTTGCTCAAGCAGAGGAAGGAGGTCCTTCAGATTGGAGACCTTCTTCTCGTGGATGAGGATGTAGGCGTTTTCAAGCACGCATTCCATCGTCTCGGAGTCGGTCACGAAGTAGGGGGACAGGTAGCCCTTGTCGAACTGCATGCCTTCCACGACTTCCAGGGTGGTCTCGATGCTCTTCGCTTCTTCGACCGTGATGGTGCCGTCGTTGCCGACCTTTTCCATGGCGTCGGCGATGATATTGCCGATTTCCATATCGCTGTTGGCGGAGATCGACGCGACGCTCTTGATCACGTCCTTGTCATTACGTACCTGCTTGCTCATGGTGTGCAGCTTCGCAACGATCGCTTCGACGGCCTTGTCGATGCCGCGCTTGAGTTCCATCGGGTTCGCACCCGCAGTCACGTTGCGCAGGCCTTCACGGAAGATGGCTTCCGCGAGGACGGTCGCCGTGGTGGTGCCGTCGCCGGCCACGTCGGAAGTCTTGGAAGCGACTTCCTTCACCATCTGGGCGCCCATGTTTTCGTATTTGTCTTCGAGCTCGATTTCTTTGGCCACGCTCACGCCGTCTTTCGTGACGGTCGGGGAGCCCCATTTCTTGTCGAGCACCACGTTGCGGCCCTTGGGCCCCAGGGTCGCTTTGACGGCCCGGCTGAGCTTGGTTACACCGGCCAAGATGCGGCGGCGCGCGTCTTCGCCAAATTCAAGTTGCTTTGCCATAATGCAACATCCTTTTCTTGTTTATACGGTTTCGAGACCGGGGGGATTACTCGATGACGGCGAGGACGTCGTCTTCGCGCATGATCAGGTGCTCAACACCGTCGATCTTCACTTCGGTGCCGGCATACTTGCCCACCAGGATGCGGTCGCCCTTTTTAAGTTCCAGGGGCGTGCGCTTGCCCGCGTCGTCCACCTTGCCGGGGCCTACGGCAACCACTTTGGCTTCCTGGGGCTTTTCCTTGGCGGTGTCGGGGATGATGATGCCACCGCGGACGGTTTCGCTGGGCTCTTCACGCTTGACCAGGATCCGGTCTGCCAACGGACGTACTTTCATGGTCTGTCTCCTTTTATTCTGTTGGTGGCGTTGTTTGCCACTTTGGGTAGGCCCTCTTTTTGGGAGGGCGTGTTTAGATTGTTAAAGGGCGGCGCGCTTGTTAGCACTCACCCACGGGGAGTGATAATAACAACCGGGCGCGGTGCTTGTCAATAGGACGGAAGGATGAAGGATGAAGGATGAAGGCTGGAGCCTGAACGGGGCTTCTGCATTTTCAGACTTCATCCTTCATCCTTCAGCCTTCGTTTCCCTTGCATCCCGTTGGGGGGCGTGGCATGATCTAGGGTCGCTGGCTTTTTTGCCATCCTTTCCAAGCCCCCAACCCGGCCTTTTCGGCGGATCACCACTTTGCCTAACCTATTGCAAAACATAGACTTCGATATTAGTGATATCATCGGCGGGGTGGCTGCGTTGATTTTTTACGGT
>JBIJDL010000330.1:0-7256 GCA_044344195.1 Candidatus Hydrogenedentales bacterium
TAAGAACCATAAGAACCATAAGAACCATAAGAACCATAAGAACCATAAGAACCATAAGAACCATAAGAACCATAAGAACCATAAGAACCATAAGAACCATAAGAACCATAAGAACCATAAGAACCATTCTCAATTCATAACTCATAATTCATAATTCACAATCCATCTTCCGCCAGCGGCGCACATGCAGCACAAAGAGCACGCCCTGCTCCACGAACTTCATCGCGACGAGTCCCGTGAGCCCGCCCCAATACCAGGCCGGCACTGCGAGGGCGAGACTGGCCACACGCGAGATCAGGGTGGGTACCATGATCCCGCCCCGATCGCCGACGGCGCGGAAATAGACATTGAAGGTCAGATTCGCCGGGGTTACTACGAGCACCAGTGAGCAAAGCTGCACCAGGGCCATGGACTCGGGAAATTTGGGAAAGAAGAACTGGATAATCAGGCTGCTGAGCACAAAGGAGGCCGCGGCGAAGGCGGCACCGCCCCCGAGCAGATAGAGCAGCTTTCGCCCGGTCAGTTGCATGGTGCCATTGGCGAAGCGCGCGGTGAATACCGCAAAAGCAGGGATCAGCACGGTGCGCAGCTTGGTGTAGGGCAGCAGGCCGAGGTAGAGAATCTCCAATTGCCGCTCCGAACCGAGACTGCCCACGAGCACCTTGTCGAAATGATTCTCCACCATCACCACGCCGCTCACCAGCGTCACAAAGGTGGCAAAGGAAAAGAGATCGGGGTCGATGCGCCGATCTGTGATGGTGCCCGCGCAATGGAAACAGATGAAGCCCGCGAGCAGCACGTGAGAACCAAAACAGGCTGCGATAGCCACCCACGCATCGTCGGGTCGCCACAAGGCCGCGCCAACTACCGCGAAGACGCGCCCGGTGAACAGCAAGGTGGTCCAGGCGCTCTCCCGCGCGAATTCCTGTTTGCCGTTGAGGTAGGCCGTGTAGTTCAACAGCGGCCGATAGAGGGGAAAGAAGAGGGCGCACAGGGCCACACTGATCGCCGTCTCCCGATTCCCCAGCACGCCCCAGTTCCACACAGCCAACCCCGCGAGGAGGACGGCACCGCTGAGCGACACGAGCGCCGAGCGCCGGGTCCCCACGATGAAGGAGTACGCATAGCCACGGGCCACAGAGCGGGATATGCTGTCGCCAATTCCCATGTAGGAAAAGACCGCAAAGAGCTCCATCAGCGAGATGGCGTAGATATAGCCCGCGAAGAGGTTGCCCCCGGTAAAGTTGGCGAGGTACCACGTGAGCACGACGCTCGATACGAGCTGCGCACCGGTCTGCATCAATTTCCACGGCGCACCGCTCACGAAGAAACGCACGTCACCGTGGGACCAGATGCGGTGAAGCTTAGCGCGCATGTCGTGGGCTCTCGAGACGCTGCTTGAGTCCCTTGAACGATGCGGGCACGAACAGGCGCAGCGCATCGGGCAGTAAGTGGGCGAGCTCATGCCACGGACGCCGGTAGAGGCGGTGGTACTTCCAGCGTATCGCCAGGCTGCAGCGCAGTTGGGGTTTCCAGCTCGTATAGGAAATGGCCGAAGCCTCGTGGGTGCTTCGCTGACAAAGGGGCTCCGGCAGGTTGTGGCCGCGGGTACACTTGAGCAGGCGAAAGTAGAGATCGTAGTCCTGGGCGTAGTGAAAGGCCGGATCGTAGTTGCCACAGGCACGAACGAGATCCAATCGGGCCAGAATCGTCGAATGGATGAAAGGACATAAGCGCGGAAGTGAAGCCATGATCGCCTCGTGCTCGATAGGTTTCCGCTTCAGCACGACGGCGCCGGTCTGGCGGTTGGTGTCCTCGCTCCAGCACCCGATCAGCCCCGTGTCCGCATGCTTCGCGGAGAATGCGAGTTGATGACCCAGCTTCTCGGGATGCCAGGCATCGCCCGCATCAATGCGGGCAAGCCAGAGGCCCCGCGCTTCGTCCACCCCCCGCACCAGCGCGCGGGTCAATCCAACATTGACGTCCAGCGCAATATAACGCACGCGCGGGTCTCGCGCGGCATAGTCGTGGATCTGCGCAGCCGTGTCATCCACCGACCCGTCATCCACCACGATACATTCCCAATCCGCCATGGACTGGGCCAGCACGCTGTTCAGCGTGGCGGACAGGGTGGTGGCGGCGTTGTGGGCCCCGATAACAATAGAGACCGTGGGCGATGTGATTGAATCAGGGGACATGGTTGGCTCAAGGTGGTGGCTTCGGCGCGTATTCTACGGGGCGCGGGTGGGCAAAACAATTTGCCACAGGGGAGTGTCGCTCAACGCAGGCTCATGCGCGCGGCCCAATTGCGGACCCAGCGGCTGTTGCGGATCTGTCGCCAGAGGCGTCCGGTCGCACCGGGTGGATGGTTGGCGTCGCGGATGAAGTTCTCGGACATGCGCCGCTCCTCCGCCGCGATCCAGGCCTCGGGCCAGGGCCTGAGCGAAGTGCTCGGTGCTACGCGGTCGATCCGTGTGGAAAAGTTCTTGAGAGCGGTCGCATACAGATTCGTGGCGTGAAGAGCGGACTGCTCCCAGCGATAGCCATCGCCTATCGTAGCCGCCGCCTCGCGCGCGATAGACGCGCAGCGCGCCGGATCGCCCATCAAGGCTGCCGTACGTTCCGCGAAGGCAGGGGCATCGTCGAAGTGCATCAGGAAACCGTTTTCGCCCTCCTGGATCACTTCGGGAACCATCCCCACTTCGGTCGCAAGGCAGCATACGCCGGAGGCCATGGACTCCAACACGGGCACCGGCCCGCCTTCGATGGTGGAGGTGCACCAGTAGGCGTCCATGGCGTGATAGAGGGTCGCGAACTCCGCCTCACCCTCGACGAAGGGCTTCCACAGGCAGGCCACGCCCGAAGCTGACAAGGACGCGACGAACTCCGCCCAGCCCGGACCGATAATCAGCACCTGCGGGGCGTGCCCCTGTCCGAGTAACACCCGTATGCCCTCTGCAAAGGTGTCAGTGCCCTTGCGGCCACCCGCGTCGCTTGAACGCTTTCCCACAAAGCCAACAGTGAAACGATCGGGTGCCAGCCCCAGTCCTTCGCGCACCGTCCGCTTCTCCTCGGCAATGGGTGGATGAAATATTGCTGGATCGATGCCATAGGGAACGATGGCGAGTTTCGCCTCCGCCACGCCCAGTACGCGCAGGCGGCTATACCACTGGCGCGAGGCGGTCATCACGGCGTCGGCGCGCTCAACGCTGTTGGTGGTCGATTCACCCTGCACGTGGTGAATCGTGGCCACCGTGGCGATGCGCCCGCGAAAGGCATCGATGGTCTTGTTGGCGTCCTGCGGCGTAAGAAAGTGCACCACATCAAAATGTCCTGTACAGTTTTCCAGCCTCGGCAGGGCACGGAGTACGGGACCCGAACAGATGGTGGCTTCGATGCCGGGGGTGTGCGTCGCTATAGCTCGGGCGATGGTGCCGCAAATCCAATAGGGCACATCGGGAACGAGCAACACGCGCAGGGGCGGATTCACGGCGCGCCGCCCTGGGAAACATCCAC
Source organism: Candidatus Hydrogenedentales bacterium (assembly GCA_044344195.1). Taxonomy (GTDB): domain Bacteria; phylum Hydrogenedentota; class Hydrogenedentia; order Hydrogenedentales; family JAEUWI01; genus JAEUWI01. The sequence goes on from JBIJDL010000330.1 coordinate 3,517, forward strand.
AATTTCTAAGTCCCGAATCAACTCAAACTGGCTTTTCCAGTCCCGCAGAGACGCACACCAATCCCCCGCGCGGCGAACATCTTCGGTTGCGCCATTCCGGTCACTCAAATTGTCCTGGAACGCGAGTCCATCCAGACTATCTGCAAAACCCTCGGGGAAGCAGTCCGGACGAACGAAGAATGCATTGACACCGTTGGAATCGACCGTGACGAAGCGATAGCCTCGACCTCCGAGGAGCGCATGCCAGGCCCCGAGAGAAGCGCCGTAGTATAGTCGCGTCGGGTGGGCCGACTTCCGGGAGAAGCGGGCATCATAGGGCACCGTGATCGCCCGGTCGGGGCCAAAGGCGCTGTTGTACTCCACCACGACAATGCCTGGAGTGAAGCCGAGTGACAACACTGCCTCCAGCACGTAGTAGTCGATGCCGTCGATATCAAGTATCAACACATCGGGATCGCGATAGGGGCAGCGCTTCATCAGCTTCTCGACATTGTCCCGATCCACCAGCTCCCGCACGGCGGAGACATTGTGGCAGCTCATTTCCCGAAGCACCCGCTTGCAGCGCGCTGACAGGCGCGGGTCACCCTCCACCATCACCCCGCCATAGCGCCGCGCGAAGGCCAGCCAGGCGGAACAATTCTGCAGACCATCCGCCGAACCAATTTCGACAAAGAAACGATTTCGTTCCAGCATCCGGGAGCAGAGATAATCGATAATGCCATCTTCCCCGTGCTGGCTGAATCCGGAGAATTCCCACGACAGGGGCCGCGTCGGGTCCACGTCGCGCGTCGCCGCCGTGGCCGCCGCGCGCGCATAGGCGGCCGCTACACGCGCCTGGATCTCCAGCCGCTCGGGTGTGCGCAGCATGTGCAGGGTTTTCCTCATGATCCGATACATGGCTTCTCCCGTGTCCGCTTCAAATCAGCGAATGGTAGGTGGCGGCAAACAGCGCAACGGTCTGGTCGAGGGTAAACCCCTGCACGACAGTTTCCCGTGCGACCGCGCCCCACTCCAGGCGTTTATGGGGCGATTCTACACAGTCGGCGATGGCCTCGACCAGATGGCGGGTGTCGCCGCGCTGAAACATGAGTCCATTTTCTCCGTCCACGACGATTTCCCGCGCGGCGGAAAAATCCGAGACGAGGCAGGGCAGACCGGTGCCCATAGCCTCCAGCAGGGCCACCGGAAAGCCCTCGGCCTCCGATGCCATGACGTACGCGTCGAGGGCATGGAGCACGGGGAGAACGTCCTCCTGGAAGCCCGCGAAGTACACGCGATCATTCAAACCATGTTCGACGCACCACGCTTTCAGCGTAGCTTCCTCCGGCCCGCTTCCCGCGAGGAGGAGGCGCAACTGGGGATACCGATCGCGACAGGTCTGGAGGGCTTCGCACACCCTGCGCTGGCCTTTGTTTACCGTGATGCGGCCCGTCATGCCCAGCACGAAGTCGTCCGAAGCGATGCCGAAAAACTTCCGGGACTCCGCACGCTCCGCCGCGTCGGGCGGGCGAAATCGTGACGAGTCGATGCCGTTGTACAGAATTCTCGTTTCCACCGGCGTGGACACACTTCTGGCCACGGCCCGGGAGCACGCCAGCAGCACATGACACTTGCGATAGAGAAAGCGCTCCATCACGCGTTGCCTCAGGCCACCGCCGCCGCGAATATGGTGAAGATGCTCCACCAACCGCGCGGGCCGCGCCCTCTCCGAAAACAGGCACGACGGCGCGCCGTGGGCGTGGACGATATCCGGCGCTTCGGCGCGAAGCAGACCGCGCAGTTTCAAGGGGATGCGCGGATCCCATCGCGAAGCCGCGAGATGGACTGGCGAAATACCACGCTCCGAAAAAGCATTGGAAAAGGGTCCCGGCCCGTGAAGCACCGCCAGTGTGCAGTCGATGTCCAGATCCGCAAGCCGAGGGAGCACGGAAAGAAGCAGGGTCTGCACGCCCCCCAGTTTCATGCTGTCCACCACGTGGACCACGCGCAGGCGACGTCTCATTTCAGGCACCCGACCCGACGGCGGCTCGATAATGGGCGAGATAGGCAGCCGCAACGTCGTCCCAGCCCCGGGCCTCAGCCTTCGCGCGGGAATGTGCGCCGTGGCTGCGGATCAACGCTGGCCGTTGCAGGTAGGCATTCAGGGCCCGCGCAATATCCGCGCCGTCCGGCTCGATGAAATCGCCATTGACTCCGGGCTCGATCAGCTCCCGCGCGCCGCCGGTTCGCGTCATGAGAATGGGCAGCCCCGATGCCATGGCCTCCAGCACGGTATTGCTCATCCCTTCGTTCAATGAGGGGAGCACGAAAACATCGTGGGTGCGATAGACCGACGGCAATTGCTCGTGGGGGACCGCCCCCAGAAAGCGCACGCGATCACCGAGGTCCGCCGCGCGCGCCGCCAGGGCTTCGCGCTGGTTGCCCTCGCCCACGATGGTGAGGGTCGCGCGGTCGTCGCCGAGTTGCGCCATGGCATCAATGAGGTGCTCGATGCCCTTGCGCTGGATCAGGCGGGCCACGGTGAGTGTCCGCAGTCCGCCGTTGGGGTCCAGCGGCTCGCCCGGCCTGAAGGTCGTCGTATCCACGCCATTGGGGATCACGTCGATGATCTGGCCCGGTGCGGACTTCAGGGCCAAGTCGCGCAGACCCTCGGAATTCGCCACGACGGAGGACGCCCTGCTCCACACGTGGGCACTGAGCCGTTTAAATAAAATCGTGTCCAGCATGCGAAAGCGAGCGTTGTAATAGGGCACATCCGAGCCGCGCAGCGAAACGATATAGGGCAGGCCCAGCCGCCACGCCATGACGCCGCAGGGGATTCCGAAGAAAGCGTGGCACAGGTCGTAGCGATGCTGCTTTGTCAGCGCGCGCGCACAACGGTAGGCCCTCAGTGTATAGATCAGCAGATCGCGATTCGTCTGGTAGTGAAGGCCTCCGTGCTTGCCAATGTCCACGAAGTGAATGGTCTGCCCCGGCGCGATTTTCTCCTGTCGGCCTTCGCCCACGCACGACGTGATCAGATCAATTTCCAAGCCCGCCTGGCCCGCCATCGCCCGGAGGATATTGCGGTTGGCCTGGGCCGCGCCGCCGCCCAGCGGGGGAAACTCGTAGTTGAGCATGAGCACGCGCACGGGCTCAGTCCTCGCCGACGATTTCGCGCACGGTATAGATGGTCTTGTTCTGGCTCTCGTAATAGGTACGGACGCTCAACTCGCCGAGGAGGCCCATGCCGATTAGCTGGAGCCCGCCAAGGCCGAAGAGAATGCAAATATAGAGCCAGGCGTTGTCGGTAACATCCTGTCCGTAGGCAAGCTTTTCCGCGAGCGTGACGATACCCGCGGTAAAGCCCATGACCATCGCATAGAGCCCCCATTTGCCGAAGACCTGCATGGGCTTGGTCCGGTAAGACATGAGGAACTTAATCGTAATGAGGTCAAGCACCACGCGAAGCGTGCGGTCGATGCCGTATTTCGAGCGACCAAAGCTGCGGGGCCGGTGGTTCACCGGAATCTCCACAACACTCGCCCCGGCCCAGCTCGCCAGGACGGGCAGGAAGCGGTGCATCTCTCCGTAGAGATGCATGTGCTCCGCGAGATCGCGGTGGTAGGCTTTCAGGGAGCAGCCGTAGTCATGCAGCTTCACCCCCGTGATCCGGGATATGAGCCAGTTGGCCACCAGGCTCGGCAGGCGGCGCGAGAAGAATTTGTCCTGCCGCCGGGCGCGCCAGCCACTGACCACGT
>JBIJDL010000329.1:0-7256 GCA_044344195.1 Candidatus Hydrogenedentales bacterium
GAGGTCATCCAGGTGGATGATATCGAGTATGAGATCGTCGAAATGGGCCTGCTCCCTGCGGGGGTAGCAGTCACCAAAATCTGCGCCCGTAATACCTGTCAGAATCTCGATTCGCAATGGAGGGTGGCCCAGCCGAAATACCTTGCCCCGAATCTCAAACACACTGTAAAAACTCTCGGAGAACTCGATCCCAAATTCAGTCAGTACCCTCGCAACCGCTTTCGCGTTCTCCGGGGAGTTATCCACCCAGAGGTCGATATCGCCCGTCGCACGCGGATATCCGTAGTAGCCCACAGCGATGCCACCGACGAGCATGTAGCGGACTTCATTTGAGATCATCAACCTCAAGAATTCTTTCCACTCTTGCGGTAACGGAATCGTAACCATACATCATCTGCCTCAAAAACTCTACCGCAGCGAGCCGCTCTTCCGGCGGTCTACTCAGCCAATACTGAAGATCGTTTCCCTCATCCCCCAAGTCGCATACGGAAAATTCAGATCGATTCAGAACATTCCATTCCATGGTTCCACCTTTCTTCACGCTCGCGTCTCCGACTATTATGTGGTACTCAATCGAAAGCGATCAAATAGGAAAGCCGGAAGCAACCTCGAATAGAACCTGCCACTTTGAGGTATCATGAGGGAGTTCAGCGGGCACAGTCCGGGGCAACGCATGAGGAATAGACCATGACCACCGAATCACTAAGCCTGTCCGGCAACATCGCCGCGCATCTTCCGCGCATGGCCGCGCTGCATCCCGATCACCTCGCCGTGAGTGTCCAGCTTCCCGGCGGGAGCACGGGAAGGCACAAGTACGCGTCCTATACGCTGAAGCAGCTCGACGACCAGAGCGATCGCATCGCTCACGGCTTGGACCGCATCGGTATTTCGCGCGGGGTGCGGACCGTGCTCATGGTGAAGCCGAGTCTTGAGTTTTTCGCGCTGACCTTTGCCCTGTTCAAAGTCGGCGCGGTTCCTGTGCTGGTCGATCCTGGCATGGGCATGAAGAATCTGAAGACCTGTCTCGCCGAGGCTGAGCCTGCGGCTTTCATAGGCATTCCGAAGGCCCACGCGGCGCGGCAGTTGCTCGGCTGGGGCCGACCGACCATCAAGACCCTCGTCACCGTGGGCCGCAAGCTTACCTGGGGCGGCTACACCTTGGACGGCATCACCCTGAAAGACAGCAAGCCCTTCGCCCCGGTGGAGCCAAAGCCCGACGAGACGGCGGCCATACTCTTCACCAGCGGCAGCACGGGCGTGCCCAAGGGAGCGGTATACACCCATGAAGTCTTCAACGCGCAGGTGGAAATCTTGCGGGAGAACTATGGTATCACCCCCGGCGAGAAGGACCTGGCCACCTTTCCCCTCTTCGCCCTCTTCGGCCCACCCCTGGGTATGGCCGCCATCATTCCCGATATGGACGCGAGCCAACCCGCCGCTTCGAATCCGCAGCACATCATCGATGCGATCCACGATCACCAGGCCACGAACCTCTTCGCCTCCCCCGCGCTCATCGAGCTCGTGGGCCAGCACGGCATTGCGAACGGCGTTCTATTGCCCAGTCTGAAGCGGGTGATCTCCGCAGGCGCGCCGGCGACCAATCCGTCGCTCGCGCGCTTCTGCAAGCTGCTGGCGGATGGCGTGGAGATCTTCCCGTCCTACGGCGCCACCGAAGCGCTCCCCGTGACCTACATCGGCACCAAGGAACTGCTCAGCGAGACGGTGGAGGCTACCGACAACGGCGCGGGCGTCTGTGTGGGCCGCTCGGTGCGCGGCGTGGAGGTGTCCATCATCCAGATCACGGACGAGCCCATCCAGCACTGGTCCGACAAACTCCACTGCGCCCAGGGCGAGATCGGCGAGATCACCGTCACGGGTCCGGTCGTCACCAAGGCGTACTTCAACCGGCCCGAATCGACCAACCAGGCCAAGATCAAGCATCCCGAGCTGGGCATCATCTATCACCGCATGGGCGATGTGGGCTACTTCGACGAAAAAGGCCGCCTGTGGATGTGCGGGCGCAAGGCCCACCGCGTGGTGACGCCGGAGGGCACCCTGTTCACGATTCCCGTGGAACGCATCTTCAACACCCATCCGGCGGTGAAGCGCACCGCCCTCGTTGGTGTAGTGAAAAGCGGCATCACCATCCCCGTGCTCTGCGTGGAGAAGGCCAGCAATACGGTTGGCCTGGACGACGAAGCCCTGCTCGCGGCGCTCAAGGAGATCGGCGGCAAGCACGAAATTACGCGCTCCATTCACAATTTTCTGTTTCACCCCAGCTTTCCGGTGGACGTGCGCCACAATGCGAAGATCTTCCGAGAGGCACTGGCCGAGTGGGCCAAGGAAAAGTTTTGATGAAGGTATTGGTAACGGGCGGCGGCGGCTTTCTCGGCGGCGCAATCATCGATCAGTTGTTGGTGCGGGGTATCGAAGTGCGGAGTATTTCCCGTGGAAAGTATCCGGCGCTGGAGAGCAAGGGCGTGGAGTGCATCCAGGCGGATCTCTCGGATGCGGACGCCGTGACCGCCGCCACGGCGGGCTGCGACGCGGTGATCCACACCGCGGCCAAAGCGGGCGTCTGGGGCGATTTTCAAGACTACTTCGATGCCAACGTGACGGGCACGCGCAATGTCATTCTCGCGTGCAAGGCCCATGCCGTGCCGAAGCTTGTCTACACCAGCACGCCGAGCGTCACCTTTGCCGGTGAGGACGAAGACGGTGTGGACGAGTCCATGCCCTACGCTGAAAACTTCCTCTGCCACTATGCGGCGACGAAGGCCCTGGCCGAGCGCGATGTCCTCGCGGCGAACGGCGGCACGCTCAGCACCGTGGCGTTGCGACCCCACCTCATCTGGGGCCCCGGCGATCACCACCTCGTGCCTCGCGTCATCGCGCGCGCGAAAGCGGGCAAGCTCAAGCTCGTGGGCAATGGAAAAAATCGCGTCGACGCGACCTACATCGACAACGCGGCCGAGGCCCATCTTTGCGCGCTGGATGTCCTGACGCCCGAGGCCACCTGTGCCGGCAAGGCCTACTATATTTCCAACGACGAACCCATCCCCATGGGGACGCTCCTCAATCGCATTCTGGAAGCGGGCGGCCTCCCCCCCGTCTCCCGAAGCGTTCCTCCGGTCGTGGCCTACTTCGCCGGCGCAACGCTGGAAAAGGTCTACGGTGCCCTGCGGAAGAAGGAAGAGCCCATCATGACCCGCTTCGTCGCACGCCAGCTCGCGACCGCCCACTGGTTCAATATTTCTGGCGCGAAGCGTGATCTGGGCTACCGGCCCTCTGTGAATATGGACGAAGGCATGCGACGCCTGGCGAAGTGGCTTAAGGCGCGTCCGCACAGACCCGATTGAACTTTAGGCTATTTCAACCATGGCTCGTTGCTGCGCTATACTTGGGGGCCGTGGTCAAGGCAACTGGGAACTTAGGAAGTGACTGCAGAAATCCAAGAGGAAGAAAAAACGGTGCCCCGTGCCCGTTCCAGCCGCCTGCGTACCGCCCTGCGCATGACCAACATGCTGCTGGCAACGGCCCGGGTCGTGCCGCCCTACTATCTTGGCCAGTTCCGCTTCCGCAGCGAAGCGGACCGAGTACGCCTGCTCTACCAGGGCACCCAGGACTGGCTCACGACCATGGGGCGCGCGGCGGGGATTCACTCCGTAACCGTGGAGGGCACGCCGCCCGAAAAGGGCTCTTTCATCGCGCCGAACCACATTACCTATGCCGACATCTGCGCCCTGAGCACCGCCACACGCATGTGGTATGTATCCAAAGCCGACGTGCTCAAGTGGCCCCTCTTCAACCGCCTCTTTCGCTTCTCGCGCAACCTCACAGTGGACCGCGACAATATCCGCTGCCTTTCCGCGACCAACGAGAGCATCGCACGGCGCATACAGGATGGGTACAACGTCTGCGTCTTCCTCGAAGGCACGACAGGCGGCGGCGACGTGATCCTTCCCTTCCGCGGCCCCCTGCTCCAGCCCGCGCTGGACGGCGGCGTGGATATCGTTCCTGTGTGCATCAAGTGGCGCGCGGACGATCCCGCCATCGACGTCACCCAGGACATCGCCTACTGGCGCGGCACACCCATGGGACCCCATGTCATGCGCTTTCTCGGCTTCAACGGCGTCCACGCCACCGTCCGATTCGGCACGCCAATCAAGGCGGAAGGTGATCGCAAAGTCCTGGCCGAAACCGTGCGCGACGCCGTTGTGGCCATGCACGGGGAAATGCGGCAGGGAACACAGTGAATCCAAGGCCCTTCCAGTCGTGCCACGCGATTCGATAGAGCTAAGACCACTCTCCCCTACTCCGCCTTTCTCTGGGTCCCAGTAGCTTTCTCGACACGCTGCTCGTACAGTTCTATCGTCACCGCGCCCAGGTCGACATCCTTCCCTTCGGGAATGTTTACAACCCGGCTCACATGGCCCACGCCCAGTCCGCCCGAGCGCTTGTTTGCGTCATCGACCGTGATGAAGAGATCGTAGTTCCCCGGTTCGACATCCGCCACATGAAAGCGTCCGTCGGCCTCCACATTGACGACGTACACATGCCACTTGCCGCGTTCTTTCTTCGCCACGTCGGACACTTGGTATTCCTTCCACCAATCCTGCTGCTCCGCCTCGCTCAGGCCCTCGGGCGCGCGCGTATCCGACGTGCTGCTCAGCCGCCGATCCCCTCCGGCCTGCCAGCCAATTTCTATCTTGGCATCCTCGGGCTGCACCAACTGGCCGGCCAGGGTCGAACCCGGTTTCCCGATTTCCACATGAGCCGTCTCGCCCGACCGGGTAAACACCGTGCAGGTATGGCTGATCGTCCACTTGGGAAACGTCGCCTTACCCTTCGTCTGTACAACCTCGACAAAACGCCCCACCATGACCTCGCCCGGATGCACCGACTCAAACACGAACCTGCCCTCACCGTCGGCCTTTACCTGCACGCCCTTGCGCTCAAGTTCGGGGGCGCGCTGATAGTTCAACGTGAGTTCGCCGGGTCCGGGCTTTCCCTTGATGTAGTTGACCCCCTCAATGCGCGCCATTTCCTCCGCCACCCCTCCGACGCTAAGAACAATTGCCGCCGTTGCGGCCAACCCGCGCCAATAGTCCAAACCCCGACTCTTCGTAAACATGATTCGCCCTCGTTCAAGTAATGAGGGAGTCCCCCCGCGGTCGCAGTCGAAGCATCCCTCGCGCAGTCGCTAGGGGCCGCGTTGTAGGAACGGCCATCTACTACCATTACGCCTGAACGGGCCGATCCGTCAACGAAAAAGTGATCGAGATGCCTGCGTGCCCTGGCAAGCGTCCACTACTTGCCCGACGCAGGCCGGTACACCACCAAATCCGCCCGGCCCTGGTCCTCCTCACGCAGGGTGCTGGACTCCGCCTTGTCCAGGCTGATCGTGAGAATCTTCGCCTCCGGCGCCGCCGCTTTCATCCGCAGGAGCAGTCCGCCGTCGTGGTCGGTGTGGAACTGGCCCACCACGAGCATCGCCTTGCCATGAGTGCGCCAGGCCTTGACCACGGAATCCGCCATGGTCGCGTCCCACACCTGCTGTGCCCGGAAGATGCCCTCGAATTGCTCTTCGGTCAAAGTGGGCATGGTGTGCGCCTGCACCTTGGACGGCGGCGCGCTGTGGTGGCTCATCGTCGCCTTGAATCGCTCATAGTAGGCCGATTGCTCGATTGGCGCGGGCACCACGAACTGATCCGGATAAGCCTCTGCGAAGGTTGCAAGCGACTCGAAGCTCTCCAGGCGCCCGAGACGCGTAAAACGACGAGGGGCATTCGCCGCGATTACCGGAGATTCCTTCTCTTTCGCCGCATCCACAATCGGCTGATAAAACTCGTCCCACTTACCCTTCGCCCCCCAATCTCTCGACTCGGTAATGTCCACCAGGGTCCTCTGGGAAATACCGCCCGCCAGGTAGGCATCCACCAGCGCCTGCTCGTCCCGCTCGAACATTTCCATGCACACGGCCACCGGGCCCCGGGCCGCGAGCGCCTCGGTAAGGGCCGCTTGGAAGCGGTGGGCCAGCAAATCATCGTGCTGTTCCGCCAGCACCACTATGTCGGCCGCACCCGCTTGCTCCACCACACTCTCCCAAGCGATCGGAGTATTGTCCGCCGCAAGCACGAGCATCTGCTCCGGCTTTAAATCGGGCGCAGTCTTCCCTGCGGCAAGGGAAGCGTGGGACCCCCCGGACGTGACGCAACCACTGGCCACGAAAAGAAGAAGGGAAAGCGTAGCAAGTTTCCTGGCAAATGGTGGTTTCATGGCTTATTCCTGGAATAACGATGGTTGCGTTTTGATCTCTATCCTGTTGTATAGGCGATATAATACAAAGAGACGCCGCGACCAATCCGCAGCAGATATTCCCCTACTTTTGTCGTACGGGTACCACCAGAACGGGACAATTGGCGCGCATCAACAAGCCCTCACTTACGCTGCCTACCAGCAGGTGATACACCGCCCCATGACCGTGGGAACCCACAATGATGAGGTCGGCGGACAGCTTGTCGGCTTGCTCCAGCAACTTCTCCACGACCGGTCCCTGGATAACAAGGCTGTGGGCGTCGATGCCCTCGCTTCGAAGTTGCTCACGAAGGGCGTTCTCCTCCTTGAAATGGTGAACGGCATCCTGGGCTACTTGATCGCGAACATGCTGCGGCCCAGCCTCATAGCCCACAAAGTCGGGTTCCGGCGGCTCGACGTGAAGCAGATGGAGCGATGCCCCGTGCGCCAGGGCCATGTTCCGGGCAATTTCCACCAGACCTTTGGTGATGTCTGAAAAATCAATGGCCACCAGTATGGTCTTCATCCTTCAATCCTTCCGATAGTCAGTGCGCCAATGCGGGAGAGTAACACTGCGCCTGGCTGCGTGGATTCCGTCACTACGATTGCATTCGAGAAAGCCGCCGCGCGACGTGGTTGTACCTACAGTCTACGACTCGGCGGAGGGCGTTACAAGTGGATGCTGCCCCAAAAGAGAAACGGCTCCAGCGGGAGGGCTGAAGCCGTTCTTAAAACGTATCAAACTGAACTCAGGCGGCTGCGGTGGCCACCGCTTCCTGGACGCTGAACTTTTCCAGGTAGAGCGCCCGGCCGATGATGACTTCATCAATGCCGTCGGCTTCCAGGGGGCGAACCGCCCTGACATCATCGAGGCTGGACATCCCCCCGGAAATGGTTACCGGAATAGAAATGGCCAGTGCCAATTCCCGAGTCGCCTCGATATTCGGTCCCTTCATCAT
>JBIJDL010000332.1:0-7241 GCA_044344195.1 Candidatus Hydrogenedentales bacterium
TTCTTCCCCATGCCTACGACGACGCCACGCTGAACCGAATGATCGCGCGGGCAACACAGGGCATTGATCGGGCCTTTCTGGCGATGGCGGGCGATTGCCCCGTCGGCTACTGCTTCCTTTGGGATATTGCGGATTCCGTACCCGTCCTGGGCATTGGACTGATCGACGCCTGGCAGGGGCGGGGGCTCGGCAGGCGTCTCATGGCGCACCTGATCGAGGAAGCGAAGGCGGCGGGTTGCGCGGGCATCGAACTCACCACACTGCCGGAAAACGATCGGGCCTTCGCGCTCTACCAAAAGGTTGGCTTCTTGTACGTCGGCGACACCGACAACATTGCGGGCGATGGCCGCGTGGTCCGGGAGCGAGTAATGTTTCTTCCCTTGAAACCCGGCGCGCAACCCCCACAACGGAGTTTCGGTCCGCCCGTCTGACGTCCCTACGCGATGATGTCATGCACCACGTTGCCATGAACATCGGTGAGCCGGAAATCCCGGCCCGCATAGCGATAGGTCAGGGCTTCGTGGTCAAATCCCATCAAGTGGAGCAATGTGGCGTGCAGGTCATGAACGTGGACCGGCTTCTCCACCGCCTTGAAGCCAAACTCGTCCGTGGCGCCGTGGATATAACCGCCCTTGACGCCGCCGCCAGCCATCCATGCGGTAAACCCGTAGTGGTTGTGATCACGGCCCTTGGGCTTCCCGATGTTGATGCCCTCCTGCTGCACTTCCACGGTGGGCGTGCGGCCGAATTCGCCCACACAAAGGACCAGCGTGTCTTCGAGCATGCCCCGCTGTTTCAAGTCCAAGAGAAAGGCCGCCATGCCCTGATCGCACTGACCCGCAAGGCGTTTGTGGGCGACCACAATGTCATCGTGACTGTCCCAGGGCTGACCGGGGCCGTGAAAAAGCTGCACGAAGCGGACGCCCCGTTCAAGCAGACGCCGCGTGATGAGTAATTGGCGGGACTGCTCCGTGTTTCCATACAGCGTGCGGAGATACTCCGGCTCCTGGCTCAGATCAAAGGCGTCCGTGGCGTCAATCTGCATGCGATAGGCCAACTCAAAGGACTGAATACGTGCTTCGATGGCGGCGTCCTGCTCCCGCGTGCTGCGGTGCATGTCGTTAAGCTCGCTCAGCAGATCGAGCTGCCGACGTTGCCCGCGCGACGTGGCGAAATGGTTCTTGATGTTCTCGACCAGTTTCTCCACATCGGTGTGCTTGGAGTCGATGTAATTGCCCTGAAAATTGCCGGGTAAAAAACCCGACTGCCAGTTCTGCGCTTCGGCCGTGGGGTAGCCCCCTGGGCACATGGAGATGAAGCCCGGCAGGTTCGCATTCTCCGTCCCCAGCCCATACGTCACCCACGATCCCACACTGGGGCGGGGGAGACGTCCATCGCCACAGTTCATCATCAGGAGCGAGGGCCCGTGGACAGGATTGTCCGTGTGCATGGATCGAATGATACACAAGTCGTCCACACATTTCGCCAGATTCGGAAAGAGATTGCTGACCGGGATGCCGCTCTGGCCGTACTGCTGGAACGTGAACTCCGAGGCGTACGCGCCGCCCGTAGGACGCTCCGTCATGATGTCTTCCATCGGCAACTTCGTGCCGTCGTATTTTGCCAGCATGGGCTTCGGGTCGAAGGTGTCCACATGGGACATGCCGCCGTTCAGGAAGATATGAACAACCCGTTTGGCGCGGGGCGCGAAGTGGGGCCGCCGTGTTGGAACTCCGGAGGCGGCGGTCGCAGGTGTAGCGCCGGGCCCTGCCAGCGTGGCCAGACCCAGCGCGCCAAAGCCCATGCCGGTCCGGCGCAGGAAATCCCGGCGGCTCAGAATGAAGTCATTCACGGTTCGTTCCGGATGCATCGCAGACTCCTGTTGCCCATCAATCGACAAAAATAAACTCATTGCTCATCAAGAGCACCTGGGCGTACTGCTCCCAGGGTGCCAGCGGTACTGGCGGCGCGGGGGGCGGACCCTCGAAATCAAATCGGGAGATCCAGTCCTGCCGCGCGAACTGGCTCGCATTGTCCCCGGTCAAATAGATCCTCGGATGCCATCGGAACAGGTCCTCCTGTTCGTTCTCCTTGCACTCGACTACGAGGTCAATCGTGTCGCCCGCGCGGATCTCGCTCTCGTCGGCCACGGTGGGCAGCATCCCATCCTGTACATCGCCCTGCCACAATACGCCATTGCGACTGGAGATGATATAGCCTTTCACGCCGTCACCGGCGGAGGAGTAGTGATAGAGTTCTCCCACCACGGCCACCTTGGAATCCACCGGTGAAATCCACCGGCGGATGACTGCGTGCTGCGGGTCGCCCGGACGTCCGCCGAGCCGGTTCAGCATTGTCCAGCCCAGGGTCGCGCCGGGAAGTTTCGCGTCGCCCTGGAAGGCCTCCCCCGTCCAGTGGGGCAACTCCGTGAACGTTGTCACGCGGCCCGTGCTTTCGTCCAGGGTGCCATAGCCGTAGAGCCACCGGGGCGCTTCGCGCTGGGGCACATGCGCTTCCGCCACATCCTGCCCCGCGACGAACTGCACGCCGAGCTCGATCTCACGAGGTAGGGGGTCGCGATTCAACAGGGCGTGATACAGGGCCCGCACCCGCTCCGGGGGCGTTTCCTGCCCGATCACTTCAGGACGTGCCGTCGCATGCCGGGCCTGTTCCGCCACGAAGGGATTGTTCATAAGATACAGGGCCTGCTGGGGCACGGTCGTTTCGAAGCGCGCCGGTGTGTGAGTCGTGGGCGTGGCGAAATCGAAGATGCGGAACATCGCCGGGAGCGCTTCGCGATCGACCTCCGCGTAGACCGTACGCCGATCGCTGTACGGGGGCCGCGTGATATTCGTCGCGATTCCCCCCATGCGCAGATCGAGATTGCCCGATGCTGCCAGAAGGTGATCCCGCATCGCTTCGAAGCCAAGACGACGCCGGTTCTGTCGCCACAGGAGCTTGTTTTCGGGATCCAGAGCGAGCCCGCCTTCGTACACGTCGCTCGACTGCCGATAGGTGCTGGAGAGCATGATGGATCGAATCAGGTGCTTCATGGACCAGCCATGTTCCATGAAGTCCCAGGCAAGATAATCCAGAAGTTCGGGATGGGTCGGCGCTTCGCCTTGAAGGCCGAAATCGCTCGGCGTGCCCGCCAGCGGCGAGTCAAAGAGGTGCATCCAGACCCGGTTGGCAAACACACGGGCCGTCAGCGGATTCTCCCGGCTTGCAATGGCCCGCGCCAATTCCAGGCGACCGCTGTCGGCGGCATAGGCCCTCCGCTCACCCCCTTCGAGCACCGCCAGGAAGCGCCGGGGCACCGCGTCGCCAGGGCGATTGGGATCGCCCCGCAGAAAGACAGCAGGATCAAATAACTCCGGCGCATCTTCCAAGGCCATTGCCCGATCGGGACGGCCCGGATGGGTATTCTTGAACTTCTCAACCGCTTTGCGGCGTTGTGCGAGGTTGTCCTCTAAATCCGGGTTGTTGACCGCCGCCGCTTCATCCCGCGCCAGCGCCGCCTCGAGCTCGGCCAGTCCCTGAAGGTACTCCTGATAAGCGGGCGCGCTTGTATCAGGCTCGCCGATGAGTGGCAGTTCCGCAGGTTCTCTGGAGCTGCGAAAAATACCATAGAGCGAGTAGTAGTCTGCCGTGGGGATGGGATCGAACTTATGATCGTGACAGCGCGCGCAACTGACCGTGAGCGCCAGCAGTCCCCGCGTCACCACATCGATGCGATCATCCATCCGTTCGTGAATCTGGCCGCCAAAGGTCCGGCCCAGCGTCAGGAAGCCGAGTGCTGCCAGCGGGCGCTTGTCCTCGCCCAGCTCCAGCTTATCGGCGGCCAGTTGCTGGAGAATAAACTGGTCATAGGGCAGGTCTTCGTTGAAGGCCCGAATAACATAATCCCGGTATGTATGCGCGAAGGGGAAGAGGCGCTCCTCCGCAAAAGCCGACCCTTTGGTATCGCTGTAGCGCGCGACATCGAGCCAGTGTCGCCCCCAGCGCTCGCCAAAGTGGGGCGAGGCGAGAAGCCGATCGATCAATGCTTCGTAGGACTGGGGCGATGGGTCGTTGGCAAAAGCATCAATCTCTTCGAGGGTCGGCGGCAGACCCAGCAGGTCGTGGTAGGCCCTCCGGATCAGGGTGGGACGCGAGGCCTCCGCCGACGGGGCGAGGCCGACTTTTTCAAGCGACGCGAGCACAAAAGTGTCAGTGGGCGACTGGATCCACGCGCCGTTCCCCACGGTCGGAGGATCGGGATTGGCCACGGGGCGGAAGGCCCAGTGATTTTCCCGTGTCACTGCTATCAATTCGTCCATGCCGAGGCGCTGGTAGGGGCGCGTGGCGGGTGCCGGGCGTGGTGCGCCCTGACTGGTCCATTCCAGCAGGATATCGAGTTCCGCGGGGGCGAGGTTGGTGGGAGGATGGCCATCGTCTTTACCCGGCTGCAACGCAATCCTGAGGCGCTCGGCCGAAGGGCCGGGCGACTCGTCCAGCCGCACCGCGCCCAGCGCCTGCGTGGCTCCGTGGCAAGCATAGCACCGCTCCGCCAGCAGGGGGCGTATCGTTGCCTCGAAGAGCCGTTCGCCTTCAGGGGAAGGCGCGGCTGCCGGGGCTTCAGCGGCATGCAGCGGCCCGCACAAGATGGAAATGGCCACCACCCCGACCGCCAGAAGTTTGGGAATCGAAGCACGGGCCCGCCCATACAAGGTGCGACCGCCATGGTATTGCTCTCTCACAACCATGAAATAAGAATACCGAAAGGGCTAGCGCAGTTCAATCCGAAATGAGTCTTGTACATTTGAGAGAGTTGTGCTAGGGTTAAGGCGCTGTGAACGGTCAAACTTCTTCGTAGACAAGCGGGAGGGTAGTGTGTGAGAGCGTACCTATCCGAGGCACTGGGCACCTTTGTGCTCGTTTTTGTTGGCACCGGCTCCGTAATAGCCAATGGCTACAGTGACGGGGCCGTCACGCTGCTCGGTATTTCCGTCGCCTTCGGCCTGGTGGTCCTGGCGATGGTATACGCCCTTGGCGATATCTCCGGTGCCCACATGAACCCCGCCGTAACCATCGGACTCCGGCTCGCGGGTCGCGTACCCTCCTCCATTGTCGTGCCCTACATCGTCTGTCAGTGTCTGGGCGCCATTGCAGCCAGTCTCCTCCTGCGCATCATCTTCGGGATGGAGCACGGACTCGGCGGGACCGTGCCTTCTCAATCCACCTATCAGGCCTTCGCCATGGAAGGCGTGACCACCTTTATTCTCATGCTCGTTATCCTCTGCGTCACCGTGGGCGCGAAAGAGAAGGGGATTACGGCGGGCCTCGTCATCGGGGCGGTCGTCACCTTCGATATCATCATCGCAGGCCCTATCTCCGGCGCCTCCATGAACCCCGCCCGTTCGCTGGGTCCCGCGCTGGTGGGGCTCAATTTGAGCAGCCTCTGGATCTACCTCATCGCGCCTTGTATCGGCGCGTTGATCGCGGCGCTGGTTGTGCGGGTACTCCACCCCGTTGCGGGTGAGACGTTAGAAGAAGGGGTGGAGGAGGAATACGCGTGACGGGTTTACGTCGTCGCGGAATGTTGTACTGGCAGTAGACGCGAACAGGCCGTTTCGAGTGTCGGTCTGGACCGGGAGTTCGAGAGCACCCGGTATCGCGAAGGTACTTGGGCGTCGCAGTCCTCGACCGCGGTCGCCCATCGGATGAGCAGGATTTTGGCAAACATCGCAGACGGAGAGGAATTATGGCAAGCAACAGAGGCGTAGCGTACATCAAACCAGGCGTCGTGGAAGTGCAGAGCATCGACTTTCCCACACTGGCCATTGGCAACAGAAAGTGTAACCACGGCGTCATTCTCAAGATTGTATCGACCAACATTTGCGGCAGTGATCAGCACATGGTTCGCGGACGCACCACGGCGCCTGAAGGTCTGGTGCTCGGCCACGAGATCACCGGTGAAGTCATCGAATGTGGCGGGGACGTGGAATTTATCAAGAAGGGTGATATCGTGTCCGTCCCCTTCAACATCGCCTGCGGGCGCTGTCGCAATTGCAAAGAAGGCCGGACGGGCATTTGCCTTAACGTCAACCCAGCGCGCCCCGGCGCGGCCTACGGCTATGTGGATATGGGCGGTTGGGTGGGAGGCCAGGCGGAATACGTCATGGTGCCCTACGCGGACTTCAACCTCTTGAAGTTTCCCGACCGCGATCAGGCCATGGCGAAGATCAAAGATTTGACGCTCCTGTCCGATATCTTCCCCACGGGTTACCACGGCGCCGTCACTGCCGGCGTGGGACCAGGGACCATCGTGTATGTTGCAGGCGCGGGCCCCGTGGGTCTCGCCTGCGCCGCCTCATGCCATCTCCTCGGCGCGGCGGTCGTCATTGTTGGCGACATGATCGACGAACGCCTCGCCCAGGCGAAGAGCTTCGGCTGCGAAGTGATCGATCTGAAGAAAAGCGCCAGTCTGGCGGAACAGATCGAGCAAATCATCGGCGTGCCCGAGGTGGATGCGGCCGTGGACTGCGTCGGCTTTGAAGCGCGTGGCCACGGCTCCGGCCACGTGAAGGAGCAGCCCGCCACGGTGTTGAACGCCGTGATGGAAGTCACACGCGCGGGCGGTGCCATCGGCATTCCCGGCCTCTATGTAACCGGCGACCCCGGCGGCGTGGACGACAACGCCAAGGTCGGCAACCTCAGCATTCGTATCGGCCTCGGCTGGGCCAAGTCCCACTGCTTCTGCACGGGCCAATGCCCGGTGATGAAATACCACCGCCAGCTTATGCAATGCATCCTTTATGACAAAATCCAGATCGCCAAGGCGGTCAACGTGCAAACCATCTCCCTGGACGAGGCCCCCAAAGGCTACCAGGACTTCGACAAGGGCGCGGCCACGAAGTTCGTGATCGATCCCCACACCATGATCGCATAGGTTCAGAGCCCCCTTTCTGAGCAGGCCGCCGGGATAGTTGACGCGTGTCCCGGCGGCCAAATTTTTTGACTTGGGGGACACAGAAAAATCACTCGTTGCCACGGTCCTCCGTGGCAATGCATACCGTTCCGCTCCGCGGAATAGATTGCACGACAGGAGCCCGGTTGTCACGGGTAAAGCGAAGCCTCATAAGCGACAGTTCAGTTTACTCGTACGCTTTATCAGGTGCGGCTCTGGGGCAATCCGTGGGAACGATGTTCCTTCCCCGCCGTTACGGCCCCTCATTCAGGTTTGCCCCCCAGCCCCGTTT
>JBIJDL010000333.1:0-7233 GCA_044344195.1 Candidatus Hydrogenedentales bacterium
GGTACGCATGACCATCGGGTTTAATAGAGATCAGCCGGGTCGTCTCTGGGGCCATGCCCCAGGAGTCCCCGTCGATCAGGACGGCGTCGGTATAGGGCCAGATCGCGTTCGGGTCGCCGCCCGGTGCCGCCCCCAGGGCGAAGCGCTCGAGCCAGACGGCGTGGAGTTCCTCCAGGCTCTCCGCATAGGTCCACTCCGCCAGCGGATGGGCCCGCATACCGTCAAATTCGGGCACGCTCTCCTGCGCAACGGGCAGGGATCGGGCTGGCGCGACCTCGACCACAAAAGGGGATGGCGCGGGCGCCTCGACCCCTTCAGGTCCACAAGCGGAAGCGAAAAGGGCAAGAGCCACCGCCGCCCCGGCGCAGCGTCTCGGGCCGGATCGTGCCGTGAAAGCTTGAATAAGTTGTGCTAATTTATCCATTTTCGATATCATGTACCCGATCTGCCGCACGCGCCCCTGGACCCCTTCGGGTGCCCGAATGGGCCAACGGGAAGCGCGCCAGCCCTCGGGGCACAGTCTAACCCGGAAGCCCCCGGTCAGGCTACCCGCCCGGAATCCCGATCTTTACCGCCACATCGGCCACACGAAAGGAATACCACCGTGTTTGAACGCTTGGAGATGGCTCCGCCCGACGCAATCCTGGGACTTACCGAGGCCTTCAAGAAGGATCCCGCCCCCCACAAGATCAACCTCGGTGTCGGCGTCTACAAAGATGAAAACAACCAGACGCCAGTGCTCCCATCCGTGAAAAAGGCCGAGGAGAAGCTGCTGAAGGAAGAATCCACCAAAAACTACCTCAGCATCCCCGGCAGCCCGGCTTATGGCGCCTGCGTGCGCGAACTCCTCTTCGGCGCGGATCACGAGATCGTCGCCTCCGGCCGCGCCCAGACCGCCCAGACCCCCGGCGGCACCGGTGCCCTGCGCGTCGCCGCCGACTTCCTCAAGCAGCAGTTCCCCGGCGCGTCCATCTGGATCAGCGATCCCACCTGGGCCAACCACAACGCCATCTTCGCCGCCGCCGGCATCGCCATGAAGACCTACCCCTACTACGACGCCGAGAGCAAAGCCCTCAACTTTGAGGCCATGAAAGCCGCCCTCGCCGCCGCCCCCGCGGGCGACGCCGTGCTGCTCCACGCCTGCTGCCACAACCCCAGCGGCATCGACCCCGATAGCGACCAGTGGACCGAAATCGCCGCCCTCACGGCGGAAAAGGGCCTGCTGCCCTTCTTCGACTTCGCCTACCAGGGCTTCGGCCGCGGCCTCGAAGAAGACGCCGAAGGACTCCGCGCCTTCTGCACCCCCGGTCGCGAACTGCTCATCTGCAGCTCCTTCTCCAAGAACTTCGGCCTCTACAACGAGCGCGTCGGCGCACTCACCCTCGTCGCCGCCGATGCCGCTCAGGCCGCGTCGGCCTTCAGCCACGTCGAAAAATCCATCCGCGCCAACTACTCCAACCCGCCCTTCCACGGCGGTGCCATCGTCACCACCATCCTCCAGGACGCCGAACTGCGCGCCCTCTGGGTTCAGGAACTCGCCGCCATGCGCGACCGCATCCAGTCCATGCGCGACAGCTTCGTCGAGACCCTAAAGGCCAAAGGCGTGGACCGGGATTTCTCCTTCATCTCCCGCCAGATCGGCATGTTCTCCTTTTCCGGCTTGACGAAGGCCCAGGTGGACGCCCTCCGCGAACAACACGCCCTCTACATCGTAGGCTCCGGCCGCATCAGCGTCGCCGGCATGACCCCCACCAACATGGGGCCCCTCTGCGACGCGATCAAGAGCGTCCTGTAATATAAAGACCATCAACTACCACGCCCGGCGCGCACACCACGCGCCGGGCGTGGTTTTTTTGATCGCGAAGCGGGGACGGACCCGCGCCGGGCCCCAAAATCCGCGCCAGGGAGACCTTGCCTTCAGGCGGTCGAACCCGAGGGCAAGCCACCGCAACGCGCGGGCCTGTCCCAGTGGGATAACGCGAAGAACGCGAACCATCAACGCGCCCCGCCGAGAACTGCGCGCGAGTACCAGCAAGGCCGCGAAGATCATTCGTGTAACAATTCGCGACTTCACCGGGCGATTTCTAATGCCAAAATCCCGCTAAGGAGAATTAAGCAGATTGCCCGAACGCCACTACTCTAGTACGAAACAAAAGCTTTTGACATTTGCCATTAAAAGGTATAGATTCGAAGTCAGCGACTGAAAGTCGCGGTACTAACAAAAGCGTTTTCGGGTTCATAACACCAAGGAAGGGGGCTTCCGCCATGTACCTGTTCGCAAGAGTCATCACTCACCAACCTTTTAGAAGAGGCATTCCATCTCATGGTGCTAAACAAGTCAAAGTGGCATGCTCTTAGGCTAAGGCTTACTAGTCCACCTTCGAAGGACGACTGGTTTTATGCGGTTTTCGCATTTTGGACGATCTCAGTCGTAATTCTACTGGGCATAATCGCGTCCCTGCTCGCATATATTCAAATATTAGAAATAGATTAGATAGTTTCTGTGTTGGTGGCCATTTTTTAACACTAGCTAGCGATTACGGGACTTGCGCTCATCTGGATCGTTTTCGTATGCCGCAATACGGTAAAGTGAACAAATAGGGAGAAGCGCCGGGATAAGTCGGCAATATGTTGGGAGTGGAAGTCTTCCGCCGCGGCGCGTCTTCGACCTAAAGTAGCAGGTATCACACTGTCCTCCGATTCATGTCTGTGCCCTCGCAAGGGGGTATGGGAAGCGTTGGCAGGGGCAGGCTGGGTATTGAGCCGCGAAACGTTGCCGCCTGGAGTGCCGACGTTCAGGGCCGCGAGGGGGCTGCATCCGCCTGGCAAGTGCCGTCCGTTTGAGGTCGTGTCGCAGAGCCAGGTGGTGGCTGTCTCCCTTGCGAAACGTCGCCATCAGCTTCGGGCAACTCTTTCGGCGATTCTTCAGGGGTACAGCCCCCGATTGGGTGGCGGTGTCATTTGCAAGAGGGACAACACGAGCCAATCGGCTGCAGTCCCCGCCGACGACCCCAACCCCATACCCGCCAACCCCTTCGCCGCCCGCCACGTCAACGCCCGATCCTAATCTATAGGGGAGGTCCGTCAACGCTCCCTATAACCGGACTCAATTCAGGGAGGGAAAACCCCATGCAGACTGCCCGACGCTACGACCCCACCAAAGACGCCAAGTTCCACGTTTCCATCGCGACGTCCGAAGAAGTGCGCCGCAAGTGGAGAACGCCCCGTCCCGAGTGGACGGGCTCCAAGGGGACTGTTCTGCCACGGCGAATCGCTGACCAACCTGCAAGTGCACCGGACAAGATCGCCAAAGCGGACACGGTAACGCCAACTCAAGCGCGCGACGCGCCTATAGGACGGTCCCTCGCTTTTGAAAGCGCGGGCATGGTCCCGTTGTCCCCCAGTCCACCCCTAAACGGTTTGCGCGCCGGGAATGATGAAGAAGAACACGGCGAAAAAGTGGCAGGCGCTGCCGGCGATGACGAAGAGGTGCCAGATGGCGTGGTTGTAGGGCAGGCGGTGCCAGAGGTAGAAGACGACGCCGCCGGTGTAGGCCAGGCCGCCCAGGGCCATGAGGATCAGCGCGGCCTGGGGCACGAGCTCCACGGTCGGCTTGAAGGCCACCACGATGGTCCAGCCCATGGCGACGTAGAGGGCGGTGGAGACTTTGTCCCACCAGCCGAGATGGGCACCGCGATCAATGAAGAAGACTTTGAACAGGCACCCGGCAATCGCGATGGTCCACTGCACGGCGAGCAGACTCCAGCCCCAGGGGCCCCGCATGTTGACGAGGAGGAAGGGAGTGTAGGTGCCCGCGATCAATAGATAAATGGAGCAGTGGTCGATTTTCCGGAATAGGCGTTTCAGCTTGGGCTGGGGGAAGGCGTGGTAGAGGGTCGAGGCCAGGTACATGAAGACCAGGGTGGTGCCGAAGACACTCACGCTCACGGTGCACCAGGGGTCGGCCGCCATGGTGGCATAGACCACGAGCATGGTCAGTGCGGCCACGCTCAGGAGCGCGCCAATACCGTGGGTAACACTGTTGGCGATTTCTTCGCCGAGGGAATATTGAGATTCAGAGGACATGGAATTCTCACTTTTTCAGGCCATGTAGCGGCTATAGATATGGTACGTGAGAGGCGGCTGGATAGCAAGCGCAATCAAAATTTGCCGGGCTGCCGATCATGGCGTATCGACGTTCCCAATAATACCATCCAGGGCGAGAACAGTAACAAGGGAGCGATTGCGAAGGGTTGGCGATCCCGGCAGTTTTCGTTCGGAGGTTGGCTTCGCGGCTCAGGCCGACCGATTACCGGTGGAGCGTGCAAATTCCTGTGCAACGAACACTTCCGCCATGAGCGAAAGTGTGCAATTCAAGGCGTCGCTGGAGGGTCGTGCTGAAACGCGCATGGGTCGTTCTGTGTTGTAAGTTGTTTATTATCAGTGGATTGATAGATTTTCGATCTGTTGCGCCATCGTTGGCATAACTTATGCCTATATAGGTCAGGCGAGCACAAAGCTCGCCGATGGAAGGGCCCAAAAGGCCCGACGAAAGACTGGATCATGTTCGCCAACCACAGACACCACCAAGACACCGGGCCTTTCAGACCGACCCAATGTCCTGATGTAGCGTGGTCCAGCGCCAATCCACCGGCTGTTTACACGATGGCCCAGCCCCTGCTTCCCGACGACGAGGCAACCTGGTTAACACTCCCGTGTACCCGTGTTACAGCCGGATTCCATTGCTCCCCGCAATCGCACGGTTCACGTGCGATTAGACTCACTGCCTGGGGGTCTGTCCGTTCACTGCTGCCCAACCTACCAGATAGACAGACCCCACCTTCTTCCGCGCTGACGTCCAGCCAGACCTCAGCATAGACACACCGGAAGAAGCCAAAACCGACCGAGTGGTTGCAACGACCGTTCGGTCGGTTTATCCTTTTTTAGAGGCGGGGGCGTACCGCCTCAGGGTCAGTTGCCCACGCGCGTGTCCGTCCCCGAGCTTCAGGGCTTGGCCTCGGCTTCCGCCGACTCGGCGGCATTGGAGAGGGAGATTTTCTCTATTTTGGCCGACCGGGCAAAATCCATGATGTCGGTCATTCGCTCCAGCGGCGCGAGAGGATCGACACTCAGCAGGATGCCATCAGGGTGTGAGGCGGCCTCGGCGAGAATCCGCTGCCTGATCAGATCATTGTCCAGCACGTCGCTGCCGATGCTGTAGGCGCCGGCCGCGTCGATATTCACCGTGATGGTCTTCGGCTCTTCCGGGGACTCACTCTGCGTATCGTCACCGCTGGAGACCGACGTGGAGACGCCCGTGGTCTGGAGGAGGGGATTGACCACGATCATGATGATGAGCAGCACGAGGAACACGTCCGTCAGGGGCGTGATATTAATTTCGCCAATGACCTTCTGTTTGCCGGTTTTCATGGGAGGATTGCCTCGGAAATAGCGGGGTCAGGGGCCCGCTGGTGCTGTAGTCGGGGCCGCGGTGGGTGTCGTCGCCGCGCCAGGCAGGCCGGCGGGCTCGCGCTTCAGCTCGCCTGAAATGTACACGTTTTGAAAGCCCACATTCTGCGCGGCTTCCATGATGATCATGACCTTGCCGCTCTGGGCCGCCTTGTCCCCCCGAATCACGAGGTTCTTCGGTTCGGTCGCCGGCAGCCGGGTGGTCAGGTAGGCCTCCAGGCCATTTTCCAGAATCGACTGGCCATCCGAGAAAAACTCGCCGCTGCTCTTGATCTCGATGAGCGGCCACTTCTCGTCGATCATGACCGATTGAGTCATGGTGGGGGCCTTAATCTCGCGTTGCTGGTTGGTCACCGGCGCCGCGATGATGATGACCACCAGAAGCACCAGGAACACGTCCGTCAGGGGCGTGATATTGATTTCCGAAAAGGTGGCGTTCTTGCCGGAAGACGCCATGTCAGATTTCCCAGGCCTGATCCAGGCGATGCTTGGTACCGTGCGCGGCTGGGCCGTGGGGGTGGCCGCCGGGCTTCACGCTCATGCAGATCAGTTTGATGACCTCGAAATCGGCGACGATATTGTCCGCCACGGCGTGGAGGTAGTTGTTCATGGCCACCGCCAGGATGGCGACCAGGAGGCCGAAGGCCGTGGCGATAAGGGCGGAACCGATGCCGAACATGATCTCGGCGGAATTGCTGCCGCCCGTGGACTGGGCCATGGTGCCGAAGGTCAGCAGGATGCGGGCCACAGTGCCAAAGAGGCCCAGGTAGGGGCAGATGGTGGCGATGGTGCCCAACCAGGCGAGACCGCGATGCAGATCGCGGGAAGCCAGGGAGGCGCGCACTTCATAGAGGGGTTCGAAGCTGTCCGGGTGCTCCGCCATGATGCCCGCGCCTTCGGCGGCCAGGTGGGGGATGAGGCCCTGCTTGCGCTCGGCCAGCTTCCGCGCATCGGGCAGACTGCGCAGGATGGCGGCCTGAAAGGCATCAATAAATTCACCCACACCGGCGCGGTTCCGCTTGTAAAAGCGCATCCGTTCGAGGCTGACCGCAAGCGCAATGATGGAGCAGAGCAGGATGGGCGCGAGCACGGGCCAGTCGTGAATAATGGCGAACTTATATAATTCCATGGAGTCGAATCCTTTAGCGTACCTGAGAGCGGGAAATTCTGGCCATACCCCAGTTCATCCCGCGGCAGGTACCGCAGGTTTCACGGCGGCGGAGATCGAGACGGGGCGGACTCGGTTCAAACGTGATATATCCCATCACAGACGTTCCTGGAGCCCTCGTTGCCTGCATTTTACGGCATTGGGAGGATAGACTACAAATTGGGGTATGCCGGGCCAGGGATCGCCACGGGATGTGGTATTGGCCAGGCAGCGGGATCGAGTGAGGGCTTCACGACACCGACGGACAGCGTGCCCAGACTCCAAATCTTTCCGGCTGCAACGAAAGGCGGGTTTATTCCTTGAGCATGCCCCGCCGCACCCGCGATAATGGCAACATGACTTGACCTCAGGAGGCATCTCTATCATGAACTACGCTCGCTCCCTCTCCCGCTTCGCCCTCGGACTCAGTACCGTCGCCGCCCTGCTTCTCGCTACCACCGCACGCGCGGAGCTCAACCTCTACGTGTCGCCCTCGGGCAATGACGCCTGGTCCGGCGTGCTGGCCGATCCCAACGCCGAGGGCACCGATGGTCCCGTGAAAAGCGTCCAGCGCGCTCGGGACTTAATTCGCGAACGCAAGGCCACCTCGGGCCTCA
>JBIJDL010000394.1:0-6193 GCA_044344195.1 Candidatus Hydrogenedentales bacterium
ATTGGTCGGCGACGATCCGCACGGCGGTGGAGGGTCGATTCGGCTTTTCACCCTGGGTGCTGGTGATGGAGGCGTCCGCCCTGGCCAAGGCTGCTGCCGCGAACCCCTATCCCCAGGCGGAGGCGGATCACAAGACGCTCCACTTCTTTTTCCTCGCGGCGAAACCGAAGTCGCCCGATTTTGAGGCGATGGAGCGCATCAAGACGCCAACGGAATCCTACACGCTCCTCGGCACGGTGTTTTACCTTCACGCGCCGGACGGCATCGGAAAATCCAAACTGGCCGAGCGCGCCGAACGGCTGCTGGGGGTGGAGGCCACAGCGCGCAACTGGCGCACGGTTCGCGAGGTGCTCGCGCTGGCGACTGGGAAGCAGGACTGATCGCGGCTTCGGCGCGTGGCAGGCGGGACGCCTGCGCTCCCAGCCGTGCGCATTTTCGTTGCAGTATCAAGTCGTTGCGCGAATACAACGACTCGGGTTCTTTCACCTGCATTGATATGGGTGAAGTTATGATATTACCGATTGGGCTACGATCGTTTCGTTTCACATCACTGGAATCATCGCAGTAGACAGCGCAAAGAATGGTACAGGCTTTCAGCCCTGGCCGAATTTCTTCCCCTTTTCCTGGGGCTTCGCCCCAGGCTGATATTGACCGCGCCTTCGGCGCTTAGGAGAACCCTGGACTCCTTCTCAGGGCCGAAGGCCAGGTCGATACCAGCATGGGGCGAAGCCCCATGTACAGGAGCAAATCGCTTCAAGAGGGCTGTAAGCCTGAACCATTCTTCGGCAGACGGAGACAACTCTGGCAAGAATTCATACGTCGCTCGAGCGGCAATAACAAAACTTCACCCATAGTTGTGGCGCTAAGCCCCGTTCAGAGCTTGGCCAGCTTCGGTAGCGACTTAGGCTCGTCGGCGAGCTGTTTGGCCGTTTGCATGGAGGAGGACGCCGTCTTCAGGAGCGTCTTGATCGTGTTGCTCCACGCTTTCATCTCTTTAACGTCGCCGCCGCTGCGGGTGAGCGCTTTCTCCAGTTCGTTCAGGCCTTTTTCCTCTACTTCAAAGGAGCGGAGGAGGTTGGTGGCCGTCGTACCCATGTCGCCCAACTCCTTCACCACCGTGTCACGCTTTGCGGACATCTTCTTGAAGGTCTTCTCCGCCTCTTCCATCTCCTCCGCCAGCGCCTTGATCTTTTTGGGGTCGCTCTCCTTCTTCAGGGCCTTCTGATTGTCTTCGATCAGCTCTTTCCCCTCATACAGGGCGTTGTTCAGCGTCTCGAACTCCGCGTACTTCTTTTTCTGCATGCCCCCGAGTGTCTTAAGTCCCTTCTCCAAATCCCCTACCCGTTTCTCCGCCTTCGTCAGATCCCCTTCGACGTCCATCTTTGGCATAGTGCTCTCCTTTGTGGTTTTCGCTGCGGCTTGGAATCGACTTCCAGATGCGGCGCAGTTTTCGTTGCCAAGCTGATATCAATCGGACTCCGGCGCGCCCGGGCGCGGCCCCGATCTCCCAACCAAGAGAAGCTAGCACATCTCCTTCGAGAGTTCAACACCGGCCCGCGCGTTGACGTACACCTCACCCCGTTGGAGATACGGATGGTCGCCTCTGCCACCGCCACCCACCCAAGGGTCCCGGCGCGGGTCCGTCCCCGACGTCCGTCCCACCGCGATAGTTCGGGCGAGGCTCGTGGCGACGGCGGATAATAGAGAAGCTGGCACGGGGGACGATGGGGGTCTGCCCACATTTTCCTAATCTTGCCGATGGAATCGGCCCTCGCGCCTCAAATGCAGGTGGCTGTACCTATTTCTTCTCCAATTAGCCCGCTTGTATGGTGCGAATATCTTTTTTCGAAGGAAAGACCAGGCCTTGCTGCTCCTCTAGTGCTTTCTGCTGCCTCTCACTGCGCGCCCGTTCTCTCTCTGAAGTAAGCCGCGATTCGATTTCACCGAAAGCCATCGCCACCTCCTTAAAGCCGGGGGCTACATACGTAAAATCCTTGTCCAGCAACTCCTTGTCTGTCATGTGGTCAAACATGATTTCTACGACTGGAGTGAGCACTTCATTTAAGACTTCACGCCGTTGGAAAGCCATGTACTCATTCTTGTTATCGCCGGTCGGCTCCTGAAGACGTTCCGGTATGCGAGGCAAACTTGAGTCCAGTCGGGTGGAAAACTCTTCGAGAAGCGTAGCGAGATCGTTGGCTCGATCCACCTTTTTGAACGCCATATCCGAAGGGTCATTGGCGCGCGCGACCAGCATGGATGTCAATTCGGAAACACGGCTCTCAATTTCTGCCGCGGAATAGTGCGCTGATAACTTTTGTATCGAAATCCGCTTCACCTCATCCAAAGTCGCCTGGATCTGATCTCGGATGATCTTAGATTCCTCAGGCGCGACAATGGGCACATTTCGCTGCGATTCGATTACAACTACCTGTTCCATCATGTGACTTTTTACTCTGAGGCGTACATACTCCTGGTCGCTGAACTCGAGGTAGATTGGGCCATCCACCAGATCGGTGAGCGATTTCTCCGTTCGACCAATCAGTTCACCGTGAACTATTTCCGGGGCAAGTTCAGCGACCAAATCTCGTGCGAATTGCACCGCCGCGCCTCCGCCGCCTTCCTCCTTAAGTGGGCCGAGCAATTGAATAGAATCTTGCACACGTTTGACGTACTCTGGCAGCGATAGTCGGGGCTCATTCTCTCCTCCCTGGGCGTATGTAGTCGCGCAGCACACAACGAGCGCTAATACGCAGCTCAATCTTTTCATTTCGTGGTTCCCTTCGTTTTCGAATCCTTGTTATTAGCTCCCCCCCTTGCGGAGGCCAGGGGAGTAGTCTCCCCGGCTCAAGAAAGAGCCTTTCGGGATTGTGATTCCGCCGCTCGTGTACTTTCAAAACGGCCACCATGCCGCTGGCTCAGGATAGCAGGAGGTGGTCGTTTCGTCAATGAGGAAGCGGGCCCTCGCGGTGCGGAGTCGGCGCGGCAGTCCATAGTCCTTGACGATTCAGTCTACCTTCCAAGATCGGGAATATTGCTTTCCTGAATCCAACCGCCAACAGTGGCTATCATCTCCTTGCTTCGAAGAATGGCGGCGGGAAAGGGCGTGCCCAGTCGTGCATTCTCCCCTAAGAAATATTCACCTCCCTCTTTTTCGAATCGAAATAGGTGAAGGGCCCTATTGGCGATTGAACTATCGACAGAGACAGCATACACCAGTAATTCCGACCCCGCTCTGACCAAGTAGATTGGCTTGATCTGCGTTGACGCTTCGAACATCGCTGCATCTTTCTTGAGAGCAATAGGATCGCTTTGAAGCCTCTTCAGCACACTTGCCCTTTGTGATGGAGCCCAAGCTTGCGCAATCTTCTCTGGCGTAGTGGTTTTGTATCCTTCAAGCAAAAGCGACAGTTTGGATTCGATTCCACTTTTGACCTCAACATCTGGAAACGCCTGCTCCCAAACAGGCTCCCATTTGCAGTACACATGTATGGGAGCGGATTTCACGACCGACACGCCGGCAACGCCATCATAAAAGAAGCTGGCTTTCTTGAATCCGGTTAGGTCTCCCGTATTGTTTCGGTCGGCAGTATTTCCCCAATAGGGATAAGCTTCCGCCGCTTTTTGAAATAGGTGCTCCCTGCCCAACTCTTCACTAAAAAGGTAGGCGCCCTCAATTTCTCTCATTACGACTGCGCCGCCGATTGAAACGCCATCTTTAACGACCGGCTTATACCTGATGCGAACAAAAGGGCCAAAATGCGCTTTTGTTTCAAGCAAATAATGGTCCACTTTATTTCGGGCGAACGACGTTGAATATTCCATATCGCGCCAACGTTCGTTTCGAGCGAAATTCTTGCTCTCATCGCCATGATAGAGATCGACGATCGCTTCTTTCTCGCCTTTGGCAACCAGGTCCAGTTCTCTCAAGAGAAGGTACTCCGGCACTTTCAAGCGATCCACTTCTGCAAGTCCGGAAAGCTTTTCACGCACAACCGACAGTGTCGTGTCATCTGGATAACTTGAGATTGTCATTCCCACCGCCAATGATGTATCCGCCCCCGTCCCCAAGACTGGGTAGAACTGCTCCCGAATACTTACACCAAACATGCCTTCCGTGGGGATTTGAGCAGACGCAAAACCGCCAAGCAGGGTAAATGCACAAGCAAGAAGAAAGGGCTTCGAATAATCGATTCCTGGAGTCATTTGGAGAGTCCTTCCGATCGCAAATAACCACGAATTTCTTGTGGGCTGGAGGACTCAAAAGCCGACAGAAACGGCCTCCCACCTTGACTATCCCCTCCCCCCTCGTGGTGCTGGTGCACGCGTTGTGCTGGTGTCATGGTGTCGCCCTCCGGAGTCTGCTCCGCCGCTATGTGAAGCGTCAGAGGCAGTCTAGCAGAGGGCTGGAACGTCGTCAATGCAGGACGAGACCGGGCCTTCTGAGGGGAAACGGGGACGCTATCGTTCTGCCCCTGGTCCATCCGTCGCGAGATACATTTTTACGGCAATACAAATTTGACTTTTTCTGTATCCCCGTGTACAATTGGGGTGGATAGGCAAGAAAATCACCGCGTGCCAGGATTCCGGTGGACCGGACGAGCGGGCGCGGCGCAAACAAGAAGGGGTCCTGAGATGTTGGACGTAAATCTGGGCAACAAAACATTGGTCGTGGGCGTCCTGATCGCCCTGATACTCTCTTATGGCATGGTGAACTTCGACTCGGCCCCCCGGGATTCACAAGTTGCTCCCGCGCTGAAGGCCGCCATCCAGTCCGCTGCGCCAGCCGAGGTCGAGAGCGTAGTCGCGGAAGACGGAACGACCGCCCCGGAAGCGGTTGCGGTGCCAGGCGACGGGCGCAGAACGATCGACGAGATGTTTGACGCCCGCGAGAAGCGCCACAGCTAAATCGTGGGACGCCGCGTTGCTCGCGGCTGGGACACTCGGAAAATGAAGGAATGGCGGTTTTTCCCCAAGCGAGGAGGACCGCCGTTTTTTTCCAATCGCCCCGGAAAGGTATTGGTGGACTCCCACAGCCAAATTGACAATTAACTCCATCCGTGGTAGGCTCAATCGGAGAGGGTTTATATGAAGTTTCCGCCGATAGCCATCTGGGTCGCACTCTTTGCGCTGCTTTCCTGCGCGGCGGAGGGACGTGGCTTTGGCTCGATTCATCATGCGGTCGCTTCGGCGGATGTGTGCGAGGCGCAGG
This sequence comes from Candidatus Hydrogenedentales bacterium, assembly GCA_044344195.1. Lineage (GTDB taxonomy): Bacteria > Hydrogenedentota > Hydrogenedentia > Hydrogenedentales > JAEUWI01 > JAEUWI01. The sequence continues at coordinate 5,213 of JBIJDL010000394.1, forward strand.
CCAAAATTGCCTCCTTTTCATCGGAATTCCCCCACCCTTCGTTTTTCGTGTGTGATTTTCAGCGTGCGCTGGGTGCCATGGATCTTGGTGCGGCAAGCACTGCGGACCATGGAGCGCCGACGCTTCTGGTGACCGTGGGCTCATCCCGGGTCTGCCTTACCTGCCCTGCCTCTACGGTGGTGGCACTTTGGGGACTTGCGTCTCCAACCCCTGCGATTGAATCGGCTCTTGAATGCACTCAGTCCGACGCTGCAACCCTCTCGGGGCCTCCCCCGGGCGTGCGCTTTTCCTATTGCCTCGCCCCCCATGCACCGCCTCAGGCCGCCTGAGCCAGGTCGCCTCAGGAAATCAGGCCGCAATCGTGGCTTTTGCTGAGTCCATATACCTGCGCCATCGGGCCCGTCTCCCATCGTTCCAATCCATTTGACGATTTTTCTCCGGCACGGCACCAAACCCAGGGTTCGCGTGTTTCAGGAAGTATGGTAACCATGGAATTCCCATCCACAGGCACACGGCAGGCGCTTCGCATTCCCGCGCGGCGGCGGCGTTTTATCGCCGTGTTGGCGGGCAGCCTGCTCGCGTCGTGGGTGACTATGGCGGCGGTGGTGAGCATGCATCCTCCATCCGGCGGAGGTGAACTGCGGATCCCGGTTATGTTGTATGGCGAGCCCGACGAGTATGTATCCGGGCTGCAGTTTGATTTGGCGTATGACCCCACCCAGTTTGAACTTGTCGGTATCACGGCGGGCGACGCGGCAACGGGTGCGGGCAAGGAAGTCATCCTTTCGGAGACGACGCCCGGCGAGGGACGCGTCCTGATCACGGGCTTCAACAACAACGGCATGTCGGACGGACAGGTCGCCACGCTCACGTTGCGGCCCCTGAATGGCAGCGCCCCGCAGCACGACATTTCCCTCGGCCAGGTGCTCGCCTCGGACCCGGATGTCACCAGTGTGCCCATTGGCTACGCCGACCTGTATC
>JBIJDL010000040.1:0-23338 GCA_044344195.1 Candidatus Hydrogenedentales bacterium
AACGCGGGAGATGGGGGACGTTCTGGATTCATGGTGTGCCGCGATGCTCCCTCGTGATGCCGCGGGTGTCGCGGACTTGCGGGAAAGACTATCTCAGGGACCGGCAGCAGTGCAACGCGGCAGCCCTGGGATACAGGCCAGGCGGTGTTGCGATTTTCGTTTCATTTCATGCCCTGCCAACAATGTGTTAGCATAGCGCAGGGTAATCAGCATCGCTAAAGGACGTACATGCCATGAAAATGCGAATATACTTGCTGGTGTTCCTCGGAATGACCCTGAGCCTTTCAACCCAGGCGGCGGATCAGGTCAAATTGAAAGACGGCACCGTGCTGCTGGGCAGTGTGGTCGGCATGGCGGACGGGGTACTCCATTTTGAGGCCTCCTTCGGCGGTACCGTGGCCATGCCCTGGGCGCAGGTGACGGAACTGCAATCCGAAACGAGTGCCGTCGTTACTATGAAAGACGGCAAGCCCGTAACCGGTACGCTCTCGCTGGCGGGCGGGGTTCAACAGATCAAGGGCGGCAAAGCGGGGGATACGCCACTGAAGCTGGGCGAGATCGTCTCCATCGCAGTGGACGGTAAGACGCTTCCCTCGGCGGACGAAAAAGCTGCGCCGGAAAAAGCGGAAATGGCAAAAGCCGATGTGGCCGCACCCGCACCCGCACCCGCAGCGGAAGCGGCTGCGCCTGCCGCCGCGCCCGAGTCGGTCGCGCCCGAAGCCGCAGCGGCCCCCGCGCTCGCGCCCGCCACGCCGGCACCCCAACCCGCCGAAGGAAAAACCTGGGCGGGCCGGGCGGAACTGGGGCTGAACGGCCAGACGGGGAATAAGGAACGCTTCGACGTGCGCGCGGGTATCGATGTGAATCGAAAGTCCGAGGGTTCGCGTCTGAACCTCTACCTCAAGGGGCAATACGCCGAAACCAACAGCGAGCGATCCGCCAACGAAGTCATGGGCGGCACGCGGGCGGAGTGGGACATCAGCGAACGCACCTACGTGTTCGGGAAGCTCGATCTGGAGCACGACGAATTCGAAGATCTTGAAGTGCGCGCGACGGTCACTACGGGTCTGGGTCACTTTTTCGTGAAGCGAGAGAAACTCGAGCTGAAGGGCTGGCTGGGCGCGGGTTATGAGCACGAGACCTTTAAGAAAGACCCGGAACCCGTGCCGGACGACCTGCCCAAGCCCACCACGCTGGAAGAGTCCATCCGCCAGATTCTGCTGATTACGCGACAGGACGACACCATCACCACGACAACCGACGAGGTGGTGGCCGAGGCGGGCTACAGCTACCAGCAGGACTTCAAGAAAAATTTCCGATTCAAGCACGGAATCACCTACTATCCTTCCGTGGACGATCCCTTCAGCCAGTACCGCGTCACGGCGGATACCTCCATGGAGTTTCCCGTGGGGAAGGAGCCGGACTGGACCGTTCGCGCGGGGGTGCGCAACGAGTTTGACGCCGCGCCCCAGGAAGACGTGGACAAGCTCGACACGACGTATTATCTGAATCTCGGTTATAATTTTTAGGCAACCGCCCCCGGAGGAAAAATCATGGACACGACCGATCCCCTTTTCGGCATTCTGCAGACGCTTATCGACATCCTCATCGAGCTTATCCGCGCCCAGTTCGCCGACTTCGTCGCGCTCTTTGAGATCCTTCAGGATCTGGGCATTATCATGCCGCTGTGATCGATCCGGCGGCCCGATTCTCAAACCGGGTCTCGGACTATGTGCGGTTTCGACCGCGCTATCCCGAATCCCTTATCGACGTGTTGTGTGACCGTTGCGGATTGATCCCCGGCCAGGTCATCGCCGATGTGGGTTCGGGCACGGGCTTCCTGGCGGAGCTTTTTCTGCGCCACGGAAACTCGGTCTTCGCGGTGGAGCCCAACGGTCCCATGCGCGAGGCCGCCGAGGCTCTCTATGGTGCCGCCCAGGGCTTCCACAGCGTGGCGGGCAGCGCCGAGGCCACGGGACTGGCCGAAGCGTCGATGGATATGGTCACGGCGGGTCAGGCCTTTCACTGGTTCGACGCCGGGGCCGCGCGACGGGAATTCGCGCGCATCCTTCGCCCTGGGGGACGGGTGGTGCTCGTGTGGAACGAGCGCACCGCCGCCGAATCGGGCTTTCTCGCCGACTACGAAGCCCTCCTGCAACGCCACGGCACCGACTACGCCCTCGTGGATCACCGCAATGTGGACGAGACGAAACTGGCCGCCTTCTACGGCGGGGAATTCGAACGCACCGTGATCGACAACATCCAGTGGCTCGACCGCGAAGGCCTCGCGGGCCGGGTCCGCTCCTGCTCCTATGTGCCCGCGCCGGGTGAGGCGGGCTACGACGCGATGATGACCGAGTTGGACGGGGTTTTCGACATGCACCAGGAAGACGGGCGCGTCGCCATGACCTACAATACCAAGGTCTATTTCGGGAGGTTGGGGGACTGAAGTGACAGATTACATACTCGCCCGAAATGCTATCGGGTCGCGCGCCACAGTCTGGAGTAAAGGAAAGAAACCGTGGCGAACAGAACTATACAGAATAGCCCAATTATGAGCGTGTGACTGACGGCGAATACCAGCGCGCTCGACAACTCGCGCGGCGCCGAGAGTCGGCCAATCGAGCGCTGGAGGAAGAAAACAACGCAGGTCGCACTCAGCGTGATGCCCGAGGCTCCGGCGATAGCAGGCATCAGCCTTCTGGTCATGGCCGTGCCGAGCATGGCGGCCAGCACGATAAAGAGAAAGTGCAAGGGAAGAAACGCGAGGTCGATCACGTAGAAGTAACCGGGCGTGCCGGACTGCTCGGGGAACGTGCCGGATAGATGGAGCACTGCGATGCACGTTTTGCAGAGCAGGACCGCGCACAATTCAACCTTCAAGAGTCGAAACAGCACGGCGATTTTACCGAGTACCAGATCTCCGCCATCCAGCAGGGTCATTCGAAGCATGTCGAAGGTCGTCTCTTCCCTGTCCTTGACCATGATTGTGGCTATAATCGGGGGAACCAGAACCAGTATGCACAGTCGCTCCAGCACAGACATATAAATGGCTCGGTCCGAGATTGAGATCGTTACGAGGATATAGGTAATGGCAACAATGTAGAAAACGTCCCTGGAGACTTTTCCGGTGCGGTCTGCTGTGCCGCGAACGTCCTTGAAGCGTAGCGGGTTTACGTGATCCGGAATCGGGACAAAGGTATACGCATTTGTGTCGAGTGTGGGGCTGGGCTTCGCGGCCCGACTTTTTTTGAGCGGCTTTCTCCCGGGTTCAGGGGGGCAGGGCCTGGAGGCCTTGCCGAAAAGCATGGTGGCGAGCAGGGCTGCACAAGTTACAAGTTGGAAGCTGGCATAGATCAGAGAGAACATTGCGGGGCTTTTGGAGAAACCTAGCAAGACGGGACCGAGGATTGGAAGGGACCGAAGTGGAGTAAACCAATACAGGGCCATAGGGACTACGGTGGATACGGCGGCAACGAGGAAGAAGCTTGCACTGATGGACTGGGTCGGCTGATCGAATCGGCTGGAACACCAGAGGCCTATGGCGGTGTTGCAGAGGGCCGCGGGCAGCAGAACGGCAAGCGCATTGAAAAAGCTCCCCACATCGACCCCGGCATAGAAATAGACCAGGCCTGTAAAGGGGAGCACGGCGGTGGCCACGAGCAGGGCGCGGATAAGTACGGCGGCGAATTTGCCGAGCACGATGCGGCGCGGGGTGATAAGCGTGGTCAGGAGCAAATCATAATTGTTGTCCTGCCGCTCGCCGTTGATGCTGACGGCCGACAGCGCGGGGATCACCGCGAATACAAGCGTCCCCATAGCGAACACCTGCATGCTGAAAAGGGAGCGCATTGCGCCGGACATGAAAATGTAATTCATCGACGCGGCGTTCATGGCGTAGAACGCTGTGCTGTACAGCAGCCCCAACAGCGCGAGGAGCAGCAGGAAGATCTTCCAGCTCCGGAGTCCGGTGAGGAGTTCGCGCTTGAGGAGCGTCATCGTGAGGGAGGGTGCGCGGGAAGTGAACACTTCGATCATGAGACTTATCCGACCCCCCTCTGGAGGTGCCGCGCGAGGCGACGGCCGGCGAGGCGGAAGAGCGCCAGGGTCACGAGGCCAAAGAAGAGGGCGTTCGCGATCCAGTAGAAATTAAACATACTGGTGTCATTGTAATAGCCCGGGCTTTCCAGATTGGTCAATTGGGCGGCCAGCGGCGAAGTGAAGGCGATCAGCCGCTCTTCGAATTCCCCGACGACATTGAAATTCCGGGAGTACGTCCTCGCCGCCTGGAACATCACGAACAGCGCCAACGGAAAAAGCACCAGGGCACCGATGCTGGTGCCATAGCCCAGGAGCAGGGCCGACACGCCCCGCTTGCAGGTTGCCGTGGCCATGAGCGTGAGCGCGAGGACATACAGCACGCAGACGACCATCGTGCCGAAGCCGGTGAATGCGGCGGCCCAGGCATCGCCCGAGTGCCAGCCGAATATCCCGAGCGGGATGCTGCCCAGCACCGCGCCCGAAACCGGGATCAATGCGGTATACAACCCCGTCCGGAACTTTCCGTTGATGATTTGCTTCGGCTCCAGCAGCGTCATGCGGAGCATGTCCAGATTGCCCCATTCATGCTCCTTCGACATGCCCATGGCGACCAGCGACGGCGTCAGGATCAGGATGACGATGGTGTCAATCAGGATGGGCCAACCCACGAAAGCGGCAACGTCGCGAATGCCGAAATTGCCGCCGACGACGGCAAAGATCGAGACCACCAGGCAGAAAATGGTGAAGCCGTAAAAGATGCGCACGCTGAAGGTGCCCTTGCCCAACAGGCCGGTCTGAAGTTCCTTGTGATAGAGCGGATTGGAACCATCGGGGATCATCGCCCGGCGGCGACGCGGATCGATGAGATAGTAGGGAAAGCTCTTCCTCCGCGCCTGGAGCACCGTCTGATCGTCGATGGGCTTTTCCTGGTCAACCTTCATGGGTTCGGCGGGTCTGCGGAGGATGCTCAGTGCGATTCTCAGGCCGACGACGATGATGGCGAGCTGATAGAAGATATTCGCACCCAGGATTACGACGGAAAGTCGGCCTTCAGCCAGGACGACGAGAGCGAACATGGGACAGAGGGCGGCCGCGAACTCCACTCCGAAGCGATTGAAAAGGGAACTGATCCAGGTATAGGGCCAGAGCACTTCGGTCACGAGGGCAAAGAGCAGGAGCAGGCCGCCCTGAAGCAGAAATCCGATGGCGTAGGTCGTCATGATGGCGGGCAGGGTGCGATAGAACTTCGCCGAACAGGCCAGACCAATGATGGCGGAAGACAGGGCCGAGAAGGCGATGATCAAGGCCGATTGAACAAACTGGGGCCAGTCGATGCCCACGAGAAAGAAGAAGACCCCGACCACGGGCAGGGTGGCGATGGCGACGAGGGTGTAGATGCCGAGCACATTGAAGAGCTTGGCCAGGGCCAGGGCAAAAGGACTGATGTAGGTCATCCGCAGCAGGTCGTAGCTGTCCTGCTGCTTCTCCACGCAGATGGACACGGCGGCCATGGGCGGGACCAGCAGCATGGCGCTGAAATAGAGGCCGAAAGAGAAGACCATGAAGAGGGTGCGCACTTCCCGGGTCGAAATGCTCCCGCCGTAGCGGACCATGTCTTGCACCACGATACCGAGGATGAAGACGAGCCCCAGGATCATGATCAGCAGCAGCACGGCGAGAAACAGAAAGGGCTTTGGGCTGCGCAGACCCGTGAGGAACTCACGCTTGATTACGGCCAGGGCGGGGGAGGCGGTCATGCTCAGATTCCGCCCTTGGTCACATGGAGAAACACATCTTCCAGCGTGCCTTCCTGTTCGCTGAACGAAAGCACACGCACGCCCTCCTGCACGAGCTTCGTGAGGACCCCCGCGAGTTCTTCGTTGCTCATCTCCGTTTCCATCTGGAATTCGTTGCCCGCGTGCTCCACATTGTCGATACCGGGGAACTCCGCGAGGACTGCGGCGGCCTTGTCCGCGCCGTCGAGGACCTGAAGGCGCACCTCCTTGTTCTGGCGCATGCTCCGGAGGATTTCCTTGTGATTGCCAAAGGCCAGGAGCGTGCCCCGCTCGATGATCCCGATCTTCGTGCACATGTCGCCCAGTTCCGAGAGAATGTGGGAGGAGATAAGAATGGTCTTGCCCATGTCGCGCAGGGCCTTGAGGAGCTCCTTGATCTCGATGCGCGCGCGCGGGTCGAGGCCGCTCGCGGGTTCATCGAGGAGGAGCACCTGGGGATCGTGGATCAGCGTCTTGGCCAGGCAGCAGCGCTGCTTCATGCCCCTGGAAAAGGCGCTCACGTAATCGTCGGCCCGGCTGGTCATGTCGGTGAGGGTGAGCACGTCGTCGATAATCGCCCGGCGCTGTTTGCTGGGGATCTTGTAGGCCGCGCCGAAGAAATCGAGGTACTCCCGGAGGCGCATGCCGTCGTATACGCCGAAGGAATCGGGCATGTAGCCGATGATCTTCTTGATTTCATAGGGGTTCTTCATCACGTCGATGCCGTTAATCGTGGCCCGGCCCGCCGTGGGCGTCAGCAGCGTGGAGAGGATTCGAATCGTGGTGGTCTTTCCCGCGCCGTTGGGCCCGATGAAGCCGAAGATGTCGCCCTTCTCGATCTGCAGGTTGAGGCCCTTGAGCGCCTCAAATTTGTTGTAGTTCTTCGTCAGGTTGATGGTTTCGATCATGGCCATGGGTCTATTCTCCAACCGTTAGAGCGGTGCTTTTAATCAGGCGCGCGGCGACGAAGGCGTGGGCGTGTATGCCTCGCCGGGTGAAGCTATTCTGGGTACTCTGGTCGAAATTTGCCGATAGGACGGGCTGCACCTTTAGCTCCAGTACGGATGTGCGCGGCAAAACCCAATTTTTCCATTCGGGAATAGTATAGGTATCTGTAGTCAGTACGAGGTTGCCCCCCACTGGGTTTGTGCTTACAGATGGATTTGCAAAGGGAATAGCATTATTCCGGCGCTCACTGAGTCTAAGCTGAAGCGTCGGCTCGCTATTGGTGTTTATTTGGAGGGTGCAAGTAGAGTGCTTTGCCTGCTCCTGGTGAGACTGGCCCCCCGCGTAAACGTTGATAACATCCGCGTTGTGAATGCCATCGTAGGAAGCGTTGCACGTGATCACGTCGATCTGGAGAACATAGTTCTCCGATGCACGAATCCAGGGTGGTAGCGTGAAATCCAGTGCCCAAGCGTCCTCCTCGCTGATTCCGAGTGCTTTCGATGCCCAATCGTCGGCGTTCGTCGGCAGCTCAGTGGAAAATGTTTCCTGCGTCGGTGTTCCGTTGCCATAGGGAGTACCGCGGATTCCCCGGTATCCAACGAAATTCGCACCTTGCAGGGCGACCGTCAAATCGACCGTATCCGACTCGTCTCCCCGGTGTACGTCCAGCCAGGCCACGGCCAGGGTGGCACCGAGGTGGGGCTGCGCGCGCGTGCCCAGATCGATGCTGCCCATGGGCGGCGCATCCACCCACGCGACGAGACACGGTGGCGGCGATGCGCCCCCGCCCGAAAGAAGCCATTGGGGAAGCTCGGCGAGGAACTGGGAGAACTGGCTGCGCTCCTGAAACGCAACGCGATCAGGTACCGTCATCGCTTCGTCGGGTGAGAGTTGCAATGCGGCAAAGTTGTTGCCGCTGTATTCCTTGATGTCGAAATTGACGTTTGTGACCCCTTCCCGCAACGGCAGCAGCATTCCCCGACCGTTGTAAACCAGCATGCTACTTTTCAGAGGAAGCCCGGTGTTGTTCTGAATGGTGCCATTGAGCTTGCCCTCCACCTCCACCAGGTCGGTGACGAGCGCACCCGGCAAATCGAGCGCGGCCTGGGTCTGGAGAAAGCGCATTTCGCTGGCCCCCACCGCGACATTTTTGATCGTCCCAGGCTCGCCCTGGACAAACTGAAACGGCGACTGGCCCTGCGAGCCAAACATGCCGGGGTTGCTATACATCGTGTTCATGGACGACGTTGCATCGGACACCAGTGTCTGGGGCTGCGTGAGTGTTCCCTCGAAGCGTCCACTGCCCTTGGCGAGGAGTCCCGTGATGCCGTGGAGCGTGGCATGGGGCGTGTTGGCGCTGAGTTCCAGGACCTCAAGTTGCTCCAGTTCCGTGCTTCGTGCGCGACCCTGGGTGCCGAAGATCATGGCGTAGCTCGTAAAGGCGAGGGAGAAGAATACGAGGCAGACCCAAGCCATCTCACGGCGCTTCATCCTGTTCCAGAAAAGCCAATTCCCCACGATGGCGATGAAAAAGTACAGCAGCAGATAGGTGATAACGGAAGAGACGGGAAAGAGCCGGACGCCGGCGATGGCGGGCATTCGCTGGGTCGCGGCTTCCACCACGGCGGAAAGGTTCAGCGGTCGATCCACGATGCTGCCCGAGAGAAGATGATTCCATTCACCTAAATAACGTTCGTTGTTCTGCATCAGACCACCCAGGGCATCCACCGTGAATGTGGCGACGCGGCCCGTTCCGATCAGATGAAGGGCGCCAGCGGCGAAGTCCTTCCCGATAGGCCGAACGGAATCCGTGGCGGGCGACAAGGCGGTGACCATACCCTCGCGACCTCCCGCTTCGGTGCCGCCAAATGCGCGGCTGGCCAGGTCGCCCTCGGCGGTGAAGGCGTTCTCGCCGATGGAAACGCCCATCAGCGGTTCAAGCCACGAGCCCTTGTAGCGGTTGGCGTTTTGTCCAAGGTTGATGGCGAGGGTACCCCCGAGCTCAACATAGCGCTGGAGGAGAGCACGGTGCTCCGGGGTGATCACTTCGGGATCGATATTGCCCATGACGATGAGATCGAAGTTCGTATAGCAGGGGAGATGATCCGCGAGGAGGCCCAGCTTATCCGTCGTGAGCCCTTCGCGGTGGAAGCGCGTGTCCGCCTTGCCGATGACGCCATTGCTGCTGAGAAAACCGTAATCGTGGTGATTGTCGTCGAGGATGAGTCCGAGATAGTCCTTGCGCTCGATGGGCGTGAGGTTGAGCCACGTGGGCACGGGCACGGCGGCGCGGTTGCCGTGGTAGAGCTGCACCTCGATCCGGCTGGCCCTTTCGAGCTTGCAGTAGAGGCGGAAGTGCTTCCTGGATCCCTTGGGCGAGTCTGCTGGCACCCGGTAGATGGGGCTGAGCCGTTCGTTACTGAAGTCGTAGAGGGTGACTTCCACATGGCCCTCGATATCGCGCTCGGTATTGTTGATGAACACATCAACCGGCACCCACGTGCCCTCGCGATAGGCCACACCATGGTTGATGGTAAGGTCGATGAGAATGGTCTCGTCGGGCGTGTCGTCCTGGGCCGCGGCGGGCACGAGGGCGAGGAGCATCGAAAGAGAGAATAAGATATGGCAAACGGTGCGTCCGCGAGCGCTGGAACAAATTGATCTGACCACGGAGTACACGGAGTACACGGAGTACACGGAGGCACGGAGAAGGGAAGTGAGAGGAAGCCTGTTTGGTAGGAATGGAAGCCATGGCCATTTGGCAGAAAACTCCGAAAAAGGAGATTCCAGAGAGAGATTTTTTGGAGATTCCTGCATGATTGTCTGGCTCCACGAATGTCTTTAGTGGGTACTGTTGAACAATTGGGTTTGCTGAAGCGCGTGTGCTTAGAGAACAAATCGTTTGATGCCATCCTTGAGCACGGCCACATTGAAATTGATAAGGAGGCCCACACGGCATTGGGTGAGCCGCATATATGAAAGTATTTGTGCATCGTGCTTGGGAATGAGCTCCGTCACGACCTTGAGTTCAAGAATGACCCGCCGCTCAACCCAGATGTCGAGTTTGAGTTCGTCTCCGACCGTCTCTCCCTTATATACCAGGGGACATTGAAGTTGTTGTTCGTACTTCAAACCGCGAAGCTGCAACTCCCGGCAAAGGCTTCTTTCGTAGATCTGTTCGTAAAGGCCAGGCCCCCAGTACTTGTGAACCTCAATGGCCCCGCCAATAATATTCTCAGTAAGTTCCTCTTCCAGCATGTTCTCGCTCCTTTTTCGATGGGTACTATTGAGAACTACCAAAAAAAACCCAAAATCGAACTCCAGTGTGCCTCGCACTGCTCACCACGCTCGCAATTCGAAAAGGGCTTACCGAACCCAATTGTTCCACGTCATGCCTGAGATTGTTCTCCTCCAAGGTCCAATTTGACTGACTTCACAATCTCTCTCTCTCTCTCTTTCTTTCTCCTATTCTCCGTGCCTCCGTGTCTCCGTGGTCTAATCCTTTTGCCCCGGTTGTCTTCAAAACTCCGCGCGGCGGGTGTACACCCACCATTCGAGTGCGAGTACGGCGAGTGCCCCGAGGAGCAGCCAGCGCCACAGTTCTTTGTTGAAGGTGACCGGTCCACCTGCGGCGGCGACTTCGAGGTCGCCCAGGGAGAGGGTTTCGGCGGGGTGAATGGCGGATTCTTCGCGGCTGAGCAGGTTCAGGGCATAGTGCCGGTGGTCCTCGCCACGCTCCACCTCGTAGGGCCCGGCGGTGTTGGTGGCGGCGAAGTAGACCGGACGCAGCGGGTCGAGGGGGATGGACTGTTCGGCGCCGCCCGGCGCGTTTACCCGGGCCTCGGCCACTTCGGGAAGGGCGTGAATTTCGATGGCGCTTCCCGTGGCCAGGGTGGGCTCGCCGCCGCTGCCGGAGGCGGGTACCCACGCGAGCACGTTCTGCATGAAAAGAGGAAACGATAGATGCAGCGGCCAATTGGAGTCGCCGATGTCAAAGGCGATGAACAGCATGGGCTGGAGCGCCTGGCTGATGTCTGCGACCAGCGGGCCGCCGTCCGTAGACACCAACGTCCGCGCGCCTTCCGGCAGGGTGACTTTGAGCGCCTTGCCGATGGACACGTTGCTGGGATTGGTGAATCGCATCACGGGATGGTCTTTGTCCAGGGCCATGATGGGCGGATTGGTGAACTCGCCCACGGACGCCAGACCCGGAAGCGACGGCAGCGTATTGATAAATACCAGCGCGCCCGCGGGAAGGGTGGGGGGCGACCAACCGTCGAAAAGATACAGATCGAAGGGATCGGTAAGCCCAGCGTATTGCTCCGGCGTGGTGACGGAAAGGCGTACGCGTGGTTCGAGTGAGAATACATGGCGCAGCATGGATCCGCCGATGCTGTCGGCGCTGCCCTCCAGGAGCACATCGATAAAAGTGTCCTGTTGGAGCGCGAGCCAGGCCCGATTGTCCACCGCCAGCGCGTCCTTGTGATCCAGCTCCGCGCGGAGAATGCCATCTTCCAGCGCGGGTAGCACGAATACGGCCTCATCCGTGTCGCCCGGCGGAACGGCCAGCTCGTCGACCCCGAGGATGCTGTCCTCGTAGTAGAGGGTGAGGGTTGTATCCAGGGGCGACTCCGCGTCGTTGTACACCTGCACGAAGCACTGGCGGCCTTCGCCCTCGCCTTCCGTGCCCCGGGTGCTGAATTGGGTGATGCCCGCGTTGTTTCGGCTCGTTCCGGTGCGGATGTACTGGACGGGCACGCTCAGGGCCGCGAGGCGGTCGCCCTCGGTGATGTTGCCGTCGCTGAACATCAGGACCTCGAGGTTGGAAATCACTGCGGTGACGTCCGGGTTGATGGGGGCGATAGAGCGGATGATCTGGGCCGCGTCTTCCACATTGCTCCGGGTGTCATGGGCGATCAAACTGTTGATCGCATTCCGGAGGTGGTAGCGGTCGTCCGTGAGTTCGGCCTGGACGCTGGCGGACTCGGCGAAGCCGATGACCATGGCGCGGTCGCCACTTTCCATGGATTCCACAATCTTCAGGGCTGCTTCCTTCGCCAGGGCCAGGCGGGTCTTGCCTTCCTCCTCGGTCTGCATGCTGGCCGAGTGGTCGATGAGGAGGCAGAGGTTCCTCCCCTCGATGCCGCTGGTCTGAATGAAGGGACGGGTCAAGGCGAAGACGATGAGGAGCAGAATGATGATTTGGAGCAGCAGCAGAAGGTTACGCCGAAGCTTTTGAAAGGGTGCATTAGCCGTAAGGTCCTGGAGGCTCTTCATCCAGAGCATCGTGCTGGGGATGATCACTTCCGAGCGGCGGAGCTTGAGAATATAGAGCAGCACGAGCAGGGGAATCAGCCCGAGAAACCAGAAGGCTTGCGGTGCGATAAAGCTGTTCGCGATGGCGTTGATCCAGCTCATCGGATAAGCCCCCCACGGCGCAAGACATCGAGCAGGACATTTTCCACGGGCGTCTGGCTGGAGACGAGAAAGTGGCTCATGCCGTGGCCCAGGCAATAGGTGCGCACCTGCTCGATGAAGGCGTCCCGGTTCTGGAAATAGCGTTTCATGAGGCCCCGGCTCACGGAGATTTCTGTCGCGTTTTCCGACTCGCTGTCGATGAGCTTCAGGTCGCCGCTGAGCTGGGGCGTGATTTCTTCCGGCGCGAGGACCTGGATGACGTAGACATCGGAACGCGTGGCGCAGAGGCGCTTGAGCGGCGCTTCAAAGCCCCCTTCGTCCATCAGGTCGGAAATGACAACGTACACGCCACGGCCGCGCTGGCGCAGGGCATAGGTGCGGATGGCGTCGTCCAGGTTGGTGCTTCCCTCGGGCGAAGTACCCTGGAGGAAGGCGAGCATCTTGTTGGCCGAGGCTTTGCCGCGCACGGGCGTGAGGGCCTCCACGCGCCCGCCTGTTAGGACACCAATGGAGACGCGATCATAGCCCGCCAGGCCGATGTAGCCCAGGGCCGCCAGGAGCTTGCGCCCGAACTCGAACTTACGCGGCGTGCCGAAATTCATGGACAGACTCGCGTCAAGGAGCAGGTGCAACGTTACGTCTTCAAACTCCTGGAAGAGCTTCAGGCAGAGTTCGTCCAAGCGGCTGTAGATGTTCCAGTCCACATGACGCAGGTCATCGCCCTGGACATAGCCCCGATAATCGGCAAACTCCATGCTCGTGCCCTTGCGCTTGCTCCGGCGCTCGCCCTTGGCCGCGCCGAGGTGCACTTTCTTCACGGAGATGGCCATGCGCTCCAATCGGCGCAGAAAAGCCGCGTCGAGGATGGGGGCCGTATCGGGGGCGATAAGACTCACGCAACGAGCTCCGCCGTCTTGATACCGTCCATGATACCCTTGACGATTTGATCCGAGGTGATGCCCTCGGCGTCCGCCTCAAAGTTCACCAACACGCGATGGCGCAGCGCATGGAGCGCCATCTGCTGGATGTCCTTGAAGCTTACGTTGAAGCGGCCCGCGCGGAGGGCCTGCACCTTCGCGGCCAGAAGGAGGGCCTGGGCACCGCGCGGGCTGGAGCCATAGCGAGCGTACTTGTTCACCATGTCGGTGGCATAGGCGCTGCCCGGTTGGGTCGCCAGCACGAGGCGCACGGCATAGTCCGTCACCTGCGGCACCGCGACCACATCGCGGACGAAGCCCTGCCACTTCAGGATCTCCGATCCGTCCATCACAATATTGCCCGTGGCGATATCGCGGTTGGTGGTGCGGTCCAGAATCTTCGTCAGTTCCTCGCGGCTGGGATAGTCCACCGTGACCTTGAGCAGGAAACGGTCGAGCTGGGCTTCCGGCAGGGGATAGGTGCCGTCCATCTCGATGGGGTTCTGCGTGGCCAGCACGAAGAAGGGTTCCTGAAGCTTGTGGACCGTGCGCGCCACCGAGACCGTGTGCTCCTGCATCGCTTCCAGCAGCGCCGACTGGGTCTTCGGCGTGGCGCGGTTAATTTCATCGGCCAGGATGATGTTGGCAAAGATGGGACCAGCGCGGAACTCCATCTGGCGGTGGCCTTGGGCATCTTCCACGAGCATATTGGTGCCGATGATGTCCGCCGGCATGAGGTCAGGCGTGAACTGGATGCGGCTGAAGTGGAGGTGCAACGCTTCGCTGATCGTGCGCACCAGCATCGTTTTGCCGAGGCCCGGCACGCCTTCGAGGAGGCAGTGGCCGCCCGCGAAGATGCACGTAAGCACGGCTTCGACCGTTCCGGTACTTCCGACGATGACGCGGCCGATCTCGTCCCTCAGCTTGTCAAAGACCTCGCGGAATTCTGCGGCTTGCTGTTCGACGTCCATGGGTTATTCTCCTTTGTTCTTGTCCGTCTTCTTCTGCGCCCGTTCCTTGGCGGCGAGAAGGCGGCTGGTGTAGTCGGTTTTGCCCCGCGATTCTTCCTGCAGCACGGCATCGGGCACCGTGCGGATCGCGGTGGGGGCAATGGTCTCCGTCGGCGCGCTGATGGTGCCGAAGGATTGAAGTTCCGTAGCGGTTCCGAAGTCATGCTCCTGCGCCGCCGCGCGATAGGTCCCCGTCACGGGCTGTGCGCGCTTCGGCGGCTTCGGGATGAAGCGCTTCAGGCCGGGCAGGGCATGGACGAGGCGCCACGCGGGTGCGACCAGGGTCATGGGCGAAATCATGACCCGGCGCACGAAGACTTCGATGATCAGAAGGCACGCCGCTATCGCCGCGAGCCAGTGCCATATTGGGAAGATGTTGGCCGAGGCCGCCAGGTTGTGCTCGAAGGGATTCATCGTCTCGTCGAGAATGCGCCCGTTCCCGGCCAGCGCAAGGTTCTCCAGCAGGGGCATGTTCGTAGTGTTGTACTCATACTCCGCCGAGTAGTCCACCGCCAGTCCGGTGGGGATCATGCGCTGGGCGCCATCGGCATCGGCATAGGCGAGGTTAACCATGTACACCCCCGTGTCGGCGATGGGAAAGCGCCCCTCGTAGATGCCTGGGCCCTCCTGGGTCAAGGTAATATTCTGGGACTTGAAGTCGGGCGAGGTGACGACGCCCGTGGGCCGGAGGAAGTTTATGAACTTGCCCTCGCTGTCTACGGCGTCGATGCGTACCACGCCGTAGCCCTCCTCGCGCCGCGTTTCCACGCGGAACTCGGAGGGCGTGATCTCGCGGAGGCTCCAGCGGACCGCCTGGGACCAGAAGCGATCATAGCCCTCCCAGTTCATCCAGTTCGCGCCCCAGCGGCTCGTGGAGTCCGAGGTGAAGGCCACCGCCTTGCCCAGTCCATAGCGCCAGTGGGCCAGCACCGGGTCTCCCTCGTCGGATACCAGCGGAACCGTGGCGGTATCCTTGGGAAAGGTGACCACATAGCCCTTGAGCGACGGGAGCGCCGCCGTGGCCACGCCCGCGAGCACTTCCGAACTGTGGAGCGTCTGGGGGACGAACTCCACTTCGCGGAAGACGCCCATCTTCACCACCGAAGCCTCTTTGGTGAAAATCTGGGGCAGCTTGCGCGGGTCGTTGACGAAGTAATACTCGCCACCGGTCGCCTTGGCGATGTCGCGCAGCATGTTCTGGTCGCTGTTGCTGTGGGGGTTGATGCAGATTGTGCTGATGGAGATGCCCGCGCTGGCGTAGGCCGCGAGGAGGCTCGCGGCGGGTGCGGCGGGGTCGCCGTCGGATATGAGGATGGCGCGCTTCACGCCGGCATCGGCGTTCTTCAGGGCGTTGAAGGCCATCTGGAGCGTGGGGCCGGTATCGGGCATGTCGCCCAGACTCCGGCTCTGGGCGTCGATCGCGCTCCGCATCATGGATTTGTCGCCCACGGGCTGGAGATCGAAGATCCAGGAATCGCCCGCCTGCAGGTAGCCCAGGGCCCCCATGAGGTCGCGAGAAGACAGCACCTCCAGGGATGCCTTGGCGATTTCGGCGGCCCAGGCATTGCCGTCGGCAAACTCGCAGGTATGGAGAATGGTCGCCAGCGCGCCCCGTGGCAGCACCTTCTTCTCTTTGATGTCCATGGAGACCGGCAGCGCCTTCTCCACGGGCGTGTTGAGGTAGCCGCCCGCGCCGAAACTGTTGGGCCCGCCGATCATGGTGAGGCCAATCCCATGATCCCGCACCATCGCCTCCAGCGTGTTGAGCTGCTCCGGGCTCAATTCAGTGCTGCTGACGTTGGCGAGAATGACGCCATCATAGCTCTGCATCTGAGCCAGGTCGGCGGGCACATTGCCGGGATGGGTGTGCTCGACGGTGATGCCTTCGCGGGCCAGAGCCTCCCGCAGGTGTGCGCCTTCGGCCTCGTTCGAGTCCACATAGAGCACGCGGGGCTCGCCGTGGACCGTGGTGAAGGCCCGCCCGACATTGTTTTCCCGGATCGTGTCAGATTCACTCTCGAGGCTGACTTCGTATTCGAAGAAGCCCGCCTGATCCGCCTCCTGCGTAAGCAGGAAGACATTGTCGCCCGGCTGGAGCTGGACCTCCTGCGGTGCGAGCATCTGGCGCTGACTGCCCGAGCGGCGAAGGATGTTCAGCGTGGCTTTGCCGGCCTGATCCGCTTCGGCGACAATCCGAAGCTGGAAGGGCTCCTCGGTGCTCGCCTGCTGCGGCGTGCTCACTTCTTCGACGCGTACTTCACTTGGCCGTTCCATATGAACCGGCACCACATCCACCGCGATGCCGTCGGCCTGGGCCAGCTTGATCTCCTCAATGGCCGCGCCCTGGGTTTCGTTGCCATCGCTGAAGATCACGATCCGCCGCATGTAGCCCTGGGGGAATGCCGCCATGGCGAGGCGAACGGCCCCCGCCACATCGGTCTGATCGCCCTCCACAAAGGATTGGATACTGCCCAAGTTCAGGGTCGGGTCCACGTCCAGCTCGATGCTGGCGTCTTTGCCGAAAACAATGACGCCTGTTTCGTCCTTCTCGGTCATGAAGGTGTCGCAGTAGTTGCGGATCCACTGGGTGGAAGCGAGGCGCACGGCATCGGGAATGCTGTTGGACTGATCGAGAAGAAAGAAGACGGCGAGGCGGTCGCGGCGGTGGACCCACTCGGCCCCCGCGAGCGCGAAGATGACCAGCAAAATCAGCACCGTCCGGAGTACGATGGTGAGGTTGCGCCGGGCCGTGTTAAGCGATTTAATGCACAAGCCGCGATAGATGGCCCAGGGAATGAGCAGCAGCAGAAGCAGCATCCAGGGCTCGGCGAAGCGGATGGTACTCATACCACGCTCCCCGCGTCGAAGGCCTGGATGCGGTGGTTATCGGTATCCGCTACGTAGATGCGGTTGCTCTCCGATACCGCCACGCCCCGGGGTGCGTTGAATTGACCCGGCTCGCGGCCCGCGCTGCCGTAGGCCTGCACGAAGCGCCCATCCGCCGCAAAGCGTGAGATGCGGTGGGTGCCGTATTCCGCGAGGTAAATGCAGTCGTCCGGCCCGACGGTGAGATCGTGGGGAAACTTCAGTTGCCCCGGCGCTGTGCCGGGGTCGCTGATGGTGCGTATCCACGCACCCTCCGTGGTGAAGCACTGCACCCGGTGATTGGCCGTATCCGCGACGACGATTTCATGGGCGCTATTGATGCCGATGGCCATGGCGCGGTTGAACTGGCCCTGCGCCTCGCCGTGGCTGCCCCATTGGCGGAGAAACTTTCGGTTAGCGTCGAACACATGGACGCGCTCCGCGCCATCGCCGTATTCCGAGAGGAAATATTCGCCGCCGGGCCCCATCGCGAGGCCCGTGGGATAGATGAACTGGTCGGGGCCGTTGCCATAGCTGCCCCACTGGTCGAGGAGCTCGCCTTCGGCGGTGTATTCGAGCACGCGGCTGTTGTGCGTGTCGGGAACCAGCACGCGCCCGTTCTCGTGAAAGGTGATTGCGGTGGGCGTGCCGTTGTCCGGTTTGGGAATCTCCCAACTACGACGAAACACGCCGTCCTCACCAAAAACCTGGAGGCGGCCCGTGGTGTCGATGACATAGACCTCGCCCGCCTTCACCGCCACGGCGCGGGGACGGAGAAATTCACCGAAGCGACGGCCCTGCTTGCCCCAGGTCTGGACGGGGCCAGTGATGCCGTCCGGCTGCGCGCCGCACGCTGAAAGCAGACCGAGCCCAGAGAGGAGCATGAAATGACGGCGGCTCAGCATGAAGCTGCCGCCGCGAACAGCGCCGCTCGGCTCAAACCCCAACCCGACTTCGCACCTTGTTTCCGCAAACAACTCCCCTTCTGTACCGCTGATGCACGATGATTCAGCCCCCTGAAGATCTCGCAAGCGCGCTGACTATTCCGCCGGCCGCTCCCCTTCCAGGGTGCCGAAGTACTGGCGGACGAACTCCTCCGAGCCACGGGGGATCTCCTCGCGGGTCAGGGCTTCTTCCGCCGCTTGCTGGGCCTGTACCACCGCGCCTGAAATCACCTCAACGCTGTTTTCCGCATCGGTCTCCGGTGCCGCCTTCTGCATGATGCTGGCCAGCATTTTTCCTTCCCGCACCTGCCCCGGAAGCATGGTGGGAGTCAGACTCACGTTCACGTCGGGCAGTTCGCCCACCTGGCCGCCCTGGCCCTGGCCGGGGCCTTTCATGCCGCCGCCTTTACCGCCGCCGCCGAGGGCCAGGCCCTTTTGAAAGGTCGCCGCCTTGCCGCCGCCCGAGCCGGAACCACTGCATTGGCCGGAACCGCATTGTCCAGAGCAGTCCTTGCCCTGGCAGTTGCCCTGGCATTTCGAGCCAAGCGTGCACTTGCCGAGCTTGGTGCCGCAGGACCGGCAGAAGGAACTCTTGCCCATCATGCTCTTCTCGAAGGCGCTCATGGACGCCATGGCGGCGTCGAGCTGGGCAAGCTGCTGCATGACCGATTCCAGATCCTTCGCCGAGAGCGCCAGGGCCTCCGCGGCCTCTTTCATGCCTTCGGGACTGCTGCTATCCAGCGCGGCTGCAGCCTTGGAGAGGGCCTCCGCCAGCGCGGCGTCGGTCTGGGTGCTGCCCGGCTTACTCAACTCCTTCGCCATCTCTTTCAACTCGGTGGAAAGCTTCTTCTTATCTTCCAGGGACAACTTGTCCGTCGCCAGCTTCTTCTGGAGGTCTTCCAGTTTCTTCTTGGCTTCGCCTACGTTGCCCTGCTGGAGATCTTTCGCGAGACCCTTGGTCAAGGGCGAGTCGGAGGCCTTGCCGAGGCTCCTGTTCAACTGAGACTTGGACTCCAGCGCCTGCTTTTCCTGCTGGAGCGATTCCCGGAGATCCTGGACTTTGGCCAATGCCTGTTTTTCGGAAATCTTGCCTTCCTGGAGCTTTTCGGAGAGGCTCTCCAGTTCCAGCGCCTTGGCATCCAGCGCGCCGACGGGCATTTTCTCCGGCGCCTTCAGTGCCTTGGCCACTTTTTCCAGGCGCTCCGCCTTTTCCTGGCGGTCGGCGGCCTGGACTTTGGCTTCCAGGGCCCGCTCCTGATAGCCGAAGAGGTCAAATTCCGGCAGGAGCACATAGCCCACGCCGAAAAGGAAGATCGGGACGATAGCCAGCTTGGTCCGGCGCGTGGGGAAGAGGGGGAAATCCCGTCCGGCTTCCAGGAGGCCCAGATGCTTCAGCGCGTCCTTGTGCACCGCCTCCACCATGGGATGGTGCTGGTCGGCAAGTTCGAGGGACGAAGTGAGTCGCTCGCGGAGGCCAAGGCGTTCGTCGGCGGCCAGGGCGGCCGTACGGATATCGGGACGCTGTCGCCAGGCCAGAACCAGCGCCGCAGCCACGCCAATAAACACGATAACCCCCGCGCCCTCAAGGGTATAGGGGATTACCGGAAAGAGCCGGCAGAGCAGGAGCCAGACGCAGGCGAGAGACGCGGTCCATAAGAGCGCGGTGGACAGACAGGCCACCCCCATCTGTGCCCAGATACGCTTGCGTACCCGGTTGAGTTGTACGTGTAACGGAGACATGATCCCTACCTCCATGGACTTAAGCTGCCGCGCGGTTATGCGCCACTGTGACTCAGTATAGTATAACGGCCCCGGGACTGCAATGGGTGACTTTTGGGACGTACCGTCGCCGGGGCGCTCCGAGAACCTGCATAATTCCACCAAAATGAGCTTGGATTCCGAAAAATTACTCCGCTACTCCAAAATCCCGCCCCGGCACCCGGGTCGTGGCGACCTCCTGCGTCGTTGAGAAAATCTTCACCTCATAAGGCCGCATCCGCGTTACAAAGGCACCATCGACCACCTGGACGTCCTCGTTGCCGTAGAGCAGGTGAAGGCCGCGGTCTTTGAGGGCGTCGAGGCCTTGAACCTCGGTGCCGAAGTGGGTTACTTCGTCTTCATTGACGAGCACAACCAGCGCCTCGCCATCACGGTATCGGGCGATCCTGCTCACGCCACGTCGGGGTGCCTGGACGGGCTCCTCGATCAGATTGATGCTGACCCCGGTCTCGTCCGGGACAGTCAAAAAGGGCTGCAACGCCGAAAGTTCGCTGGTGACGGCGTAGAGCGACTGGCGGAAGGCCTCATTCTTCGTGTAGGCCGAGCCCCAGTAGAGTACGGCCTCCGCGCCGTGGGTGATGGCGTTCCACGCCATAAAGCGCGACTCGGTGAAGGTGGGGTAGGCGTCGGGCAGGTTTTCACCGGCTTTCTCCTGGAGCTCGTGCCAGGAGAAGCCCTGAAGCACCATCCAGACCGGCTTACCCTTGCCCACCTTGTTAAATCGCTCGGTGAAGTCGCCCACCTCGGCGATATTGCGCGAGGCCGCTTTGACGGGATAGAGATCGCAGCCCGTGATGTCCACGGAGCTCAGGTACTGGCGGACATAGATCGTGTCGCTGGTGTAGGCCTCGTTGAACCAGATGGGCCGCTGCTTTGTGTCCAGTTCGCGAATCCGTGCGGCCCAGCGATGGACGTTGGGCATGATGATGGCCGCCTGTTCGTCCGCATGTTTCGTTGCGCGCGGGGTCTGGTCCCACCACTCGCCCTTGCGCTCATGCACCCCACTGCGGACAAGGCCGCTGTAGGTGGTGAAGTTCCACACCATCTCGTCGGGACCTTCCCAGACCG
The DNA here is from genome assembly GCA_044344195.1 of Candidatus Hydrogenedentales bacterium. Lineage (GTDB taxonomy): Bacteria > Hydrogenedentota > Hydrogenedentia > Hydrogenedentales > JAEUWI01 > JAEUWI01. Next base: position 20,766 of record JBIJDL010000040.1, read on the forward strand.
CGAGGGCGGGATGATCGAGGATATCGGTGATCTGCTTTTCGCCTTCGGGCGTCAACTCGGCGTGCATGGGCAGGGACACCCACGCATACATGCCGTAGCCATGGGCGCGATCCAGATCGGCGGTATTACCGCAGCGGACCAGATTGACGCCCGCCGCCGCCATATCGGCGTAGGCCGCTTCGTCCTCGGGTGTCGAATAAAAGCCGATGGGGAAGAGGGACTGGCCACTGACATGCATGAGGCCATCGTGCTCGGCGAAAGCCGGCAAAATGGCCATGGCCAACAGAATCTTAGCTAATTGTGTTGATCGAATTGCACGGTGAATCATTTCCAACTCCTTATTTTTGAACCCAATGTACGGAAGGATTTTTTTGCCGCGAAAGAACGCAAAGAGCGCAAAGAAGTTTTACGAACCTATTTTTTGCGCTCTTTACGTTCTTTTGCGGCTAAGTTCTCCTGCTCTATTCTCTGGATGTCAGCTCAATTGTTAGAACACCGGCGCCACCGCATTCGTGACAGTAAGCTTCTCCGGCGGCAACAGTGCCTGCAAATTGTCCAAATCATAAAACGACAGCGCATTGTGCACCGTGTTGATCAATTGATCCTTCGGGTTCGCCGTTTCCACCACGGCCTGCCACGTGGGGACACCGCCGTCAAGCGTGACGTGAGCAAACGTATCCGGCTTCAGCGCGGCGGCGTGGAGCGCGGGGACGGTGGCTTCGCCGGTTGCGCGCAAGTCGACCGGGGCTCCGGCCGTTTGCACCCACCAGGCCGCCGTCTGCATGAGATCCTCCGCGCGCATGCCCACGAAAGACAGACCATTCAGATACGCACGCATATAGGTGCTGAAATCATTGCCCACATTGAGCCACGTGCCGCCCCACTGGTGCGACTCGGTGGCACCCGTGCCACGGACCGATACAACCAGATAGGCTTCGTTCGCGGCAAGACCCGCATCGATCAGCGGCTGCGCTTCCTCCAGATTCTTCCCTGGAGCGATGAGGTGGGCCTTCACCGCAGTGCCCGACTTGGGCAACCACGCGCGGGCGGGGAGGAGGACGCCGGGCTCGATAGTGAGCAGTAGATCCTGCGTGCGGTGCGTGTCCGTCTCGCCTTCGGCAAGGACCTGTGCCGTGGTGGCGGGCAAGGTGCCGTCGGGGCGGATACCGGTTAGCTCACGCACTTTGTTAAGCGCGTCGGGCGCGGGCGTATTCTGCCAGAAGGCCGTCCGTCCCGCTTTCAATCCTTCGGCGCGCTCACGATTGAGATCGATGACACTGCGCGCGCCTTCTATCCACAGCACCTGCCCTTGGGGCGACGCTTGGAGTTCCTTGTCCGTCAGCACGCCCACCGCCACTTCGTCCACAGGGCGATCCACGTCCAGCAGCCAGCGTTGCATCCAATGGGCCATCCCCTCGCGGTGGGGCTCCAGGTAGCCGTGGCCCTCGTCGGCCTCCAGCAGTGCCACACGCTCGGGCACGCCCAGGCGCGTGTAGGTGCGCTTCGCTTCGCGGTAGGTGTCCCAGCTTCCCTGTATATCGAAGAAGTCTTTTGTGGCCGCCATAATCAGCGTGGGGCGCGGCGCGCGCAGATGGATGAAGTCGGCGTGCTCCAGGCCCTGCTTCAACTGGCCGAAGATGTTCTGCTCGCCGTCCTGCGGCCCGATGGTCTCCAGGATGCGCTTCCATGAGGTGATATAGCAGCTCGGCGCGGCGGCGGTGATGCGCGGGTCCAGCGCCATGAGATAGCTGGAGAGGGTGCCGCCGCCAGAGCAACCGGTGACGCCAATCTTGTCCCCCTTCACATCGGGCCGGCTCTGGAGATAGTCAATCGCCCGCATCCCATCCCAGATGCGGTACTGGGCGATGCTGGTGCCGGTCAGAATCGCGCCCACGTCAAAGAGCGTGTGCTCCGCCGTGGTGCCCATGGTGGGTTCGCCCGCCTCGGTCATGTAAAAGACGCGCTCGCCCTGGCCGATGGGGTCGTAACAGAAGGCCGCGATGCCGAGGCGCGCCAGCAGGATGCAACCGCGCTGATAGTCCGGAGCCGCCTTGCCATTCTGATCGTGGCCGCAGGGCATCAACACCGCGGGCCACGGGCCGGGCGTGAGGGGACGATAGAAGACACCCGTGACGTAAAACTGGGGACGGCTCTCGAAGATGACTTTTTCATAGGCGAAGCCCTCGCCCTCACCGCCACCCACAATCTGGGGGTTCAGCGGCGTGCGCTCGGGAAAGCCACCGAGGGCGTTGACGAAGTAGTCGTACTGGGTGCGTTGCCAGGCCTGGACGTCTTCGGGTTTTTTCAGCGTTTCATAGCGATCGGCGCGCTTCGCGAGATTCTCGAAGGAGACCTTATCGAGCGCGGTGGACATCATGGCGTCGGGCTTTACGCCGAGCGCCTTTTCCAGTGCCTCGGCAAAGGGATCGGAATAGACCGTCGTGGTCGCAATCAGTGTGAGCAAAAAGAGCGTAAGATTTCGCATGGCTATATCCTTCGGAGACTGAAAGCTGCAAGCGTTCAGTTTGCCACGAACGAAGGGGCGCTGTCGAGGGACCATAGAACACGTGTCG
>JBIJDL010000217.1:0-9864 GCA_044344195.1 Candidatus Hydrogenedentales bacterium
AACGCTGCCCGGAGGACGGGGCCTGTCGCGCCATCGGTATCGGCTTCGGCGGCCCGGTGGATTCGGCGACGGGTCGGGTGCTGGTATCCCATCAGGTCGGCGGCTGGGACGGTGTCCATTTGAAGCGGTGGTTCGAAGAGCGTTTCTCCCTGCCTACCTGCGTGGAGAATGATGCGAATGCCGCAGGCTGGGCGGAGTACTGCCTCGGCGCGGGTCAGGGCACCAATACCTTCGTCTACTGCAATATCGGCAGCGGCATCGGCGGCGCGCTCGTGGTCGATGGCAAACTTTATAATGGACAGGGCCTCGGCGCCTGCGAGATTGGTCACACCTGGGTCGCCGACTGGACCTCGGCCACACCCGGCGCCATAGACAAGCTGGAGCACCTCTGCTCCGGATGGTCCATCACGCGCCGGATCCGTAGTTGGTCCGATCTGGATACAACGTCACCGCTGGGCCAACTGTGCGACGGCGATGCGGCCCGATTGACCTGTCCCATGCTGGCGGATGCCGCACGGGCGGGCGATACGCGGGCCCTGGCCGAGATTCAGGCGGTGGCGGCGGGTGTGGGGCAGGCCCTGGCGAATGTGGTGACGTTGTTGCACCCCGAGAGGATCGCCATGGGCGGCGGGGTCTCGCTCATGGGCGATGTACTCCTCGACGCCCTCGCAGAGCGGGTGGATGCTCTGGCTTTCGGGGCCTACCAAGGCACCTTCAAGGTTGTGCCCTGCGCTCTGGAGGAAGATGTGGTCACCGCAGGCGCGCTCTTAATGGCAAAGGCGCTTTGCAATTGACAGTGGTCATTTGACCGTTGGTTGTTGATTGATTTCGCTCTCAACCTCCAGACTCCAGACTTCCCTCAAACTAAGTCTTGCGCCCGTTGGGGGGCAGCGCATATACTCTAGCCCTCAACCACGGAGAGGATTGCGGAAATCATGCCCGAAGATGCAGTAATGGCCCAGTTCAATAGTCTTTTTTTAGCGGTGTCTTTGATCATGGGGTTGCTGGTCGGGAGTTTCTGCAATGTGTGCGTCGGGCGCTGGCCTCACGGTGAGTCGGTGGTATCGCCACGCTCGCGATGCCCCAAGTGTATGAACGCAATCGCGTGGTACGACAATATTCCGCTGTTGAGCTGGTTGATCCTCGCGGCAAAGTGTCGGCACTGTAAAGCGCCCATCTCGTGGCAGTACCCCGTGGTGGAGGCCATCACCGGCGTGCTGTTTGTCCTTGTCTATCTCCGCTTCGGCATGACCCTCGCCACGCCAATTTACATGGCTCTTGCGGCGGCCATGGTGGTCGTGACCTTTCAGGATCTTGCGGACTGGACCATCCCCAACGAGATTACCCTGCCCGGCGTTCCCGTGGGCCTCGGGCTTTCCGTGATTGCCATGCTGGTTCCGACCGCCGGCCTGCGGGTGGTTCACCCCTTCGACGCCCTCGCCGGTATCGCGCTGGGCTTTGGCATCCTCTATGGACTCGACCGTATTGCGATTCTGATCCTCAAGAAGCCCGGTATGGGCTTCGGCGACGTGAAGCTTATGGCCATGCTGGGCGCTTTCATCGGCTGGCAAGGCGTCCTGGGCACGCTGATGCTGGCATCAATCCTCGGCAGCACCATCGGCCTTTCCATGATTCTCTATTTCAAGATGAAGGGGGCGCCCGAAGCAGCAGAGGCGACCCCGGATGTTGAAGCCGGTGAAGGAACCTCCGAAAAGGATGACGAAAGCGATGACGGCATCTCGCTCGGCGCGCACTACCTTCCTTTCGGTCCCTACATTGCCATTGCGGGACTCGTCTACCTCTTCGTCGGGCCCGAGTTGATTGCATGGTACCTTCAGCAGCTCGCCCCGATTGCCTGACCGGTTTTGGCCTGCGCGTGTTGAAGGTGCCCGATGGGCCAACCCGTGCCGTCTGGATCAGGCCAGCCATGGTGCCAGGGAGTAGTATTCCACCATGCCCCAGTCGTTAGTTCAATTCGAGGAAGCTTTTTTCGAGCGCATATGGGGCGGGCGGCGTCTAGGTTCCTCGTTGCGTTTTGACGCGCCACGGGATATCCCCATAGGAGAGGCCTGGCTGATCTCGGACCACCCCGCCCATGAAAGCCGGGTGATGAATGGGCCCTGGCGCGGACTGACCCTTCACGACCTCGTGCTTTCCTCGCCCGAGTACCTGCTGGGTTCCTGCGCGCACCCGACCATCCATGGCCGCTTTCCCCTGCTCCTGAAAATTCTGGATGCCGCCGAAGTGCTGTCCGTTCAGGTCCATCCGGATGACGAGGCTGCGGTCCGCCTCGGCGAGCCCGACGTGGGCAAGACCGAGATGTGGCACGTGCTGGCTTCGGAGCCGGGGAGCACGCTCATCTGCGGCCTCGACCCCACGATGACACCGGCGCAGTTTCTTGCCGCCCTACAAAATGGCACCATTCAGGCATCCATGAAATCCTTTTCGGCCCCCCCGGGGACGACGGCCTTCGTGGCGGCGGGCACAGTACATGCCATCGGCGCGGGGATCCTGCTGGCGGAGATCCAGCAGAACAGCGATATCACCTATCGTATTTACGACTGGGATCGCACCGACGCCCAGGGCAAATCACGAGAGTTGCATCTGGATAAGGCGGCGCAGGTGACCCGATTCGGCGAGTCCCACATCGGGGCGTCGAAACCGCTCAGTTATCCCGTGGAGGGCGCGGACGTAACCGTCCTCGGGGCGTGCAAATATTTCGTTAACGAACTGATCGCGGTCGACGGCACCTGCACGCGCAACACCCATGGGCGCTCCTTTCACATGGTGATGCCCCGCGATGGCGAAATGGTGATCCGCGCGGGGGATGAGGTTTGCGTGCTCCAAGCCTGCCGCGCCGCACTCATTCCAGCGGGGATGGGAGGATATTCCCTCACAGGAGCCGGAAAAGTGTTAAACTACTATGTCCCGGACCTTGAGGAAGACGTTGTTCGTCCCCTTCGCGCTGGGGGACACGGCGATGCGTCGATAAGCCAGCTTGGTGCAGTTTTTTCCCAATAACTGCCGAAAATTCGCTCGTCTCCGTGCTGAATAGTTGACGTACGGTTCCATTGTGGAACCAAATATGCGAGATATGATCATGCGAACCACTTATACTGTGGAAAGTTTAATCAGACTCGCTGCTCCCGAAGCGGCCGTACCGTCACCAAAGATCGCGAAGGGTTCGTCATGTCCACGTTGAGCGATGCCGCCCTGGTGCTGCGCTGCCTGGAGGGGGACACCGACGCCTTTGGCGAGCTGGTGGGACGTTACGAATCATCCGTCTACGCGACCGCTTACTATTACGTCGGACGCTACGGTGCTGCGGAAGATGTCTCTCAGGAAGCCTTCTGGGCGGCGTATCGGGGTCTTCGCAGGTTGAAGGATCCCAATAAGATTGGCCCCTGGCTGCGGGAGATTACGACGCGCACCTCGGCGAACTGGTTGCGGAAAAACCGCTCCCGGCTGAACCACGAGACACCGCTGCCACACCGGCGCACTATCTCGATGGAGGAGGCGCGGAAGGGTCCCGACGCCTTCATGGAGCGCGAGGACCTGTACGCGCGAGTGCAGCGGGCGATCGATACCCTGCCCGAGCGTTACCGCTTGCCGGTGATGCTCCGGTATCTGCAAGAATTGAGTTATGAAGAAATCAGTCGTTTTACGGGGGAATCCCGTGACGAGATCCGCGGGATTCTACACCGTGCGGCGCGCCAGCTCCGGACGGTATTGTCGGAAGACGGAAATCAGGAGGAAGAGTCCACTTGGCCTCGTGTTCGCAAGTAAGCAGCCTGCTGCAGGCGTATATCGACGGAGAACTCGGGCATGCCGAAAAGAGCATCCTCGAGCAGCACCTCCGCGATTGTCCGTCCTGTCGGCATGAGTTGGGCGAACAGAATGGGTGCTCGGCAATGATATTCGAGTCGCTTGCGAGCCAGCGGCTGCATGGGAGTCTTCGCTCGCAGGTACTCGCTCACCTTCCCGAAATGGACCCGGCACCGAGGCTGGGTTCCCATCCCACCGATCCGCAGTACGCCCGCCGGCGGCCGCGGGCCGCTACATTTCCCCGGTTTGTTCTAGCCGCTGCCGCGGCGATTGTAGTCATGGCCGGGATTTATTTCTCTACCACCCACTCCGCCCCGATGGTATCTCGCCAGCCCGCGATGGGCATGGTCACCTACAGCAACGGCAACGAAGTCTTTCGCAAGAGTGTGAATGCCGAAACCTTTCTGGCGGCCGAGTTAAAGTCGCTGGTACGCGCAGGAGATCAGTTCGAAACCCTGGCAAAGGGGCGACTCGCAGTCTCGCTGATCGGCGCTTCAATCGTTAAAGCCAATTACAATTCGGGACTCACAATCCACGACAATCGTCAGGTGAGCGTGGAGCTGGGGAAGACCTTCTTTGATATCGGTCCGGATAAGCGCCTGTTCAACGTCAAAACTCCGAATGGCGAAATCGTGGTTTTCGGTACGGCCTTTGTGGTCGAAGTGGCGCCAAGCTCCACCAAAGTCACGGTGACGAAGGGGGATATCCTGGTATCGAACGACCTCGGTAAGACGGGCGTTTCCAAGGGTAATCAGCTCATATTCCGAAAGGGCGAGCGCCTTGCCCAACCCTACCCGGTGGATGCGGCGGAGGAGGCGGCCTGGGCCGATGAGATTGTGCCCGATCCCGAAGCGCTGGCCCTTTTCTTGCAAACCCTCGAAAGCAGGGTCGCCCTCCGTGATGAGATTCCGGCGGTTCCAGTCAATATCGTGTGGAACCTGTCGGACCGCTCCGTGAGCGAGATTCTGCTGGAGTGGGTCCCGGATGGCCGGGCGGCGGATCACTGTGGCTATGTTATTCACGTTGCCGACGAGAAGGGAAACCTGATCTATATCGACACCCTGGCCAGCAACCTGTTTGATGATGTCAACCGCAAACAGGCGAATTTGATCCTGCCTGGTGGTCCCGTAACCGGAATTGAGGAGCTCCACATTAAACTGGTCCCCGATCATGGTGATGGTGCCATCGAGACCGACATGAATGTCAGCGTCGTAGCCACGCTCCTCTAGTTCGTCCGTCTCAGAACGCAATTTTCGACATGCGTCCGTACCCCTCCAGTACGGGCGCTTTTTTTCGAGGATACTCGAATTATGAAGTATCAGTTTATATATTAGGCGTACTTCAAAATTACTTGCGCCAGGGCTAAATTTGTGCTATAGTGCAATCGTTAATAAACCATCCAAACGGCTGCCTCCCGTGTGGCGGCCCACAGTTGAGGGTAGATACGTGAACAAATCACATCTTGTCTTTCTGCTGGCCAGTCTGACCCTGTTTTCTTTGGTGACCGGCTGCAAGCAGAGTGCCGCACCGGTGGGCTCTTCCGAAGCCTCGGGGCCGCTGAAAATCACCTGCACTATCGGCATGATCGGCGATACGGCGCGGGATATCGGTGGGGGGCAGGTCGCCGTGACGGCCCTGATGGGTTCGGGCGTGGATCCACACCTCTACAAGGCATCCCAGGGCGATCTGGCGCGCTTGAATGAAGCGGATGTCATTCTCTACAACGGTCTTCACCTGGAAGGCCGAATGGCGGATGTGCTGGTGGGGATGGCGAGCCGGGTGAAGACCTATCAGGTGACGGACCAGATTGATCCGACGCTATTGCGCGAGCCGCCGGAGTTTCAGGGGAACTATGACCCGCACGTATGGTTTGATGTATCCTTGTGGCAGAAAGCGGCCGAACGGATTCACGCCATCCTGGTGGAAAACCGCCCAACCCAGAAGGCCTACTTCGATGAGCGCGCGGCGGCCTATCAGGCGAAGCTGGCGGAGCTTCATGAATATGCCCGTACCCAGATCGCGACCATTCCCGAGGACCACCGCGTCCTCGTCACGGCCCACGACGCCTTCGGTTATTTTGGTCGGGCCTATGGCATGGAGGTGCTGGGGGTTCAGGGGATTAGCACGTCCTCAGAGTATGGTCTGCAGGATTTGAACAAGCTGGTGGAGCTGCTGGTGAGCCGCAAAATACAGGCGGTCTTCGTGGAAACGTCGATTTCTCATGCGTCCATCGAGGCGCTGATCGCGGGGGCGGCATCGAAGGGACACACGGTCCGCCTCGGCGGCACGCTGTATTCCGATGCGATGGGGGAGACGGGAACGCCGGAAGGCACCTACCTCGGGATGGTCCGGCATAATGTAGATACGATAGTAAAGGCCCTGAAAAGCGATGCAAGCCCCGGTTGAAGCCGCACCCATTGAAGTACATGATCTGACGGTCGCCTACCAGCACCGGCCCGTCCTCTGGGACATTGACCTCTCCTTTCCCAAAGGCGAGCTTATCGGCGTGGTGGGGCCCAACGGCGCGGGCAAGAGCACCCTCATCAAAGCCATCATGGGCCTCGTGCCCCTGGCCTCCGGCCACGTGAAGATTTTCGGCCAGTCGTCCCGCCGCGCCCTCTCCGCTGTGGCCTATGTGCCCCAGCGCGAATCGGTGGACTGGGATTTTCCCACCACCGCGCTGGACGTGGTGCTCATGGGGCGCTACGGGCACCTGTCCCTTTTCGGCAGGCCCCGAAAGCGGGACCGCGAAATTGCGCGGGAGAGTCTGGCTAAGGTGGGGATGGGCGAATACGCCGATCGCCAGATCAGCCAGCTTTCGGGCGGCCAGCAGCAGCGCGTGTTTCTCGCGCGCGCCCTGGCCCAGCAGACACGGGTCTACCTCATGGACGAGCCCTTTGCCGGCGTGGACGCGACCACGGAAAAGGCCATCGTGACCCTGCTCCGCGATTTGCGCGCCCAGGGCAGCACGGTGGTGGTGGTCCATCACGACCTCCACAGCGTCCCGGAGTATTTTGATTCGGTGCTGATGCTCAACCTGCGCGCCGTCGCCTTTGGCCCCGTGGCCACGACCTTTACCTCGGAAAATCTCAACGCGACCTACGGCGGGCGGCTCCACCTCCTCACCGAAGTGACCGAGCGGCTTCGGGAGAAAGAGTGGATCTCCCGAAAGGCGGCGGAATGAACGGCGCCCTGCCCGAGCGCCTTCCGCCCTGGCTGGATTTCTTTACCTTTCCCAGCGCCAACGTGGTCTATGTGCTGGCGGGCTGCATCATCCTCGGCATTTCAGCGGGGCTGCTGGGCTGCTTCGCCTTTCTCCGCAAGCGTTCCCTGCTGGGCGACGCCCTTTCCCATGCGGCCCTGCCGGGCGTGTGCATGGCTTTCATGCTCACAGGCACAAAGGAGCCCTTGGTTGTCCTCTCCGGCGCGGTCGTTTCCTGCTGGATGGGCGCGCTGGCCATCGAATGGATCGTGAAGTATACCCGCTGCAAGGAAGACAGCGCCCTGGGCATGGTGCTCTCCGTATTTTTCGGACTGGGTATTCTGCTGCTTACCCACATTCAGAAATCAGGCAATGCCGCCCAGTCCGGCCTCGACAAATTCCTCTTCGGCCAGGCCGCCTCGCTGGTGGAGAAGGATGTCTACCTCCTCGGAGGACTCGGGCTGTTGCTCTGCACGGTGGTCCTGGTGGGCTACAAGGAACTGAAGATCGTCTCCTTCGACCCCGATTTCGCAAGGGGTATCGGTCTGCCCGTGCGCGCCGTGGAAATCGCCCTGGCCACCATGATCGTCCTCGCCGTGTGCATCGGCTTGCAGGCCGTCGGCGTCGTACTCATGGCGGCCATGCTGGTGACCCCCGCGGCCGCCGCACGCTACTGGACCGACCACCTCGCGCGGATGCTCCTGCTGGCGGTGCTTTTCGGCGCGATCAGCGGCTTCATCGGCGCCTACGTAAGCTACCTCAGCGCACGCATGCCCACCGGCCCGTGGATGGTGGTGGGGGTGACCAGCATCTTCATCGTCTCTTTTCTCTTCGCGCCCCGGCGCGGCGCCATGGCCCGCGTCGTGCGCCACCGTCGCTTCCGCCGCAAAACCGCCACGGAAAACATCCTGCGCACTATGTACAAGTTCGGCGAGCCCGCACGGGACTGGCACGAGCCACGCTCGCTGGGCGAACTGCTCCAGCACCGCGACATGCCCATGGGCTTCCTGCAGCGAACGATTCGCCGCCTGGATCACGATGGCCTCGTACGCGAGGGGAGTGATGGGCGCTTTGTCCTGACGGAGGCCGGCATCCGGGAAGCGGAGCGGGTGACCCGCCTCCACCGCCTGTGGGAACTCTACCTCATGAAGAAATTGGAGATTGCGCCGGACCACGTGCACGACGACGCCGAAGAGATCGAGCATATCCTCACGCCGGAACTGGAGCAGCGCCTGCTGGACGAATTGGAAGGCGAGGACCTCGATCCCCACGGTCAGCAAATCCCCGCTCCGGTCCAGGAAGGGCAACCCCGATGATATCCATGGACACCTTCTGGATTCTGGTCATCGGCAGCCTCGTGGCCGCTTCATGCTCCCTCGTGGGCTGCTTCCTCGTGCTGCGCCGACTCTCCATGCTGGGCGACGCCATCAGCCACGCCGTGCTGCCCGGCATCGTCATCGCCTTCATGTTGACCGGCAGCCGCAACATCGTCCCCATGCTCATCGGCGCCATGGCCATGGGCATGCTCACCGCCTTCCTGACCGACATGCTCAACCGCTTCGGCAAGCTCCAGTCCGACGCCGCCATGGGCGTGACCTTCACCTGGCTCTTCGCCATCGGGGTGATCCTGGTCAGCAAATACACAGGCACCGTGGACCTCGACGTGGACTGCGTGCTCTATGGCGAGATCGTATTTGCGCCCCTCGACACGCTGACCTGGGGCGACTACAACCTCGGGCCACGGGCCCTCTGGCTCACCGGTGCGGTCTCCGTGTTCAATCTTATCTTTGTGATCCTCGGCTACAAGCAACTCAAGATCTGCTCCTTCGACCCCGCCCTCGCCGCATCCATCGGGATCAACGTGGCCCTGTGGCACTACCTGCTCATGGGCTTCGTCTCCTTGACCACCGTCGCCTCCTTCGAAAGCGTCGGGGCTATCCTCGTGGTCGCCATGCTCATCGTGCCCGCCAACACGGCCTATCTGCTGACCGATCGCCTCTCCCACATGCTGGTGATCTCCGTGATAGTCGGCGTGCTCAGCGCCCTCGGGGGCTACGCCCTCGCGGCCTGGGTCGACGGCGCCATCGCCGGCGCCATGGCGGTAGTAAGCGGCGGACTCTACGTCCTCGCCGCCCTATGCTCGCCACGGCACGGCGTGCTGCCAAGGCTCATGCGACAGCGCAGACAGCTTGTCGCCCCGGAGTGAATTGAAGGATGAAGGATGAAACGCCTCGGCCTTAAATGACATTTCACCCTTCACCCTTCACCCTTCACCCTTCACCCTTCACCCTTCACCCTTCACCCTTCACCCTTCACCCTTCACCCTTCACCCTTCACCCTTCACCCTTCACCCTTCATCCTTTATCTAAACAGCGGATCACTCGTCGCGGGCTTCGCACCGCCCATGGAGCCATAGCCCCCGCCGTGGCCGATAGGGTTTTCCCCAACCCAGCGCTCATCGATCGGATCCGAAGCCGCTTGATAACGCGTGTCCGAAGAAAAGCGCACGCGGTGGACCGGGCTGCGGTTGTCCAGCGAGCCATGCAGCATGAACATGGGCATGATGACCACATCGCCCGCCTTGAAATTCGCCGACAGCAGGTGCACCCCGCGCTCCTTCGCCAGAGCGACCGGATCCAGCGTCACATGTCCCGGTCGCGTTTTATCCTTGTCCACATCCAGCCCGCGGAACTCGTCATGCAGTTCCGTCCACGTGTGCGAATCCTCCACCAGGAGCAGGGGCCCTTCATCCAGCGTCGCATCGCCCAGCGGCGTCCACACCGTGAACAGGCGGTCCGTGCCGCGATTCATATAGACATGGTCGAAGTGAAAGGCCG
>JBIJDL010000130.1:0-13224 GCA_044344195.1 Candidatus Hydrogenedentales bacterium
GACACAAAAAGTCATAAGACCGCACCGGCTCCCCGTTGAGCTTCCCAATGATCCGCACGATGTTGCCGCCGTGCGTCACCTTGCGCAGCGCCGGACCCTCACACATGGACTGCCAGAACGCGCCCAGATCCTCCACCAGCTCGCCCCGTCGGCTCGTGTGCGACGAGATGGCGTCCTCATAAGGCTCTGCCAATTCACCCACGGCCGCCAGGCGCGCAATCACCTCCGCACGCGCCGCGAGCACATCCTCGATATTCAGCACCCCGCGCAAAAACAGATAGCCGTCCTCCGCCATCCGCGCCTGAAGCCCCTCCGAATCCGAAACCAGATCGGCGCTATCGCGCAACTCGGCGAGCATGCCGTCGGGGATGGGGTGCTGGTGGGTAGAAAGATTCGCGGAAATATTCATAAAACTGCGTTCTCCGGTGTTGGGCTATGGGGGATTGCTCTCGTTGGGGGAATGATAAAGGATGGGTGGGGGCGGAGAACAACGCGGGGGGGCGGGTAGAGTAGGTTAGGAGTGTCCCAAATCGAGAATTAGCACGTCGAAATACATGCCTATTCGAGCTTATTTCACAATGCGCATCGCCTTTTCGCAGCCGTGGCAACCGTCGAAGTTTTGTTCTTGACATTTGCCACCAACAGGTGTAGATTCGACTTCAGCGGGTCATGTCGCGGCAGTATCAAAAAACACTTTCGGGCTCATAACATCAAGGAAGAGGGTTTCCGCCATGTACCTGTTCTCCCGCCCAGTCGGATCTTCGACTTGCCAGCCCCTGTTTCTCCCTCCGGTAAATGAAAGCACTTGACTTTTTCATCGAGAGTATAAGTAAAGACTACGGTAGGAGAATAGTGAATGATTTCCATACTTATAGCGGCATGTATTTCTCTCTCGGCGGGCGATCCCCCCACGCAGAAAGAACAACTTGAATTTCTTGCCGCCACGCAGGAACAGACCCAGTCCGCCTACGCCAGGCTCAGCTATGATGGGGTAATGACGAGCACCTCTTTCGTACCCGAGTTGAATAGACCATTCACACAAACAACAAACTATGAAGTTCGAATCCGATCAGGAACCAAGCTCGTTACAACAATATACAACAATTCATTGATAAAAGATCAAGAGGAGCCGGGCGAGAAATCGGAAGGGGGGAATGTAACAATTTCCGACAAGCCCAATGTGATTAAGGTACTGCGGACGCCAAACTACCTGGTCTTGTGGGGGATTGTCGAAATTCCTTCTGTTAAGGTGTACTTTCGCGAGGACTGGAAGAACGAACTTGAGCGTTATGACAAGAGTTTCTCCACGTTTGACAGCCTCGTGGATATATCGCAACTTTGTTTCGGGGATACTGAGCCGTTCGCCATCTCATATCGGAGACCTATACACTGGGGCGGCCCATGGGGCATTGTGTCCTTTGACGCGGACGGAGATATCCGTGTCCAACGCGAAATGCCAAACAGAGACGGGATCTCCAAACTCGAGTCTGACTACACCTTTTATGCCGAGGACGGACTGATGAAGGCGTCGAGGTTTGAGCCCAACCTCCCCAAAGCGAAGCAATCCAAGGCCAGTCTTTCGACGCGCCAAATCGAATACACTCTGGCGGACATCGGGGCAGAAAAGATAAGAATCCCGACAAGGTATTTGGCAGACGGTGGAATAGTCAGTATGCCCGAGACCAAATACGACAATACTATCGAATTTAGCAACTTTTCGGACGAGTCCGCCCTGCCAGCGTTTACACTTCGAAATATGGGCGTGCCCGAAGGCGTAAGCATCAAGCGTGGGTTCCCTGATGAACGAATTGAGCGGATCGATTGGGATCGATTCGTCGAATTGTCAAACGAAAAAGGAGAAGATCGATGATATGGAAGATATTTGGAATTGGAGTGTTCTTTAGTATGGCTGTGACTGTTGGCGTTGCTGCTGATTGCTTTAACAAGATTGATGGCCCCTGCGGCGGCCCGAGCACGAACTGTAACGACTTTTGCAGAGATATCGAAACGGGATGCTTTCAACCTGACGTATGGCAACGTGAAAGCATAAGGGAGTATGAGGAGTGCGTTCAGCCTGGAGTTGCCTGGGTGAACTGCGACGACAGAGAGACTCCGAAGTTGTCCTGTGCTGTGGTTTCTCAGTGTGCGAGCGTTTCAAACATTGAATGTAGTACGCAGTTTACCTACAAGTGCACCAATCCCCTTCCGCCTACCACAACGGTGTACTGGCAGACGCTTGAATCGGTTTACTGCGGACTGTGATGCTTGATGGTCACATGACTTGGTGGAGCACGTCTGCTTTGTAAACATACAGGTAAGACGCCTGTGCCGCAAAGCCACTGGCCCGTGCCATGTGCCTTTTTTCACGACCAAGGCCCCAGCGTTCGAAGTACAGGTTGAAAAGAATGTGGAGCAGCCGTCCCGGTTTTGCTCTGGTTGTGAAGTAATCGAGAAACACTTTATATCCTCTACGGGCGAGGCGAAGCCTCACGCTGTCCCGTAGACAAGAGGGGTATTATGCGTAAACTTGGGATTTCGGTGTCGCTTTCGCTCCTGTTCGCCGTCTCGGTGCTGGGTGTGCTCTATGTGATCTCGCTGCGCAGCCTGCATCAAACCCTTGACGCGGGGGCGGTCATCGCGAAAGATTCGATGACCTACACGTTCAGGATTCCGAACTATACTTTGCGCACGATGGAGGTGGGCAATGCGACGGCCTCCTGCGGGTGTACGGTAGTCGAGGAGCTGCCCGCCACGGTGCCTCCTTTCGGCTCCCTTCGAGTTCCCCTCAATATTGCGTTGACCGGGCGACATGGCGGGTTTACGTCCAAAGTCGCGGTGGACTTAAAGGGGCACGGGGCGGCGGAATTATCGGTTCTCGCGGATATCTATCCGGCCCTGCCCGATCCCATCGACCTCGGGCCGGTAGAGAAAGGCGCGCGGGTCGAACGGGCATTTGTGGCCCCGCCCACGTTTACTCGCGACGCCCTCGCGGGCCTGAACGGCGCTGTAGAAGCCGAGTTGACCACCTTGGACAGTCGGCCCATTCTCAACTTAGTGGTTCGCGCGCCGATGGAGAGTGGGGACTTTTCCTTTCCCCTGGCCGAAGGGGCAGGATCGCCGCTACTCACGGGCAGGGTGGCGCGCGATGTGGAAGCGACCGTATCCGTACTCTCCATGGGCTATGTCCGCCCCGCTCAGGGAGACGGGGCGAGTTCGACGCGCAAGGCCAAGTTCGTGTCGCCTCGCAAACTATCCTTCAAATGGCGGCCCGATCTGGCTAAGCATTCAGAATTCATCAGCCTCAAAGAAGGTCCCTCGGAAACAGGCGCGGAAGTTGAAGTACTTCTCCGTCATCCCAAGGTGGATGGCGTGTATAGCGAAACAGTGTCCTTCTATTTCGATGTGGAGGGCGAAGAGGACGCGGTCGAAGTCCCGTTGGAGATCTATGCCTATGTAATGGACAGCGCGAAATGAGGGGATCGCTGCGTCCTAAGACTTCGTCGCGCCGCAACTCCTCGCGACCTCCGTTCCTGGTTTTAGCTGTACTGGCCATTTTTTTCATCGTTGGGGCGCTTTACCTCGCGCTTGGCTTTCGGGCCGCGCCAACCGCTACGGAACCCTCAAGGGACCACGACGACACCCGGATTTTGTCCGCCATTCCTGCCGTTCCGGTGTCGACTACCGAATCATTGTCCCGCGAGGTCGAGAAGAAGTCTGAGGCCGTAGAGCGGCCTGTCGGTGCGGGTCTGATTCAAGTCTTTGTAACGGATCGCACGGGCCTTCCGGTTTCCGGGGCGCGGGTTACGGTCGAAATATTGGAGGCCTCGGAGAGCCAGGCCCACGGCTTTCCAATCGAAGGCCCCTCGGATTCCTCCGGTAACGTGCACTTCACCCAGTTGCCCTGGGCGCGCTATTTCGTCGCGGTCGAACACGAGGGCCAGGCGGGATTCGCCGGGGCGTCACTCGATGCGGGCCGTCCGGTCTGGAACCTCGATATTGTGCTCAAGCCCGCTGCGTCGATAGCAGGACAGGTGGTGAGCACGGAAGGCATGCCAGTGGCGGAGGCGGAACTATCCCTTGTGGACGTGATGGCGAACAACTTAAAGAATCAGACGGTGACGTCCGGAGAGGATGGGCGATTTAAATTCACCTCTGTTCCTGTGGGCCTGTACAACCTGGAGGCGCTGGCGGCGGGCTATGCGCCCGCGCTCATGGAAAAGGTGGGCATCGGCGGCCCCGATGTGAAGCTGGTGATGACCCAGGGCGGACGCATAAGCGGCGTGGTGCGTCAGGCTGCCAACCGTGCTGCGGCACCGGATGTGGCGGTGTGTGTGGTTGCGGATGCGTTTCGGGATCTCAAATTGAAGGCTTCCAGCGATGAGAAAGGCGAATTCGTCTTGGAGAATGTGCCTGCGGGCGTCCTATTGCTTTCCAGCGCCGAGCCCTCGCACGCCTTTTCGCCCCCCGAAACGATGGTGAAGCTGGCGGCGGATGAAACGGCGCGGGTGGAGCTGCTTATGGATTCGGGCGCGCGGGTCTCGGGCCGGGTCTATGACAGCACGACGGACGAGCCTGTGGCCGGAGCGCTGGTGCAGGCGACGCCTCGGGGAAACCGGACCTATGTCTGGCTTTCGAAACCCACGGATGCCGACGGGCGCTACGAGATTACCGGACTCACAGCCGGCCCCATCGACGTGTCCCTGGCCCGTTTACCCAGGCTGTACGGAACCAGCGTGAGCGGCACCATGGAGCAAATCGACCTCCAGCCGGGGGAGACGATCGAGGATATCGACTTCACCGTGAGCAGCGGCCAGAAGCTATGCGGGGTGGTGGTGAACGAGAAAGACGAGCCCGTGGCCGGGGCAGCAGTGAGCCTGGGCGACCCCAATTCCGGTCTCGGCTTCGAGGACACCACTTCCGACACGGACGGCGCGTTCTGCTTTATCAACGTCGCTTTGCCGCCGGAAGGCTCCGATCCCCCCGTCCTGGAGGCCAATTTTCGTGGCGCACGGAGCGAGCCCGTTGCGGTGGATGACACGGCGGCAGCAATACGCCTCAAGCTGCTGCCGGTGCCCAAGGGGGTGATTGCGGGCGTCGTGGTAGATGATTCAGGCAAGCCGGTTCTGGCTTCGCTGGGTCTGCGACATCCCTATAGCGATACCAAATTTGACCGCCGTCTTCTTCGCACCGATGCGGACGGCTATTTCCTGTTTCAAGACCTTTCTGCGGGCGACTTCGAGATCTGGGCGGCAGCGGACAATGGTAGCGGCTTTAACCCCGGGAAGAAGCTGGCCCATAGCCTTAGCCTCGCCGCGGGCCAGCGCGTGACGGATCTGCGGATTGTGCTGACCAATGCGGGGACAGTCACCGGCGTACTGAAGGATGCGAAGGGTGTTCCTCTGCCGCACGTGAGTGTTGAGGTGTGGGATCTCGATCTCAGGGATTATGCGGCCGGCACCTTTACGGATCGCGAGGGGCGCTTCAACATCACGGGACTGGAAGGCACAAACCTGGAGCTGCGGCCCGAGGACGACTCGACCGGCGGCTACTGGAGCGTTCCGGTAAAGCCGGGTGATGATGTCGACCTTACCCTAACTTCGGATATGTTCGGGAACGAGCGCCCGCCGGAGCCCGTGTACCTCATCGATCGGGAAACGGGTGAAGAAATTGTGACCACGCAGGACGAACTGCCCACGGTTCTGGCACCGAATGATGCGCTCAATTAGGTAGTTCCTCGTTCTCAAGCTCTGCTTGGTAATGCAGTTTTCGAAGCTCCGCTTCGCAGATTCGGTACGTCCAATCATTTCTGTGAACGATTGCGAATGCCGAACTGGCTTCGGAGTAGAGCTCCGGGGACGGCATTACCAAGCGGAGCTTGGGAACGAGAGGAATGCCTCGTACTCAGTCGCGCGTCCATCTGCCCTAACCCCATACAGTCTGCTCGACGCTCCGCGGGGACTGCATCCGCCTGGCACGTGCTGTACCGCTAACGTCATGTCGCAGGGCCAGGCGGTGGCTGTCCCCCTTGCGAAACGTCGCCATCTGCTTCGAGCAACTGTCTCGGCGATTCTTCAGGGGTACAGCCTCCGATTGGCTGGCGGTGACATTCGCAAGACCGACAACACGAGCCAATCGGCTGCTGTCCCCGCCACCCGCCCTAACCCCATACCCGCCAACCCCTTCCCCGTTCAGAACCGCAACGTCCGATCCTATACTATAGGGGAGGTCCATCAATCCCTCCCCATAACTGGACTCATTTTCAGGGAGGGAAAACCCCATGCAGCCTGCCCGTCGCTACGACCCCACCAAAGACGCCAAGTTCCACGTTTCCATCGCGACGACCGAAGAAGTGCGCCGTAAATGGGCGACGCCCCTGTCCGAGTGGACGGGCCCCAAGGGGACTGTCCAAGCTGCAAGCGCACCGGACGAGATCACCAAAGCCGAGACGGTAACGCCCACCCCGTCGGGCGACGCGACTATAGGACTGTCCCCCGCAGTTAACTTCGCGGGACGGTCCCGTTGGGCCGAAGTGGCCCGTCGTGCTACAATGCGCATTCACCGGCAAACCTGCCACGGCTCCATCGCCAGGAAGTAATCATGGAAGAACCCAAAAAGAAAAAGAAGGGTGGAAAGCACCAGCCGAAAGGTTTGCTGATCCTCCATGAGGACCGGGATATCCTGGTGGTGGATAAGGCGCCGGGCCTGTTGACGATGGGGACGGACCGGGAGAAGGAGGAGACGGCGTATTTCCGGATCACGGATTATGTAAAAAAGGGCAACCCAAAGTCCCCGGCGCGGGTCTATATTGTCCACCGGCTGGACCGCGAGGTTTCCGGCATTCTGGTGTTTGCGAAGACTCCGGAGGCCAAGAACGCCCTGCAGTCGGATTGGGAAAACTCGGAGAAGCGCTACTATGCGCTGGTCCACGGCATCCCTCGGGAGCCGGAGGGCACCTTCAGTTCTTATTTAATCGAGAATGGCGTCCATAGTGTGCATGCGACGGCGGATACGAAGCGGGGGAAGCTCTCCCACACGGGATACAAGGTCCTGGGTACGGCCCACGGCGTGACGCTGCTGGAGATCAACCTCCTGACGGGCCGGAAGCACCAGATTCGAGTGCATCTGGCGGACCACAACCTCCCGATCGTGGGGGATACGAAGTATGGCGCGAAGAAGACCGTGGCGAAGCGCCTGGCGCTCCACGCGAAATCGATCCGCTTCAACCACCCCTTCAACGGGAAGCCCTGCTTCTTCGAGACGCGCATTCCCCACATGTTTTCCCACTATTTTAAGAAGGAAAAAGGCGCTGAACAGGAACAAAAAGACTTGAACCGCGAATGAATGCGGAAAAGAAACTTACAGCGCAGTATAGAAGATGAGTTATTTTCTGTGTTCTTACGTGCTCATCTAAAGAAATGCTGACCACGGAGTGCACGAAGGCATGGAGAAGACAAATAAGAGAGGAAAATTGGAGAGACCTTTTCGAACGTAAGCGTCCCGTGACTCGGCAATGGTGCCTTTGTACTCCTCTTATTCTCCGCGCCTCCGTGTCTCCGTGGTCCAGATCTTTCTGCGGTATAGTGCGACGTGTCCGGGAAACAGCGGGCTACTCTGAAAGGCTGGGTGACGCTGTCGGTTGGTCGCGTTTGTGAGCGGATCGCGCATATGGTAGTATGCAGGGCAGGTCGGCGGTGATGCGTGACAATTCCCTCCGCCCCAACGGGCCCCGCGCCCGCCATTACACCAAAATTTCGATTGCAGGAATAGAGCACAGGGGCAGACCCCCGTGCCCGCGATAGTGAGCACATTTGCGCCAGCAGGCCGCGCAAGGCAGGGCCCGAATCATCGGATGTGGCAGAGCCACGCTAGGGAAAAGGCATGAAATTACCCCAGAAAATCGTTGCGATGGCCCTTTTCGCGGTTGCCCTTGGCGCGGCGCCCGCCGGTTACACCGAAACCCCCGCGGCACCCCTGCGCGAGGTGGTGGATCAGGCCCTCACGATTGTGAAGCCCGCTCTGGTCCAGATCCACGTGGTGGAGTCCTATTTCCGCGACGGTCGCGAGACGAAATACCAGATTTCGGGCAGCGGCGCGGTCATCACGCCCGAGGGCCACGTCATCACGAACCATCATGTGGCGGGTCACGCCACGCGCATCAAATGCATCTTTTCCGACAAGGAAGAGATGGAAGCGACGCTGGTGGGGAAGGATCCCCTGACCGATCTGGCTATCATCAAGCTCCAGCCGACCGAGCCCCGGACATTCCCGACGGTTTCCTTTGGCGATTCCAGCGCGGTGCGCGTGGGCGATCAGGTATTGGCCATGGGCAGCCCCCTGGCCCTGTCCCAGTCGGTGACCCTGGGCATCATCAGCAACACGGAAATGATCATGCCGGAATCCATGCGTCGCTTTGGTGGCATGGAGATGGACGGTGAAGACGTGGGCGCGCTGGTCCGCTGGCTGGGCCACGACGCGGCCATCTACCCCGGCAATTCCGGCGGCCCGCTGGTCAACCTCAAGGGCGAAATCATCGGTATCAACGAAATCGGCATGGGCCTCGGCGGCGCGATTCCTTCGAATCTCGCTAAGCTGGTGGGTGAGGAACTGATCAAGACCGGCAAGATGCAGCGCGCCTGGCTGGGCATTGAAGTACAGCCCCGCCTGAAGCACGGCGCCCAGGAAAAGGGCGTACTCGTCAGCGGCGTCCTGGGTGGTTCCCCGGGTGCCCTCGCCGACGTGAAGTCGGGTGACACTATACTTTCGCTGAACGGGGTGCCGGTGGACGTGCAGTTCGCCGAGCAGTTGCCCGACTACAACCTTCAGGTCGCCGAGCTTCCCGTCGGGCAGCCGGTGACCATTGAACTCCTTCGTGATGGTGCGCCCGTAACCGTGACAGCCACGGCGACCGAGCGGGAAATTCTCCTGCCGGATGAGGAAGAGTTGAAGGAGTGGGGCCTTACGGTGCGCAACATCTCCCTCGGCGTTGCCAAGGAATTGAAACGGGAAACGACCGATGGCGTGCTGGTGACTTCCGTGCGGCCCGGCGGCCCGGCGGGCGCTTCCAAGCCCCAGATTCAGCGGAACGACGTGTTGGTCTCCGTGGGCGGCGAGCCCGTGAAGAATATCGAAGCGCTGCGCGCGGCCACGGTCAAGACGCTGGGCGAATCCAAAACCCCCGTGCCCGCGTTGACCGGTTTCGAGCGCAAGACGGGCCAGTACCTCACGGTGATCGAAATTGGCTCGAACGAGCTTCAGGATCCGGGCCTGGAAGTGAAAAAGGCCTGGTTGCCGGTTGAGGCCCAGGTGATAACGCGCGATATCGCGAAGCTGCTGGGCGACGAGAATCTGAAGGGCTTCCGCGTGACCCACGTATACAAGGGCAGCACCGCGGAGACGGCGGGCGTGAAGGTGGGCGACCTTATTTTCGCCGTGGACGAGCAGCCGCTTACCGCGACGGCCCTGGAGCACTATGAAGAACTCCCCACCCTGATTCGCCAGTACCGCAGCGGCACCAGCGTCACGCTGAGCATCGGCCGCGCCGGAGCGGTGGAGAAGATTCCCGTTGAGCTGGTGATGGCGCCGAAGCTGGACCGGGAGATGAAAAAGTATCGCAACGACGATTTCGAATTCACCGTGCGCGACATCACCTTCTTCGATAAGGCGCAGGAAAGCTGGAAGACCGATCAGTCCGGCGTTCTCGTAGACGAGGTCAAGTCGGGCGGCTGGGCGGCTTTAGGCCAGCTTTCCGTGGGCGATTTGCTCCTGTCCATCGACGGGCAGCCCGCGGGCGACGTGGAAACGGTGGAGAAGCTGCTTACGGATATCGTGAACGCGAAGCCGCGCACCGTTGTCTTCAAGATCCTTCGCGGCATCCACACCTTCTTCATCGAAATTGAACCCCAGTGGTCCTGAACCACTGGCCGGATTGAATCGCGACTTCACGCTGTATAACAGGTTCCGAGGGAACCTTCAGAGAGGATGATTTCATGTCTACCACAGGCCGTATCTTCACCATTGCCGCCGCCTTTTGCCTGATGCCGGTTTTGTTTGCGCAGGCCGACGAGGACGCCGCGGCGGGTCGCGAAATTCTGAAGAACAACATGGCCGCCGTGGTGACCGTGCAGATGGTGGTCAAGGTGTCTTCCTCCTTCGGTGGTGGAAACACCCAGGAGCAGGAGAGCAAGGAAGAGGCGACCGGTACGATTATTCGTCCCGATGGGCTGACCGTGCTTTCCCTTTCTTCCACGGACCCGAGCAGCATTTTCAAGACCATGTCGGGTGGCGATGCCAACTTCAAGATGGACGCGCAGCTCAACGACATCAAGTTGCTGCTGCACGACAACACCGAGATTCCGGCCGAGGTCGTCATTCGCGACGTGGAGCTGGACCTGGCCTTCCTCCGTCCGCTGGTGAAGCCTGCCGCGCCGCTGGCGTTTGTGGACCTCCAGGCCAACCAAGGCACCGTGGAGCTGCTGGACAGGGTAGTCACCTTGAACCGTCTGGGCCGCGTGGCCAACCGCGTGTTCTCCGCATCTTTTGAGTACATTGACGCCGTGGTGGAGAAGCCCCGCACCTACTATATCCCCGGCAACGATCCCACGAGCACGAGCCAGGGCAGCCCGGTCTTCCGCCTCGACGGCAAGGTCGTGGGTCTTTTCGTGCTGCGCGCCATCAGTGCCGAAGCGGGCGAGGGCGGACGCAGAAACAGCGTTATCCCCATCATCCTGCCCGCGGCGGATATTGCAGAGGGCCTGGGGCAGATCCCGCCGCAGGAAGGCTAAGCCGCCCATGACGCCCGCCCCGCGCCCCAGGCGCGCCTCAACGATGGATGTAGCCTGATGCAGGGTCTGCTCGAACTCGCGGGGAAGACCGCGCTGATTACCGGAGGCGCGAAACGCCTCGGTGCCTTCGCCGCCCTTGAACTGGCGCGTCATGGCGTGCATTGCGTCATTCACTATCGGGATTCCGAGGAAGAGGCGTGCGAGACGGCTGCTGCAATCGAAGCGCTTGGCGTCAAAGCATGGCTCGTGCAAGGCGACCTGGCCGTTTCGGGCACACCCGATACCGTGTGGGACCGTGCGGAGGAGGCCAGTGGCGGCATCGATTTTCTTATCAACAGCGCCTCCATTTTTCCCGAGGCGACTCTGGACGAGCTATCCGAATCCACCCTTGCGCCGAACGTGAACGTGAACACCCTGGCGCCCTTTTACCTGGCCCACCGCCTCGCGGCCACGGGTCGGGAGGGCGTGGTGATCAACTTCCTGGACACGATGGTCCGCGACTATGACCGCAAGCACGTGCCCTATCACCTGAGCAAGAAGATGCTTCACCACCTGACGCGCATGATGGCGGTGGAGTATTCGCCCCGGCTCCGGGTCAATGGCGTTGCGCCGGGGCTCGTCTTACCGCCCGAAGGGAAGGACACCAGTTATCTGGAATCTCTGAAGCATTCCAACCTGCTCCACGCCTATGGAAGCGGCGAGCAGATTGCCCACGCTGTAATTTTCCTTCTCGTGAATACATTCATCACGGGGCAGGTTATATACATTGACGGGGGACGGAATCTGCGAGGAACCATGTATGAATGATGCGTTGGACAAAATCTACATTCGCGACCTGCTTTGCCGCTGCATCGTGGGAATTTACCCCGAAGAGCGGGAAAACAAGCAGGACGTCGTCATCAATATTGAGATGGCCTGCGACCTGAGTACGGCCGCGGCTTCGGACAATATCGACGATACTATCAACTATAAATCGGTGAAGAAGGAGATCATGGCGCTGGTGGAGAGTTCGGGTTTTCTTTTGATCGAGCGCATGGCGGGGGAAATCGCGTCCCTCTGTCTGGCCCATGAGGGCGTGCGGCAGGTGCGGGTTACTGTGGACAAACCAGGCGCCCTGCGCTTTGCGCGCAGCGTTGCGGTGGAGATTGTCCGCACGCGGACCGACGTGCATGGTTGACGGTCGCGCCGAACGGGCTTACGTGTCCGTCGGGGCGAATATCGAGCCCGAGCGCAATATCATTGCCGGACTGCGGCTTCTGTCGCGCCGTGTGCCTTTCGTCGCCCTCTCCAGCTTCTACCGGACCCCGGCTATCGGACGTCCGGACCAGGGCGACTACCTGAATGGCGTCATCGCACTGGACACGGAACTCGAACCGATGGCGCTAAAAGAGGAAGTACTCCGTGAGGTGGAGCGCGCCCTGGGCCGGGTTCGCTCAGAGGATGCCTATGCCCCGCGGCCGCTGGACTTGGATATCCTCCTGCATGGAAACCGGGTCTTTCAAAGCAGCGGGATAACTCTGCCCGACCCGGACATTACCGAGCGGCCCTTTCTCGCCGCCGCCCTGATAGAACTGGACCCGTCCCTGAGACTTCCCGGCGATGACCGGGATCTCGTGGAACGGATCGACCCCGGCGTAATTGCAACTCTGAATAAGGAGGATGCATTTACCCGAGAATTGAAGGAGAGCTTGAATCATGAATCATGATCGCATTGCCGAACTCGTCCGCGAGCTGCTGATTGAACTGGGGGAAGACCCCGAGCGTGAAGGGCTGATGAAGACGCCGGAGCGCGTGGCACGCGCCTGGGATTTCCTCACCAGCGGCTACCGCCAGGATATCGACACGATTATCAATGATGCCGTGTTCGAGGCGGAATCCAACAACATGATTATCAGCCGGGATATCGAGATATACAGTATGTGCGAACACCACATGCTGCCCTTCTTCGGCCGTTGCCATGTGGGCTATATCGCCGAGAAGAAAGTGCTCGGCCTGAGCAAGCTGGCGCGGATCGTGGACTACTACGGTCGCCGCCTCCAGATCCAGGAACGCCTGACCGCCCAGATAGCCGAAGAGATCATGACCCATACCGGCGCCGAGGGCGTGGGGGTGGTCGTGGAATGCCAGCACCTGTGCAGCATGATGCGCGGCGTGGAGAAGCAGAGTTCGGTGATGACCACCTCCTCGGTGCTTGGCAGCTTCAGAGACGACGCCGCCACGCGCCATGAGTTTCTCACGCTGATCGGGCGAAAAATACCCGCGTTATAGCGCGTGAACCCGACGGGAAATGTTTGAAACGTGTCCTCGCTATTTGTTACTATTCGGGCCATTCATGGGGCTGTAGCTCAGTTGGTAGAGCGCTGCGTTCGCAATGCAGAGGCCTGGGGTTCGATTCCCCACAGCTCCACCATGTTGAAAACAAAGGACTTACGACGCAAGCCGT
>JBIJDL010000334.1:0-7181 GCA_044344195.1 Candidatus Hydrogenedentales bacterium
AATTCTTTGCTGTGTTGCTTGCGGGACTTTCCCATAATGTTGGACTCCTTTGCGGTCATTCTTGACCGCCAAGTGTAGCTTAACCAACTGTCCAAAAAATGGGGGTAACTTCATGTCATGTCGCGCCAATTTAGATTCTTCAACCAGGAGCCAAGTTTTACCAATAACGTTTCGACGTTTGGACAGCTTATGAACATCCGGTATTCGCCGTCTACCACATCGCTGCCTTCATAGCGTCCAGAATATGGTTCATCAACATGCGTGGTTGCCAACAGCGCATCCAGTTCATTCTCCAGTTCGCGAATTCTGGCATTCTCGTGGCCGTCCGATTTGGCACCTTTTAACTTCAAGGTAACAACAAGAGTATTCTGCTTGTAATACTTCTCGCCCTCTGGATTGGCCTGCTTTTGAACGTTCTTGTTATAGTTACGCCATCCAACTTCCTTCGAGAGCGGCCATACCATGTCAAAATGAAAGCCGTTCAATCCAGCTTCATGCACCCGCCTGGCAAATACATCTGTGACAAACACACACATGGGCAAATCATAAATTCGGAAAATGGACAGGCTCGCAATCTCCTTTTCACGAAACGCAAAATGGTCGATGTCGACCGCTGTTGTAGGCGGTTCGCACCAGAAGTCGCATACCGAGTTTTCCATGTCCAAGGCGTCAACAATCCTTGTGATGTTATAAAGAAAATAGCGCCCAGAGATGCTGTCTAATGGAAGCAACTCTCCATTCGGCTCAAGCATGTCGCCGAGCTTTTCGCACGCCCGCTCGCTAAAGGCAGGGTAGATCATATTAAGGCAGGGGAAATCATTGAACGGAGCCACACGTCCGACGACCTTGAGAGTTTTCCATGTTTCAGACAATGACGTCACACGCCAGTACTTAGACTTGTCGTTCGGGCCGTACCCGGGAGTAAGGTCGTCATCTAGACCATTGCGGCCCAGCAGGGACGGCGAATTTGTTGCAGCAAACCCCTCGAACACCGGATTGTCTGTACGCTTCGTTAGTTCGAAAACCGTTCTTGCGACTGTCATTCGAAGGTACCGCCCTCTATCAGTTTCCATAGTTTCGCCAATACAGCTCGTGCTTGCCGTTCGGAGCCAACAGCTCCAAACATTTTGCCCATTGCTAAAGAATACCTATCCGTGTGTGTGCCAGTGTGTCCAGGGAGCGAACGATTCCCCAACAATTATCGACTTTGCACTTGCATACTGCGGAAGATGGGTTAACCTGTGCAGCATTGCAGTCGACGCAGAACATAACCAGCCGGACGACCAAGGACACGCGGTCTACTTTGCTGATGCCATATGCCAGTCTGGCCTCGCCTCGTCCCAGTTAAGGTCGAAAAGCAGCCAGCGCAAAGCGCGCAGTCTTTGAAAAACTCTGTGGGGCTCCACTTTCCTGGGGTAACGTCGTTGTTCGAGGAAAGCTTCGGAAAGCGTGTGGAAAACACACGTGTACAGGTCACAGCATTTAAGCAATTCCAATGTTGGTCTGACACACACTGAACTCCTGAAGGATCGTGAACTCTCCATCTCCTTCACATTTGGGACCCGACGGACCAAGTCATCCGGGCAGTCTTTCCTGCAATCGAGCGATTCCACAATGTTCAGACTCCAAAGGAGCGCATTCAACGATTCAACGTGAGTCATAAAGACTGGAACTACTCCTTGTCCCTTGTGGACAAAGCGAGATTCAGAATCCGACAGCTCACAATCAAGCCCCTCGCTCTCGATCCAGGCAATAGCATCGGGACGGCTCCAACCATACGCGACGCTCACCGTCACCAGCGTCCCAAGCGCGCGATTGGTGATCTGGTCGCTAGACTTCAGGGCAAACTCATCGGGCAGCAATGGTACGGACTGGCTTAGAGGAATCTTCATTCGCCCGACAATCGCAACCGAGTCTTCTCTGACCCTTTTCAGATAGTGGCCCAGGTCAGTCACTTGAACCAATTCCAAAAGACCAGCCGCTCCATTGGGTCCCGGACGAAGGGAGTTCGCGATTCAACCGTACTTGTGAACCTCTGTCCGTATCTATTGCACAACACTTGTGTTCCCATAGGAGTGGTGCCACTCCGTGCCAATTCGATTAGGCAGCCTTCCGTCATTGAGCGAAACTGCGGAACAATAGGGACAGTCGCCTATCACAGGGAGGTTCTTATCACATACAGGCACTAGCCCGCGAAAGGTTGTCTGGCGAGGGCGCCGTATACGTCCACAAACCCGCCCCGGCATCACCGGGCATCCAGTATCAACGCCTTCACGCCCTCATCGTTGTTGTCCTGCGCTTCAGTACCCGACGGTCTACGCCTCTGCATGATAGCGGAGCTTCTCCCCACATCCCAAATAGTCCACAGGTACCCCCCACTGCCCAACCCGAGATCCGCGCCGGGCTCAATGAGGCCAAAGACTCCCCCACGCTCGAACGGGCCCGTTGCGCCATCGCCAAAGCCACCGAAGCCCCAAAAGTGCAGACCTACCGCATCGATTTGCCCAGTGCCACCGTGACCGTTAGCTTCAAAAAGGGCCCAGTGTCGAAGTCGTCCGTCAAGGCCATGCTCCTGCAGGCACTGGAGAGTTTGGGGTAGTAGGGGCGATGGCAGCCAGCAAGACGACCGCAACGCGTGGGGCGGGCGGCCCTGAAGGAGAGGGACTCAAACTGCACGTGTGCAGCCACCCGGTTTTACGTCGCGTAAACCAAAACCGGGCCACGCCCCGAGGTGGACACTTTTCCTGAAGTTTCTTAGTTCTTCGGTACCGCGGGATAGTATTTGTCCATGCATTCCGGGCAGATACCGTGAGAGAAGGAAGCCCCGGTGCGTTCCCGGACATAAACTTCCACCCGCTTCCAATAGCCCTGGTCGTCTCGTATTTTTTTGCAGGTGTCGCACATGGGTACGATACCCTGGAGGGTCTTTATTTGCTCCAGTGCGCTGCGCAACTCTTCCGCCCTGGCGGTCAAGGAATCCTGCAATTCAATCGTGCGTTGGCCCACCTCGATGCGGGCGCGGAGTTCATCCGCGTTGAACGGCTTGACCAGATAGTCGTCCGCGCCGGCTTCAAGCGCGGTGGCGATATCCGACTTCGCGCTCTTGGTGGTCAACATGATGATGTAGGAATGGCGTTCGGATTGCAGGCTTCGGACCCGCCGCGCGACCTCGGGCCCGTCCAGCCCGGGCATCATCCAATCAAGAATAGTGAGGAATGGGGCGTCAGGCCGTTGCATAACATCCCAGGCGTCCACGCCGTTGGTCACCGCTATGATGTCGTGCCCGATTCTTCTCAGCACGCCCTCCAGCACGGCGCGGGACGTCAGATCGTCTTCCGCTATGAGTATGCGCACGGCGAGAAGCCTTTCGCAATACGATGAGCGCGGCGACACGTATGCCGCTGCAGGTTTTTTCGTGGAATCAAAAGTGTACGTTCGTCCAGGTAAGTTTTTCTCAGTCAATCAGTTCCAGATTGCGGAGCTCTTCGAGGAGCTTTTCTTTCCGGATGGGTTTGGTCAAATACACGTCACACAGATTGTGGAAGGCCGCCATCGCGTTCTTCAAGTCGGCCAGCGCGGTGACCATGACTATTTTTGCCCCTTCGGAAGTGACGATGCCCCGGGCCTCTTCGAGATCCCGAATGGCCCTGACGGCCTCGTGTCCGTCCATTTCAGGCATCATGATGTCCATGCAGATGAGGTCATAGGGCTCACCGGCCTCCAGGGCCAGGCGCACCGCCTCCACGGCCTCCTTGCCGTTGACGGCAATATGCGAGGGGCCATAGGTCTTCAGAAGTTCCTGCAAGATAAGTCGGCTGGTAAAATCATCTTCTGAAATCAGTGTCTTCATAAAGCGCGTCCCTTTCCCATGTCACAGTTCTTTCGTCAACGCTTGCTTCAAGCGCTCAAACTCATTTTCCAGATCCGCCATGCGGTTTCGAATGGTGTCCAGGTTGCCTTCCTTTCCCCCATGCTCCAAGGCATAGGCTACCGCGCGCAGCGCCTCGCCGCCGACATTGGACGATGCCCCTACGATCGTATGGGCCTGCAGTTCGGCACCGGCAGCGTCATTGGTGTTCAGATAATGCCGCAACGCGTCTATCTGGCGCGGCAGGTCGTCGAGAAAACAGGCTACGATGGTTTTGAGCAAGTCCTCATCGTCCATAAGCCTGCCCAATACGGCGGCACGGTCAAACACTTTTAGTTCGTCAGAATGACCGGCGGCGGCGGCCGCTTCGTCGCTGTTATTCACGGCGTTATTGGGCTGAAAAACTTTGGTGTCCGGTGGCAGCCACTTATCCAGTGCCGTGGCCAGGGCCTGCGGCGAAACGGGCTTGGATACATAGTCGTTCATGCCGGCTTTCAGGCAGATCTCCCGGTCGCCCTGGAGGGCGTTCGCCGTCATGGCAATGATGGGGATCTGGTGGTTGGGGACGGAAGAATCCGGGTTGCGGATGCGCTGCGTGGCTTCAAGCCCATCCAATTCGGGCATCTGCACATCCATAAGGACCAGATCATAGGGCAGGGTCTCCAGCGCCGTAATCGCTTCCAGGCCGTTGGCCACCGCATCCGCGCTCAGGCCCAACCGCTTCAATATGCCCAGGGCAACCCGCTGGTTGGTGATATTGTCTTCGGCGAGCAGTATACGGGCCCTGCGGCCAGCAAAGTTGGGAACGGATTCGCGGACCGTGTGGCGCGTGGTAAGGGACCGTACGCTCGATTCGATACCAGCCTCGCCCGCTATCGCGATAGACAGAACGGCCCGCAATTCCTGGTGCCGTATGGGCTTGGTCGCATACCCCGAGAATCCAATGTCTTTGAAGCGGCGCGCGTCGCCCCGCGTTCCCAGAGAAGTCAGCAGAACCAGTTCGGTGCCGGATACACGCTCGTCGGCTTTGACCATTCGCCCGAAGGCGGCGCCGTCCATCCCGGGCATCAACATGTCAACCAAGGCAATCCGGTAAGGATCGTCCTCATCCAGGGCTCGGCGCAGACGCGCCAGGGCCTCATCGCCACCTTGTACGGAGGACGGGCGCATGCCCCAGGTGCGGAGACAGGTCGTGAGAATATCGCGGCTCGTCGGATTATCATCCACCACCAGCGCGCGCACGCCCTGGAGTTCCGCCGGCTGGACGACCGGCAGTATCGTTCCCGCAGGCTGTTTGCCCAGACGCGCCGTGAACCAGAACGTGGAGCCTGTACCGGGGGTGCTTTCCACGCCAATTTCACCCCCCATCAGCATGGCCAGTTGCCGCGAAATGGCGAGGCCCAGACCGGTGCCGCCATAGAGGCGCGTCGTCGAAGTGTCTACCTGGCTGAACTTGTCGAAGAGCAGGTCCATTTTGTCTGCTGGAATTCCGATACCCGTGTCGCGGACGGAAAAGCGAAGGAGGACATCCTGTTCGGTCTCCTCCACCGGCGCGACACGAATCACCACGTCGCCGGCCTCGGTAAACTTGAGCGCGTTGCCGGTCAGATTGTTCAGAATCTGGCGTAGTCGGCCGGGGTCGCCCGAAAGGAGCGTGAGCACGCCGGGATCGGTGACGCACAGCAATTCCAACTTCTTTTCGTGGGCGCGCATGGCCAGGGAGGCAATAAAATCGTCCAGCAGTCCGGACAGGTCGAAGTCCAGCACTTCCAGGTCGAGCCGTCCGGCTTCGATCTTCGAGAAGTCGAGAATGTCATTGAGCAGGCCGAGGAGCGATTCGCCACTGGCGCGCACGATCTCGGCGTAGCGACGTTGCTCTTCATTGAGATCGGTATCCAGCAGCAGTCCGGTTATGCCGATGACCCCGTTCATCGGGGTGCGGATTTCGTGGCTCATGTTGGCCAGAAATTCACTCTTGGCGGCGCTGGCGGATTGGGCGCGGACCGCCAGCTCGTTGGCGCGCGCAGTGGCTACTTCGAGGTTGCGGTTCGTCAGGATAAGGGCCGCTTCCGCTTGTTTCTGGTCGGTAATATCGCGGAAGAGACCGACGGCATGCCACTCGCCCTTGAGCTGGATCGCCGAGAGCGAGAGCTGGATCGGCACTTCCACACCGTCTTTTCGACAGGCCTCCAGATCCAGCGTTTTACCTACCGCATTGCCCTCGCCCTCCCGAATAAAGGCCGGAAAAGCGGCATGATGGGCGGCATGATATCGCTGCGGCGCGATGAGCGTGTGCAAATCCTGCCCCAGGGCCTCTTCACTCGTGTAGCCAAGGATCCGCTCGGCCGCGGGATTCCAAAAGGAAATTTTACCGTCCGGCGTCATCATCAGGATCGCATCCCGAGCCGCGTCGGTGATGGAGCGCAAGCGGGTCTCACCTTCCCGAAGGGCGGTCTCCGTTTGCCGGCTGGCGGTGATATCCTCTTTGATCGCCAGGAAATGGGTGATCGCATTCGCGCTGTTCCGGATCGGCGAAATGAGCGCCCGTTCCCAGTAAATTTCCCCATTCTTCTTTTTGTTGCAGAATTCTCCCCGCCAGGCCTGGCCCGCCAGGATCGCTTCCCACAGCTCGCGATAGTCCTCCGGGCCCTTGTCACCCGACTTGAGAACGCGGGGGTTCTGGCCCAGGGCTTCCTCCGCCGTGTAGCCGGTGACCTCTGTGAACTTGGGATTCACATACTCGATTTCCCCCGCCAGATTGGTGATGACAATCGTGACCGGGCTCTGCTCCACGGCGGTGGAGAGCTTGCCGAGATTATCAAGCATCCGCTTGCGCTCGGAGATGTCCCGGGAGGACAGGTAGAGGAAGGGCTGGCCCTCAATCTGGATTCCCCGGGCATTCAGCTCCACATCGATCAAGTGCCCATCCCGACAACGATGCTTTGTCTCGAGGACCCTGGGGATCTCCAGCAATTCTGCGATCAGGGCCCGCACCTCCTCGGGAGAATTCAGCGTACTCCATTCCACGGCATTGCGAAGCTGGGGGTCTTTCGGGTCGTAGCCCAGCATGCGATAGAAGGAACCACTGGCCTCAAGCAGGTCGCCCTCCTGATTGATGACGTAGATCCCGTCACTGGCGGTGTCCAGCAAGGTCTGATAGCGGGTCAGCGCGCGTGTCACGGACGCCTTGGCCCGGTTGCGCTCGGTGACGTCCTGAATGGTCGAGTTTAACACCCGTCCAGGGCCAAACTGGATAAGACGGGAGGAAACCTCCACATCCCGAATGGAGCCATCGGCCAGCCGGTGCTGGAAC
>JBIJDL010000335.1:0-7175 GCA_044344195.1 Candidatus Hydrogenedentales bacterium
CCTTCTCCTTCGCCTTCGCCTTCGCCTTCGCCTTCGCCTTCGCCTTCGCCTTCGCCTTCGCCTTCGCCTTCGCCTTCTCCTTCACCCTCACCACCACTGCCGGGCACCGCAGCATTTTCCCATCCCAGATCGACGAGCGCTCCGATTTCAAAGTCGGCGTACTCCCGGCGTGTCACGCCCGCGGCCACGGCATGTTCCATTACCGCGCCACCCACGATGTTCCCCGTATCCCAGTGGGAAAGGCTGCTGCCTTCCTCAAAAGGAGCGGGCGCGTAGATGCCGGGAGCCACGCCTTGATCGTACGACGTAAAGGCTGCCGAGCCCTCAAAGAAGAGGGCATTACTAATCAGATCGGACAGTGTCCCCTGGTAGACGGGCGGCGTTCCTGAGAAAAGGTTCGTCCCTTCGCTGTCGACCATCAGAGAATCCCAGCGGGTGTAGATATTTCCACCGAAATCCGAAAAGCCCGAGTCGCGCGAGACACTCAGGATTCCCAAGCCATGGGTAATCTCGTGGAGTAGGACGGACTCAAAATCCAGCTCGGAAAAGCTGGCGTCGCTCGCTGTGAGGTTCCAATCGAATCCAAAATCGACGATAATCGAAATTTCTTCGTCATTCGGGAAAGGCTTGGCCCCCGTGACGATGCGGGTGAAAGCAGAACCATTTTGGAAGGGTTCATCTTCATCGAAGCCGCCAAAAAAGGTGCCGGCCGTAGCCAGGAAGCCCGTGCCATCGGTCTGCGAGTCCTGAATCAGGACATCAAGGGTGCCCTCTACATTCAACACACTGGCGACATAAGTCAGGGCGGACTGCAGCCGCGCCCGAGCGCTGGCGCCGGTTGTCGTATCGTCGAAGCCGAAATTACTGTCGTTGATTACGTCGAGGTACCACATGTTATAGGTTAGCCCGTTCGCTTCGAAGGTCACCGTGGGTGCCATCAACGGGGGAAGTGTCTTGGTGTCCGCCGAACGCTCTTCAACACCGTGGGCGGTCACGAAGTACTTCTCGCCTTGGGCCTCTGCGACGGAGGTGCCCAGCATCAAGGCTGCGGCGCAGGCCAATCCCGCACGGCGCGCGGCTGATCGATTCAATAATTCATTAAGTAAGCTCATGCTTTTCTCCCAGCCCGCTTCGGGGCACAGTCCCTGATCCCAATTGATTTGCCAGCTCTGCGCCGACGCGCTTTTCTTGTCAAAATGCTGCTCTCACAGCGAAGAGTTCCCTGATCGCCGACGCACTCCGGTGCGCCCCATCAACGCGGTCGCCAGTGCGACCAACACAACGAAGGTTCCCGCATCCGCATGGTCTGCGCGATTGCCCGCTTTTCCAAGCGCACAACCGACGCCCGGCACCGGAGTAGCGTTGTCATAGCCCAGATCCGCCAGCGCACCAAGATCAGCAGGCGCATATTCTCGCTGGGTCGTGCCGAGTGTAATACTGTGGGTCATCACGGCACCGCCCACGAGGCGGGTGACATCCCAATGGCTCAGGCTGCTCCCCGGCTGTATCGGATTGGGTGAAAATATCGGCACACGGTCGCCCGTGTCATAAGCATCAAAGGCCTCCCCACCATCGAATTCCAGCGCGCCACCCGTCAGCGACAGACCATCTCCCTGAAAGAGCGGCGGAATGGAGTCGGTCAGGAGGCGTTGCCCCAGATCGGCATCAAAGAGCAGGCTGTCGTAAGTGGTGTAGTTGTCATTGCCCAGGGCACTGGAGCCATCTGGCTCGATGACGGAGGCAAATCCGAGCCCATGGGTCACTTCATGGAGGAGCACCGTGAAGAAGTCGGACTCAAGCGGTGCGGGCGCGCCGCTCGTGAAATTCCAAAGGAAGCCCAGATCGACCGTCATGGTGATCTCGGGAAAACCTGCGAAGGGCTTGATTCCCGTCTCCAAGCGCTGGAAGGTGCTTCCCGGGTGGATGCCCGGCGTACCGGGATAAAAGGTGCCCGCCGTGGCCAGGGCACCCGTGCCGTCGAACTCGCTGGCTTCAACCTGAATATCGAGCGCCCGATTCGTGAAGTTGAGCTCGCCGGCCACGTAGGTCAACACCGCTTCCAGGCGGGCCCGAAGTGCGGGACCGGAAACGGGATCCGTGAATCCCACCCCACTGTCCGCGTAGGAAAGGGTAAAGGTGATTCCGTTGGCGGTGAACTGCTCTGTAAGGAATCCCTTGGCGGAAAACTGGGTCCGGTCTTCGGAATCGAACAGCAGAATCTCACCGTGCGGCCGTACGAGGAGGATAGGCTCGGCCCATATCCGGGCAGGCGAATACGTGGAGGCAAGTAGCAGCCCCAGCGGGAAAACCACGTGCCGATAGGATTGCCAGGGGCGGGTCATGAGGGTCTTTCAGTGAGGTTAGCTAAATGGGGACTCAAGAAGGCTGCGAGAAACAAAGTATCGAAAATCACTAAAGATGTCAACTTTTTACTGAATTCGGCTCCACATACTTTAATGGTACCCGGAAACGGGTCGTTTGTCACGTGCCGTCCCGATCGGAAGTTTGCGGGTCGCGGGCGTGCTGCGGCTTTTCAACTCCTCTACCGGATGCGCTATGATGCAGCTTCATATCGTCTCACCATTACCGTTGGAAGGAATTTTCATGACGCGCCGTCGATCACATTGCAGCGAGGGCCACTTTTTGCGTGGCCGGATTGTCTCGGGTTTCGTTCTGTTCGCCCTGATCAGTCTGTTGACCGCCCCGGTGCAGGCCGCGGAAACGCTGGGCGAGCTGGCGGGCCGTATTCATCGGGACTATGAGGCCGCCTACGCCGCTAGCCCCTATGCCCCCCTTTCTGCGAACTACTTTTCCCGCTTCTCCCGTGACCCCGGGGCTCGCCCCGTCGACGGAGAAACCGTGATCGACGGAACCTGGTCTCTGGTCATCCCCCCGCAGGCGGACAAGGTGACCGCCACCATGGCGGGGCACCTGCAGACCTTTCTCAAGGACGTCATGGGGCTCAACCTTTCCATCGCTGAATCGTCCGCCCCCGGGGCTGCCGCGAAGCAAGTGATGCTGTCACCCGTGGGGGGAGGTATCGCCGACAGAGCCGAAAGTTACTCGGTGCGGGTGGCCACGGACCGGATCGCGGTTCAGGGCATCGACCCGGCCGGGCTTCGGGATGGAATCGTGTGGCTGGTGGATCAGATGGCCTTCCGCGAAGCGCCGTTCCTTATGGAAGGCGCCCGCGATGCCGCGCCCCGGCTGCGTGTGCGGCTTGGCGCGACGCCGAAGAACGGCACGTTCCGGGAACTGATCTTTTCGGGATATAACGCGGTGTTTGCTGCGGGCGGCAACCTTCATGCACTCTCAAAATCCGAGTTGATCCCGGAATTGAAAGAGCGCCAGACGCCGGGTGTTATCGAGGCTGGCGCGACGGCGGTGGCCGCGGCCAGGGAACTGGGGCTGAAGACGTATGCCTTCCTGGGCACCCGTGAGAAGTACGCAGAAGACCATCCGGTTTTTCTGGCGCACCCGGACATGCGGGGCGCGCGGACCTGGAAGGCGGATGGCGAGTTTGTGCTGTGCACGGAGCACCCCGTGGTGAAGGAGTATCTGCGCGAGAGCATGATCGATCTTTTCGAGGGAACGCCCGGCTTGGACGGCGTTGTGGTAATCATCGGCGGGGAAAGTTTCTACCACTGCTTCATGCGCCCCTTTGGGGTAGAAAAAGGCCACACGAACTGCGCGCGCTGCGAAGCGATTGGCGCGGACACGGTCGTGGCCAATCTGTGCAACCTGATGGCCGAGGCGGCGCGGACGGTGAATCCCGATGCCGAGATCATCGCGTGGCCCTATTCGGCGGAGCATGTGTGGTCGCTGGACAAAAATCAGGCCCCCTTCATCGCTCAATTGAAGCCTGGAACGGGCATTTTCACGGAAATCGAGAAAGACGCCTACGTCCAGAAAGAGGATGGCGTCAACAAGCACCTGTGGGACTACAGCATTGACCTGATCGGACCGAGTGAACGGGCCGCGGCGCAAATCGCTGCGTGCAAGGCCGTGGGGATTCCCGCCTATCTCAAGAGCGAGCCCGAATTGGGCTTTGAAGCGCCGCGTCTCCCCCACGTTCCCTGCATGGATCGCTGGGTGGATCGCGCGGAGGCTCTGGCCACCTGCGGGGCCGATGGGGCCTGGGTCTTCCCGGCGTTTCGCCCCAACTTCGGCACGAGCGCCTCGGAGGTCAACAAGTACCTCTGGTGGGACGAGGGCTTGGACCACGACGCCCTGCTGGAGAAATTTGCCGTGCGCCTCGCGGGCAAAGAAGCGGGGCCGCACCTGCGCACGGCGTGGAAGGCCGTGTCCGATGCGATCCCGTGGTCGCCAGAAATCCCGAGCTACTACAAAGGCCCCTATTACCTCGGGCCGGCCCACCCCATGTGCGCGGATCCGAAAGCGGAACTTCCGGAGCTGTTCGACGGCTACTACCTCTTCCTCGCGGAAATTGCCGATGCGGAGGGCATGAAGAAGCTCCCGACCTATGAAAAGAACCCCACGGGCAATGTCCCCGTGTTTGCACGTTTCTATCGGGAGATGGAGAAATACCTCAAGCAGGCCGTGGACGCGATGGATGCGGCGCGTCCGCTGGTGGAGGAGCGGCACAAGCTCACTTTCGACGCGGAAGACTCCCCCATCCGCTGGTTCTACCACACGGCGCGCACCGAGGCGAACTTCTACGAGAGCTGCCAGCTTCGCGACAAGCTGTGGGCGGCGGTGGACGCACCGGAAAAGGACCTGGAGGCGCTGAAGAAGGACTATGAGCGCTGGCGGGTTGTGCTCCAGGATGAACTGGAAAATGCACGGGCTTCGCAGCCGGTGATGGCGGGCGACGTTCGGCTGGACTTCTACTTCGGCGGCGACCATACCTTTTCGCATGGTACGGAAATGATTGCTGCGAAGATAGAAATCCTGGAGAAGGAGCTGGCGGAGGTGTTGCCGTCGTTGGCGAAACAGCTAGGAATCACTGACGCCGGGTGACGGCGGCGCGCAAACGCGGAATTGATCACCACGAAGGCTCGAAGTTCACGAAGGAAAAGGAGTTGGCAACGACGTACAGGATGGCGCTGGGTGCTATCTTCGAAGCGTCACCAACTTCTTCCATCGTGCTCTTCGTGGCCTTCGTGGTGAAAAATCTCTTCTGAACCTAACTCCGGTCCGGTCGGAGTAGATTCAGGCCTCGGCGCTTACCGCACTTTGCCCGCTGCCGATGCTGCGCCACGCTCCGAGAGCCAGGCCGCGAGTTCAACCATGCCTGCGCGGTGGGCCGCGTACAGGGGGGTAAGGTTGTCGCAGCCTTTCCAGTTTTGAACCGCGCCCATTTCCAATTGAAACTTGGTGGTGGCGCGTTGTCCGCGCCGTGATTCAACAGGGCATCGAGCACCGCCATATCGTCGCAACTCGCCGGCCAGTGAAGCGGTTTCCTCGTGACTTCCAACGAATTGAGCGTTCACGTCGGCCAGCGCCGTATCGGCCCGCAATTCGAGCATGGTACGTCCCCGCCCCTGCGCTCTTTACGGCCGCGTGTGTGGCATGCGGCGCGGTTCACGGGACTTGAGGCGCTTACGAAGGCGTTTCTTCCGGCGGGTCGCGGCACTACCTTTACGTAATGAGGGCCTTCTGGTCATGATGGATGCCATGGTTCTCTCCTTCGTGGCCGCGTTGCGCGGCGTGTGTGGGAGGCCATTGTACCTGTCCGGCGGCGGCGATAGATAGCGGGCCGGGCGGGCGCTTCAGCAACGCGGCGTTTCGGCCTGTCGATGTGATGTATCGACTGCGTCTGGACGTCGTTTCAGTTCACATTCGGCATGCTTACTTCCCTTTTACCTTCCGCTTGCCAAAACTCCTCCAGCGTCCGCTACCATCGGCCCAGAAACGTCCCCTACCCCCGTCGTCAGCGTAGTGCGCTGAGACGCCTTCCTGGCCCGGCCCTTAACAGGAGTTGATATTTGAACAACGATTCATGGGCAGCCGGCGCTCCCCCCGAACGCATCTCCACAGTTGCCGTCTCCTTTTCGCAGACCCTGGAGCGGGCACCACAAGGCCCGCTGATTCTGCAGTCCCCCGAAAAGGTGCTGACACCGGGCGGGGCCTCCCTGTGCCAGCCGACGCCCCATGAAGCCTTCTTGAATCAGAAGATATTCGCCAACCTTGACATGCTGAGGGGCGCGGCCATCCTGGCGGTGGTATTTCACCACGCTGGCACCCTGGAAACGGGTTGGCTGGCGGTACTGCACGCCAACTGCAGGCACGGCGTGTCACTATTCTTTGCCCTCAGCGGATTTCTGATTTGCAGCCTGCTGCTTCGTGAAGAGCGCCGCAACGGCCACGTGCGTCTTAAGGACTTCTACATCCGGCGCAGCCTGCGCCTCTTTCCGCTCTACTATGGGATGCTGGCCGTCTACGGTGTGCTTATCTTCGGACTTGGTATGTTTTCTCCGGAGAACCAGACCCTCTTCAAAGAGCGACTACCCTACAACGTACTCTATCTGAGTAATTTCTTGCCGGTCACCGGCCCCTTTTTCTTCGCTTGGTCCCTCGCCATTGAAGAGCAGTTCTACCTGATCTTCGGCCAGTTGTTTCGTTGGGCCCGGCGGTCGTGGCTGGTGGGGCTGATCGCCTTGCTGGTTGTGATAAAGCCGTTGATGAATCTGGCGGGGGGGCTGGATAACGCGCATCTTGGAATGCGTATCCTATTCAGCTACAGCGAGCCCTTGCTTTGGGGGGGGCTCGGCGGCTTTGCGTTGCACAGACGGGAATGGTTCAACGCGGCCCAGATACTAAGCCATCCCCGGGTACTGGGCGGCCTGGCTGCGGCGCTCCTGCTGATGTTGTTCACTGTGCCGCTGCATGACAAGAGCGGCCTCGCGTCCCAGGCGATCTATGTATTGATGGCGTTCATCGTCATGGGCTGCGCGATCCGGCCCGCCATTCCCGTTCCGGGCTATCGTGTGCTGGCCCACATTGGTGTGGTGTGCTACGGTATCTACCTCATGCACATGCTCGTGATTATGGTTGTACAGCGGATAGTCACCGATAATCTCTACCTCACTTTCCTGCTCTCCGTCGTTATCGTAACGGCCGTCGCAAGTCTGGTGTACCGCTACTTCGAAAGCCCCATACTCCGCTACAAAAAACATTTTTCCCACGCGTGAGACGGGCGCTGTGACGTCGGC
>JBIJDL010000727.1:0-2694 GCA_044344195.1 Candidatus Hydrogenedentales bacterium
CCTCCCCCGATGGCAAATGGTTCTGCGGCACGGGCAACGTGAAGAACGCCGCGTGGAACGTGGTCCGCATGAACGCGGAAACGGGTGAAGTGAACCCGGTTCACATCTTTCAGAGCTGTACGCCGGGCTGGTTCTCCGACTCCACCCACATGATCTACTCGTCGCGCCCCGACAATCAGAAGGCCCTCGACGGCTACGGCGTCACCCAGCTCTGGATGGCCAATGCCGATGGCACGGATCGCCAACTCGTCTACGGCGAAGACGGCTTCCATATCTACGGCGGCGAGGTCTCACCCGATGGCACTTATGTGCTCTTTACCAAATCCGTCGCCGATGGGGGTGGCTCGGAGAAGGAAGGCGCGCCCATGTTCCTCATGCGCCTGGCCGACGCGCCCGCCATCGGCGGCGAAAGCCCCGAATTGCGCGCGCTCCACCCCGACGCAAAATCTGCACCTGTCCTCGCCCTGTCCGCGGGCTGGGAACCCAACTGGACCTACACGGAAATCACCCAACCATGATCTTTCGCCCCTCCAGCACGTCCCTTCTGTCCTTTACGTCATTGGCATGCCTGATCCTTCTGCTGGCCGGTTGCAGCGCGCCCGCCCCCACCGATGGCGCCGATCCCCAGGTCACCGCGATGGGTGCCATTGAGGTCAGCGCCAAGCTCGTGGACATCCCCGGCACCTTTCCGCCCAACGATATCTACGACTACGCCTACGTCATGAAATACGAGATCGTCCAGGTCCACCGAGGCGAGGCGAGCGGCACCATCTTCGTCGGCCAGTACAATCCGCTCAAGAACCGCGCCGAGGCCGCAGACGAGCGCTCC
Organism: Candidatus Hydrogenedentales bacterium; assembly: GCA_044344195.1. GTDB lineage: Bacteria > Hydrogenedentota > Hydrogenedentia > Hydrogenedentales > JAEUWI01 > JAEUWI01. The sequence goes on from JBIJDL010000727.1 coordinate 830, forward strand.
GGCGAAATAGGCGGTACGGTGACCCGCTTCCGCACCGGCGACCTTCACCGACTCGCCCTCGATGTCCCCATCGACAATTTCTGCATGGCGGGCATCGTGAATGAATACGCCGAGAAGGATCCTAGCGACGCGCCCATCTACTGGGCAATCTGGACAAATCAGGTCATTCAGTAGCGGTGGACGAGGGGCCCGACATTTCCAATCGCCGCATACTATTTGCCATTTCCTTGCCGTAAGCAAAGCAGAATCACACGCAATTCACGGACAATGGCGCGATCAAGGACACACACGCAGAACGCTGTAGCTCGCCGTCCTGAATCGCTGGCACTGACCGACGTCGGGGTTGTCAGTTAGGGCAGCGGTAAATTGTCGGCAGGATTCCAGGCGTGCAGCATCCGCCCGAGTCCTCGCCCCATTCGCCCGCCCGGTTTTCGGTGTGTCGTAAACCAACCCAGACGCCTCCGGGCGCAACGAGGATCCCCCCATGACCAGCACCGTTACTGTAGGCCAGGAAAAAGGAAAATCCGTCGAAATCTTCTACAAGGACTGGGGCAGCGGTCAGCCCGTCGTCTTCTCCCACGGCTGGCCCCTCAACGCCGATGTGTGGGACGAGCAGATGATGTTCCTCGCGAATCATGGCTACCGCGTCATCGCCCATGATCGCCGGGGCCATGGCCGCTCCACCCAGACCTGGGAGGGGAACGAAATGGACACCTACGCGGACGATCTCGCGAAGCTCGTGGAATCTCTCGACCTGAAGGATGCCATTCACGTGGGACACTCCACGGGCGGCGGCGAAGTGGCGCGCTATATCGGCCGCCACGGCACCGGGCGCGTGGCCAAAGCGGTATTGCTGGGCGCCGTGCCCCCCATCATGCTCCAGACCGAGGCCAACCCCGGCGGCCTGCCCATCGACGTATTCGATGGCATCCGCACGGGCGTGCTGGCGGACCGCTCTCAGTTTTACAAAGACCTGACCACGCCCTTCTACGGCTATAACCGGCCCGGCGCAAAGATCTCCCAGGGCCTCCGCGACTCCTTCTGGATGTGGAGCATGCAGGTGGGCATCAAGCCGGCCTACGACTGTATCGCGGCCTTTTCCGCCACGGATTTCACCGATGACCTGAAGAAGTTCGATGTACCCACGTTGATCGCCCATGGCGATGACGACCAGATTGTGCCCATCGGCGCTTCCGCGCTGCTCTCGGCAAAGCTCATTCCCAACGCGACGCTGAAGGTCTATCCCGGCGCCTCCCACGGCCTGGCCCAGACGGGTGAAGTGGATTTCAATGGCGACCTTCTTGCGTTTATCAAAAGTTAATCGATGTTGGCGTCCCTTCAGAACGCTGTGTGAACCTCGCGCCCCAATCGCGTGGCTGAATGAGTCTTATGGGTCGTATGGGTCTTATGAAAGTCCCACTCAAGAGACCCATATACCCGCCCGCCGCGTGCGGCCACCCCAAGCCCCATGCTATGCTATGCATATTTCTGTAGAAGGCAATCTAGACAGGAGTTTAGCGTACATGGAGCAGCATAGAGACGAAATATGGGAGCGGGTTCGCGCGGAGGCTACGGCAGACGCGCAGTGCGAGCCCATGCTGGCCAGTTTTATCTACTCCATCATCCTGAATCACACCTCGCTGGAGGACGCCTTGAGCTTCCAACTCGCGGGCAAACTGGAGAGCCACACCCTCACGGCGGTCTCGCTGCGCGACTTGATCGACGAGGCCTTCGACAACGATTCGGACATCGGCGCGGCCATCCGGGCGGACATGGTAGCCGTCTGTGATCGCGATGCCGCCTGCACCAAGTATTCCACGCCCCTGCTCTATTTCAAAGGCTATCAGGCAATCCAGGCCTACCGC
>JBIJDL010000534.1:0-4462 GCA_044344195.1 Candidatus Hydrogenedentales bacterium
CGTGGATATCCACCCCGCCGCGCGGATCGGACGGGGCATCCTACTGGACCACGCCACGAGCGTGGTCATCGGTGAGACCGCCGTGGTGGAGAACAATGTCTCCATGCTCCACGAAGTGACCCTCGGCGGCACGGGCAAACAGACCGGTGATCGGCATCCCAAGGTGCGCGAAGGTGTGCTGATAGCGGCCGGCGCGAAAATCCTGGGCAACGTGGAAGTTGGCGCCGGCGCCAAAGTCGGTTGCGGCGCGGTCGTGCTGGAAGACGTGGCACCCCACACCACCGTCGTGGGCGTGCCCGCGCGGCCCGTGGGCGTGACCCTTTCCGAGTCGCCCGCCCTCGATATGGATCACCGAATCTATTACGAAGATTTTGAGGCCGGCCACGGGATCTGATGGGGACTGTTGCCGATTGGCACGCCACAACAACAATGGAATCGTGTAGAAAGCCCAATCGGAAACTGTACCCATAGAGATTCGCAGGGGCAAACGCATTGCACGTACGCCGCGTTTCTTCAGGGGTACAGCCACCCTCGCCGCACAGCCCCTTTCGCGCTTACGCGGCCAATACGCTGTGGCTCGGGAGGCAGTCCCCTGCGCCCTACAACAGCGGCGACACCAGCCTGCAGATACCCTCGGCCCACTCCCTGGCGAGGGTGAGCGGCTTCGGCAGCCACGTCTCGCATTCTGGAAACATGCCCTCAAACCACTGCTCGATGGCCTTGATCTCCTCCGCGCTGTAATGAAAAAGGGCAATTTCGAAATTCAGGTACATGCTGCGCATGTCCAGATTCGGCGAGCCCGAAACGGCCAGGGACGCATCGAAGAGCAGCAGCTTGGAATGAATCATCCCCTGCGGGAAGGCGTATATCCGCGCGCCAGCTTCGTGGAGCCGCCTCAGGGACGGGCGGCGTGCCCAGTCCGCGATGCGATGGTTGGATCGCCGGGGAATCACGATCCTGACGTCCCGCCCCATCTTCGCCTGGAGCGCCAGCGCCTTCACCATGTGCTCGTCCGGAACGAAATAGGGCGTGACAATCCAGACCCGCTCCTCCACGCCGCCGATGGCGCTCACCAGCGCATCGTGCATCGTGTCGTCCGGACAATCGGGACCACTCGCGGCCACCTGCACAATGCTCGAACCCTCCACCTTGCACGCAGGCAGGGACGCAGCAACACTCTCCTGCTCTACACCCGTCGCATACTGCCAGTCATTGAGAAAAATATCCTGGATGTCGCAGACGCCGGGTCCGCTGATAAAAACGCTCGCATCCCGGAAGCGGGTCGGGCTCGGTTCCGGCCCCATGAACAGGGTGCTCAGATTCATGCCGCCCACCATGGCCGACGCGTTGTCCACCACAACCAGCTTGCGGTGATTGCGCAGGTTGGCCGACCAGCGGCGACGCACGGGCAGCACCGGCAGGAAGTGTCCAACCTCACCCCCCGCTTCTCGCAGGGGCTCCGCAAAGCGGCGGCGCGTCCACGTGGACCCCAGGCTGTCCAGCAGCAGGCGCACCTCCACCCCTTCCCGTGCCTTCCGCGCGAGCACATCCACAATTGCCCGTCCCACCTCGTCGCGTCCCAGGATAAAGGTCGTGACGTGTATGGAATGCTCCGCGCGCTCTATCAGGGCAATCAGTTCATGAAACGCCGTTTCCCCGTTGAAGTGAATCTCCACCTGATGGCCGCTTCTTGGCGGCGGCATGGCACCCGATCGCAGCACGCGATCCGCCAGGCACAGGGGGGCCATGGGCGCGGAAGGTGTGCCCGCGCCCGCGTCGAAAAGATCCGCTTTGCGCTCACGCACCATCCTGAATTTGCGCCCCCCAAACAGGATGTACAGCGGCACCCCCACATAGGGGATCAATACAATCGCCATGGCCCACGCCATCGTGCCGCTCGGCTGCCGGTTATTGCGAAACACGTCCGTCAGCAGTACGATCGCGAGTAGGAAACTGACCACGGCGATGGAGTGTTCGATAAGATAGATCACGCGGGTCCGCCTGGAAACGAGTCGTCTAATTGAATTCGGTTCATGGGTTGAAGTGTAGCGCCGCGCGCGCTTTGAAGCAATCCCGCGCCCTGTGCTGTAATAGGCCCCCCTGACCATCACGTGGGAGACGCTCATGAATTCCAGCCGCATCAGCAAGCACACCGTCCTCTCCAGCGGCCTGCACGATGCCGACATCCGGCCCCCCGCACTGCTGAGCGAGTTTCGACGCCTCTCCATACGCGATGCCGCCGTCTTTTTCCCGGTCGAGCGCCGCGAGGATGTCCCCTGCCCCGGATGCGGACTTGACCGGACCCGCCCGGCCTTCACCAAAGAGAGCTTTGCCTGGGTCCAATGCGAATCGTGCCGCTCGGTCTATGTTTCGCCCCGGCCCGTCGCGGGCCAGCTTGAGCGTTACTATGCGGAATCCGAGGCCAGCCGATTCCGGGCGGACCAGTTCGCCGACGCGACCGCCGCCCAGCGCCGCCATCACCAGCTTCGCAACAATGCCCTGTGGATGGGCCAGTTGGCGGCATCCCAGGGGCTTCCCCCGCGACCAGCTTATGCGGATCTGCGCACCTACGTCCCCGCCCTCTTTGAGGAGGTGGCCGCCCTCGACTTCTTTGGGCCGCTTTACAGCGTCGATCCCCAGTACGGCCACGGCAAGTCCATTGCCACGACCACTGGCCTCGATACCACGCCGCCCCTTGATGCCATCAGCGCTTTCGAGAAACTGGAGCACCAGCACGCGCCCCGGGCCTTTCTCTGCGCGCTTCACGAGTGGCTGAAGCCCGGCGGACTCCTCTTTCTCACCACGCGTACGAGCTCCGGGTTTGATTTGCAGGCGCTGTGGGACAAAGCGCCCTACATCTTCGCGCCGGAGCACCTGAATCTTCTCTCCATCGAAGGCATCGAGCAGACACTACAACGGAGCGGCTTCGAACTGATAGAATTAAGCACCCCCGGCCAGTTGGATGTTGAGTTGGTGCTGCAGGCCTGTTCGGTCGATCCGAGCATCGCGCTGCCGCCTTTCTTCACCGAACTCCTGGCCCGGCGCGACCGCTTCGCCCATGCGGACTTTCAGGCTTTTCTCCAGAAACACCGCCTGAGTTCCCACGTGCGGGTGGCGGCGCGAAAAGCTTCACCCATACCCTAATCAAAAACCATCCAGGAGTCTCCCCTTGTACAAATTAGCTGAAATCCACGCCGGTGTCTCCAGCGTACAGGAATACGTCACCGCCTATTCAAAGCGTCTTTTCGAGATCATGAATGTCCTCGACAAAGACGCCATCGCAGCCACTGTCGCAGCCGTCGAACAGTGCAGCCAAAACGGGAACACCCTCTTCAGCATGGCCAACGGCGGCAGTGCTGCCTCTGCGTCGCACCTGGTGAATGATCTGGTCGCGGGTTGCTTCATCGAAGACCAGCCCCGCCTGCGCACCCTCTGCCTGAGTGACAATATCGCCACCGTCACCGCCCTCGGCAACGACGCCGGCTTCGATCACATTTTCTCTCACCAGCTCCGGGTCCACATGCGCCCCGGCGACGTGATCATCGCCATGTCGTGCAGCGGCAACAGTGAAAACCTGATTCAGGCGGTGGACTACGCCAACGCCAACGGCGCCACCACGATCGGCTACTGCGGCTTCGACGGCGGCCGCCTGGCCGAAAAATGCCAGATCAAGGTGCTGATCCCCGCCACGAAAGACGAGTACGGTCCCGTGGAAGATGTGTTCAATATCCTCGGCCATATCCTCATTACCTGGATTGCCATGTCGCGCGGGAAGCACCTGCATCACTAATCGGGAGTCCCAGGAATGTGGCACAGCTCGACGACGCGCCTTGGCGGGCGTCCCGGCTGTGATTGACCTTACTCAGTGGACTCGCCACCCATGACCGAAACGAAACCGATACGCGCCGCCATCATCGGCCTTGGCAAGATGGGCCGCCTTCGCACGGGCGAGCTGCTTCAGCGCGACGATGTGGTGGTTTGTTGCGGATGCGATCCCGAGTTCACAGCCTATCGGGAAGCCTATCCCGATATTCTCTGTGCTGCGTCAACGGAAAATATCTTCTCACCTGACGTCGATGTCGTCTGGGTTTGTACGCCCAACGCCATCACGCCCGGCATGGTTATCGCCGCCCTGGAAGCGGGCAAGCACGTCTTCTGCGAGAAGCCGCCTGGACGCACCGTCGCCGATATCCAGCGCATCCGCGATGCCGAAGCCGCCCACCCTGGCCAGAAGCTGGCCTTCGGCTTTAACCACCGCTTTCACGCCGGCATCCAGGAGGCCCACCGAATCGCCTCGGGCGGTCGCATGGGCGAAATCCTCTGGATTCGCGGGATCTATGGCAAGGCGGGCGGCGCGGAAAGCTGGCGGGGCGACAAGACACTGGCGGGCGGCGGTATCCTCCTCGATCAGGGCATCCACCTGCTGGACCTCTGCGAGATGTTCCTCGGCGATATCGTGGAG
>JBIJDL010000337.1:0-7159 GCA_044344195.1 Candidatus Hydrogenedentales bacterium
GAGGGTGAGGGTGAGGGTGAGGGTGAGGGTGAGGGTGAGGGTGAGGGTGAGGGTGAGGGTGAGGGTGAGGGTGAGGGTGAGGGTGAGGGTGAGGGCGAGGGTGAAGGCGAAGGTGAAGGCGAAGGCGAGGGTGAACCCGTGGGCTGCCCCAACTCTAAGTCGTCCCTGATCCGTCCCATTCAAGTCTATCTGGGCGATCTGTTCCTGTTCGCACTATCGATGATTGGTCTGCTGGCCGCGAGGAGATGGGCGCCGTGAACACTTCTCCATTCGAGCGCTTATCCGCCAAGCGGGGCTTCACGCTGCTGGAGCTGTTGATCGTCATTGCAATTATCGCCCTACTGGCCGCGCTGCTCCTCCCCGCCCTGTCCCGGGCGCGATCTCAGGCGCGGTCCGTGGAGTGCGCGAGCAACCTGCGCCAGCTCTTCCTGGCGGTGACGATGTATGCGGCGGAGCACGACGGCCAGAACGTTCCAGCGGCCGAGGACATGTTTGATTTCATGCTGCCGGGTGCCCCGCCGGACCACGCCGGTGGCTACAAGCGCTGGCACGGGGTTCGCGCGACACCGAATCAGAACTCGGTGTTCATTCCCGAGAAGGGTCCTCTGGCGGAGTATCTCATGGATTCACGGGTGAAAACCTGCCCTGAATTCTTCGAGTACTCGCAGCACAGCGATCAGCCCAACGTCTTCGAGGCGGGCACGGGCGGTTACGGGTACAACATGGCCTATATCGGCTCCACCCTGGCGGTGACGAACGATTTGGTGGGCGCGGCAAGGAATGGCTACCTGGATTCGAGTATTCGCCATCCGGCCCAGACGGTGCTCTTTGCGGATGCGGCCATGCCGCAGAACGGCTATCTTATTGAGTACAGCTTTGTGGAGCCCCCCCACTTCGTGTCGGCGGACCAGCCTCACGGCGCGGCGGCGTGGGGCTTTCAGTCGCCCTCGATGCACTTCCGCCACTACGGACGGGCAAATGTACTCTGGGCGGATGGACACATCACGAGCGAGAAGTGGGAATGGGCACCGGAGACCAACATCTACGGCGCGAGGAACAGCCGGTGGATGGTGGGGTGGTTTGGACCGAAGGACAACCGCCACTTCGATCACGGATCCAAAGAGGGCTACTGAGCCGCCCGGCTCAGCGTTTGAAGATACCCAGAATGCTACCCAGCAGCCGGGAGAGGAAACCGCCCTCGGCCTTGGGCTCTTCAACCGATTTAATGGCGCCGGTGCTGATCTGATAGAGGGTATTGATGCACTCGCGGAACTCGGCGGCATTGGCGATGCGGTCTTTGGGATCCCGGGCGAGGGCGCGCTCGAAGAACTTGTCGGCCTCCTTGGGGAGCTCGGGGCAAAGCTCGCAGATCGGCTCGAAGGCCCTGGGCACTTTCCCGCTCAACATCTCGAAGAAGATGATGCCGATGGAGTAGATATCGGCACGCTGATCCACTTCCGAGGCGTTGAAAGACTGCTCAGGGGCATTGTACTGGATGCGGCCAAGGGTGGCCCCGACGCGGGTAAACTGGGCCCCGCTGGGGTCCTGAAGCTTGGCCAGGCCAAAATCGAGGAGCTTGATGGTGCCATCCTGCAGGAGGATGATATTTTCCGGCGAGATATCCCGGTGAACCGTCACCTGGTGCACATGCTCCAAGGCGTCACAAAGTAGCGAAAGGATACGGACCGCCGAGCCGAGGCCAAGCTTGCCCCGCTTGACCATATAGTCGCGGACGGTCTTGCCGTCCAGATACTCCATGGTGTAGTAGAGCAGGGAGCCGTACTGTCGGGCGGCGAGGATCTTCACGATGCCTGGATGGTCCAACTGGCGGACGGCATTCACTTCGCGAACAAAGCGCCCGATGGCCTGCTGGTTGCTACTGTATTGAGGAAGCAGGGTCTTCAGCGCGATCTGTCGATCGCGCTTCAAATCATTCGCCAAATAGACGATGCCCATACCACCCTTGCCCAGCATCCGCACGACTTGGTAGCGCTCCGCGATGATATCGCCCGGCTCAAAGCCACCTATGGCTTTGGCCAGATTGGAACGCCCCCCGGGCTTGGGCACCTGAAAATCCGGTTTGTTTTGTTCGCTCATCCTGTTGTTCTCGGCTAAGTTGTGAACGTCACAGACCCCTGCTGAGGTCTAGAATAACAGAAAGCCGGACAGGAATAAACACTCTTTACAATCCTGCGAAAGTGCCCCGAGTCCCGTAAATCGCGTTCAGGGCCGAAAAAACCTGAACGCCCCCGCCACAGCCCGGTTTCTATCCCACGTTGCGCAACTTGACCATCCAGAAGCGCCCTTCGGGATCTACCCCGCTCGGCTGACCTGGGAAAGGAATGGTCACGGCGGGGATACGCTTCGAATCCCGGCTGGCGAGGGCGCTGTAAGCCTCCAGCAGGGTAATTCCGCCCTCGTTCCGTGCCGGGGGACTTTCCAACGTATCAGTCGTGATGCTGCTCATCTCGTTCTTTCCTTTCTTATCTTGTGGTTCATGTGCACAGCATAACCAGGCCATGTCAATTGCGTATTTGGGTTTCGTTAGATGTTCATATTGTCCCGGGGAGGTCAATCCCCGGACTCAATACCGTTATATGGGTAGGAATATTCATGCACACTTCGGGCCTCCCGTTGCCCCTCCCTCCCCCGCGCTGGTATGCTGCCTAAAGATTCAATCAGCCCGGAGAGCTAGCCTCATGAAAACTATCATTGCCACCGCCTTTGGCGGCCCGGAAGTCCTCGAAATCCGCGAAGTGGCCGTTCCCGAGCCCGCTCCCGGCGAAGTGCTCATCCAGGTCAAAGCCGCGGGTATCAACTACGCGGACATCATGCAGCGGGACGGCCTCTACCCCGGCGGCCCCAAAGCGCCCTTCGGCGCGGGCTTTGAGGTGGCGGGCGTGGTGGAAAAGGTGGGCGACGGCGTGACCCAGTGGAGTCCCGGCGACGAAGTTATGTCCTTCTGCCAGTCTGGTTACAGCGAATATGTGATCGCAAAGACGTGGCAGGTGATGCCCAAGCCGACCCAGCTCAGCTTTTCCCAGGCGGCGGCGATCCCCTGCCAGTTCCTGACGGCCTACCACGCACTGCTGACCCTGGGGCACCTCACGGCGGGCCAAACCGTGCTGATTCAGGCGGCGGCGGGCGGCCTCGGCACGCAACTCGTGCAGATTGCGCGCAACCTGGGCGCCACGGTCATCGGAACGGCCAGCACCCAGGAGAAATGCGCTTTGATCGAGTCGCTGGGGTGCCAGCATGCGATCAACTACACGCGCCAGGATTTCCAGGAGTCGGTCAAGGCCATCACCGGCAGCCGTGGCTGCGACCTCGTGATTGAGACGGTAGGCGGCGAGGTCTTCGCGAAGAGCCTCAAGTGCCTCAAGCCCCGGGGCCTGCTCGTGACGCTGGGTATCGCCAGCAAGGAGCCGCCGATGATCGAGGCGCGCACGCTCCTCGCGCGCAACTGGATCGTCGCGGGCTTTCATCTGATGGCCTACACCAGCGACACCCTGGCGATGGCGAACGCCATGCGGGATCTGCACTCGTGGCTGCTGGACGGCAAGCTGACGGTCGTGGTGGGGCATGAGTTCAAGCTTGTGGAAGCGGCCAAGGCGCAGAAGTTTATTTCGGACAGGAAGAGCTCGGGGAAGGTGGTGCTGGTGCCGTAGGGGGAGTTCGGATTCGGGAAAAGCGCGCGTGAGACGCGCTCAGGATTTTTCTTCCGCCTCCAACAGCACTTCAAGCATGGGGACGAGCTTGGGCAGTGCCTGTGTGGCCGTGGCCCAGACGATATCATGATCGATGTCAAAGTAGGCGTGAACGAGCCGATTACGGGCACCGATGATCGGCTGCCACGGGATCTCTGGATGGGTTCGGCGAAACTCTGGATCGATCCTACTGGCCGCCTCCCCGATGATCTCCAGCGCGCGAACAAGTGCGAATCGAAGTTGGGCGTCCGTGGCAAGATCGGCCTGCGTTCGAGACCGCACAAAGGCCATCCCTTCGCGCGCGGCTTCGAGCATGTGCAGGATTCGGTTACGATCAGAATCAAGCAGCATATTGAATCAACGCGGTTCGCACCACTTCGTCCCTGAAATGCCGACTGAGATCCCGTGCGGTTCGCATGTCGGCTTTTCGTCCGAGAATTTCGCTCAGTTCGGCCTCCATCGCCGCCACATCGAACAAGGTCGGAACGTGATCCGGGTGGTACTCAAAAAGAATGTCGATATCGCTGTCGGGACCAAATCGGTCGGTCAAGACAGAACCGAAAAATGCCAACTTGGTCAAGTGATGCCGCCGACAAAAAGCCTCAATGGCACCGTCTCGTATCGCTACAGGCAATATCATTTGAAACCCTTTCTCTCGGATTCGAGGATGACAAAAGTATAGCAGATCGGGTGTCGCTCGAAAAGAATACCTATCGGCATGGAAATGATACTCATCAATGAATTGGAGGCTTCGGTTGCCAGACTTACACCCAGTGGAGCGAAAAGGGAGCTTGAGGGTGGTGCGCCTACGAAGTGGAATCGATCGTTGCCCCTTCTCGTCTTGAAACTGTTACAATAAAGCCGGTCAAAAATCACGGAGAACGCCGACATGGCAACCCTCACAATGGAGCTACCGGAGAGCGTACTGGCCGCACTGCGACTCTCCCCGTCCGACATCTCCGGAGAACTACGCCTCGCCGCCGCCGCCACATGGTACGAGAACGGTAAAATTTCGCAGGAGGTGGCCGCCCAGGTGGCGGGGCTTTGTCGCACCGATTTCCTCCTCGCACTCGCCCGAATGGGGAAGGACTCGTTCCACGTAGACCTCGACGAGCTAGATCGAGAATTGGCGCGTGACTGAGACGGTCGTAGTGAACGCTTCCCCACTCATATTCTTGAGCCGTGGACATCATCTTGATTTGCTGCGTCACTTCGGGAGACGGATTCTGGTCCCTCAATCTGTCGTAACGGAGATCCAGCGAAAGGGCCCTGATGATGTCACGACTCGCATGCGTCACGAGATTCCCTGGCTCGAATGCGTACCCGATGCTTCTGTGCCAGATACAATCCGCGAATGGGGGCTAGGCGCTGGCGAATCCTCCGTCCTCGCCTACGCCTTTCAAGAGGCAGGTACTGAAGCCGTTATTGATGATCTTGCGGCAAGGAAGTGTGCAGCATGCTATGCGATACCTGTGAGGGGCACTCTGGGCATTGTATTGGCCGCCAAGAATCGTGGATACATACCCTCCGCCAGAGACATTATGAACGATCTGATTCGCGGGGGAATGTTTCTGTCCCGCGACCTGTTGAATGCGGCCCTCCGGAAAGTTGGAGAATAGTGGCACGGGATTGACTCCGCTCCCGGTAATCAGGTGCAATAGCGTGTCGATGCACTAACCGGGAGAGCCCCATGTTGATTCGCCTTATTGTCCTTATCTGCCTGCTTTTCGCCGCCCTACCCTCCCCCGCTGCGCCTCCGGACACGCTTCTGTTCCAAGCCTCCTCGGCCGAGCCAGGCGCCGCTACGCTGGTTAATCCGGAAGTTACCCACACGCTGGAGCGCGGGGGTATTGCGACGCTGGACATAGCGCCGGACCGAAACGCATACAGCAAGGTGACCTGGGATTTCCTAATCAACTCGACGCTCTTGCCGGATTCCGACAAAGTCTACCTGGAAGTAGAATTCTTCGACGATAACGCGGGGGTGATCCAGCCGACCTTGCTCTCAGACGACGCTTTCAAAGGCACCTATTCGGCGCCGCTGCGTGCGGTGTCGTTCACGCGGCTGAATCAGCAGCGGGTGCGCCGGGCGCTGTTTGAATTTGCGAATCCGAAGCTGCCGACTGGGACTGCCCATCCTCATTTGAAGATTGCGGGCTTGCAGGGGCTCATCGCGATACGGGCGTATCCGGTGGTGGATGAGGCGCGGTGGACGGCCCTGGCGGCGGAGGTGCCGTTGCTGGTGGAGCCTATGCTCACGCTTCAGCGACCGATGCAGCTTAACTGCACCATCGGCATTCCGGACACGGGCGATCCGCCTTCGCTGACGGTGGCGCTGGACAACATTCGCGAGTATGCACCCCTGGCGCGGCTCATGGGTTTCACGTCGGCGGAGTGCTTCGTGCGCTGGAACCTTATCGAGTCCACGCCCGGAAATTTCGACTTTACCCACTACGACACCATTGTGGAGGCGCTCACGGCGCGGGGCCTGAAGTGGTTTCCCAATCTCGTGGTCACATCCGCCTTTGCCCTGCCGACGTGGTATCTGGAGTCGGAGGAAAACGTGGGCTTCAAGTGCCTGGAACATGGCGACGAGAATGCGGTGCCCACGATCTGGAACGAAGGCAACCTGCGCCATGTGGAGCGGGTGCTGAAGGCCTTTGGCGATCACTATGAGCCCATGGGCGTGCTGGAAGCGGTGCGCCTCGGGCCGAGCGGGAACTTTGGCGAGGCGCAGTATCCGGCGGGGGCGGGCGGCGCGCTGGGAGCGCGGGGACAGAAGATGCACGCCCACATCGGCTGGTGGGCGGGCGACGATCTCGCGCGGGCCGATTTTCAAGCGTGGCTGAAGGAACGCTACTCCACGCTCGATGCGCTGAACATGGCGTGGGCCGAAGACTTCGCAAGCTTTGACGCCATCGCGCCGCAACTGCCCGAGACCTATCGCACGCCTCGCGGCCGTCTCGATATGACGGCATGGTACACGGATTCGATGACGGAATGGTGCGACCATTGGGCCCATACGACGCGTGCCGCCTTGCCGAAGACGCTTATCTATGAGTCCTCGGGCGGCTGGGGCTTCCGCGAGGCGGGCACGGATTTCACGGGCCAGGCGGAGTCCATGAAGGCCATCGGCAACGGCGGCATCCGCCTCACCAACGAGACCGACAGCTTCGAGCAGAATTTCTACGCCACGCGCCTGGCCGCGACGGCCGCCCGGCTCTACGGCATCGACCTGGGCTATGAGCCCGCGGGCTACCACAGCGCGCGCGGCGTGGCCGGGCGCTTCTTCAGCACCCTCACCACGAACGGCGACAACATCTACACGCGCCACAACGTGCTCTTCGAGCCACCCTACGCCGTGGCGCAGTGGCAGCGGGACTTCCACCTCCTCGACGAGCGCGCCGAGCCCGTCATCGACGTGGCGGTGTATTACCCGGAGACGATGAACC
>JBIJDL010000338.1:0-7155 GCA_044344195.1 Candidatus Hydrogenedentales bacterium
ACCAAAAATAATCATGGTCACCGCGCTGGCCGACTTGAAGAACGCGATGGCGGCCTTCCACAATCTGTGTGACGTGTATTTGACCAAACCCATCCGGAAAGCGAAGCTCCTCGAAGAGCTCCGCAGTCTGGGATTGGTCTCCTGAGAGAGAGGCCTATCCGTGCGCGTTCTGATTGCCGAAGACGATTTCACGTCCCGCACCGTGCTTGTTGCCGTGATCAAAAAGGGCGGGCATGAGGTGCTGGAAACCGTCAACGGCGTCGAGGCATGGGATGAACTACAGAAAGCCGATGCGCCAAAACTGGTCATTCTCGATTGGATGATGCCGGAAATGGATGGGCTGAAAGTGGTGCGCATGGTCCGTACCTTCCAGTCTCCGCAACCGCCATATATCATCATACTTACTTCCAAGGGCGAGAAGGCCGACATTGTCGCGGCGCTCGACGCCGGAGCGGATGACTATCTTGCCAAGCCGTTTGACGCTACGGAGCTGCAAGCCAGAATGCGAGTCGGACAGAGAATGGTCGAACTGCAAGAGGCTCTGGTGCACCAATCGACGCATGACCCATTAACCGGCACGCTGAACCGGCGTGGCATACTGCACGCCTTGGAAATAGAAATCGCGCGGGCAAAAAGATCGTCAACGCGGTTGTGTGTCGGCATGTGTGACATCGACCATTTCAAGCAAGTCAACGATACACACGGGCATCTTATCGGAGATGATGTGCTTTGCGGCGTCGCCCAACGCATTCAAGATGATTTGCGCGAATATGACCTCATTGGCAGATTTGGAGGCGAAGAGTTTATCGTGGTTATCCCCGGCTGCACGGACAGTCCGAAGGAATGTCCCTATCTTCGGATCTGCACCGCTGTGGCGGAAAGTCCGATGGCGACCAAGGGCTGCGACATTCCCGTCTCCGTCAGTATCGGTGTTGCCTCGGCAAGCGGTGACAGTACGGCGGACACCATGTTGGCTGCAGCCGACGCTGCGCTCTATCGGGCGAAGGATGCAGGACGTAACCGTGTTGTCTTTGCTGCGGAGTGCGAGTAGGAACACCCTCCCGAAATCCAGGGGAACGGCGACGATGCTGGAAAGAGGCCAACATGAAGAACAACGCTTCCAACCCTTCCGCCGAGAAGACCTGCTGCGCAAAGTACGCGAAGTGTTGGATCGAAGCAGCGCAGCACCGAACGGCAATGGAGACAGGGTATGAAAGCGTCCGACCAACCAGAACGCCTCAAATGCGGCCAGGGACGTGGCAAGGGTGCTTTGCTTCGCCTCATTGCAGGGTTACATCAGCGCATTGGAGGCTCAATATGATCGAAAAAAGAAGGGACCAAAAGCACTCGCCAGGTGTGAAGCGACACGCCCTCGCCCCGGTAGCAGGGCTGCTTGTAGTTGGGGTGCTGCTCGCTGGGTGGATGGTGCAACGAGCGGAATGGGCCATGCGCGAGGACTTGCTCGGGCAGGCGCGAACGGTGACGGGAGCGATAGACCTCGACCGCATAAGGGCGCTTTCCGGTACGGAAGCCGATCTCGCTTCGAGGGACTACCTGCTGCTCAAGGAGCAGTTGGCCTCCATCCAAAAGGCCAACGACAAATGCCGGTTCATCTATCTCATGGGCCGCAGGGCGGATGGGTCCGTGTTCTTCTTTGTGGACAGCGAGCCTGACGGCTCCGAGAACGAGTCGCCTGCGGGGCAGATCTACGAGGAAGTCTCCCCTGGATACCTCAAGGCATTCGACACCCGAGCCGAGGTGGTCGAAGGCCCCATCACCGACCGCTGGGGCACATGGCTCTCGGCGCTCGTCCCAATATCCGATCCCCAATCCGGCGAACTGATCGCCATGCTGGGGATGGACATCAACGCGGGGAACTGGAAATGGGACATTGCCGTGGATTCGGCTCTGCCCATAGGGATAATGCTGGCGCTCCTGATCGTGCTGGGGTCGTGGATTGTTGCGGCCCGGTCCGAGGGGGAATTCACGATCAAACCGATTCGGGGGCGGTTGCTGTTTCCGCTGGCGAGCGTGCTGCTGTTGCTGGTCGGTGGATTCGCAGCGGCTCTCCTGAACATAGAAAAAGATAACCTGACGCAATCCAGCGTGGAAAAATTGGCGGCGACTTCATACGATCTGGAGCGATCTCTAGAAGAGCAATCCAAGATACTGAACCTCGTTGAAGAGGACTTGGGCCGCGAGGCGACGTTGATCGATGCGCTCAAGGCGCAGGACAGAGACCGTCTTCTGGCGGAGTACGAGCCCCTCTTCAATCAACTCCGGGCCGAGCATGCCGTCACGGAGCTCTCTTTTCAGCGTCCCGACCGCGTTAACCTGTTGCGGGTACATCAGCCGGACATGACCGGCGATCGGATAGACCGTTTCACCACGCTCGAGGCAGAGCGTACCGGGCAGACGGCCTGGGGCATCGAGTTGGGGCCGCTTGGCACCCTCACGCTGCGCGTGGTGCGACCGGTCTTTGATGGCAACACCCTCGTCGGCTACCTGGAGTTGGGCGAGGAGATCGCACCTATCCTGAAAGATATTGCCGAGGAACACGAGGTCGAATTGGCGGTGTCCGTCCGAAAAAACCTTCTGGATCGAAGCCAGTGGGAAGCGGGCATGAAGATGTTGGGCCGGAAAGGGGAGTGGGACCGGTTCCCCAATGAGCTATTGACCTATTCCTCCCTGTCCTCGTTTCCTTCCGAATGTGACCACCTCGTGGATGAGTTGGGGCACACGGACAAAAAGGTAACCACGGAAGCAGCCTTCAACGGCAAATCGTGGCAAGTGCTGATTGACTCGCTGTCTGACGTCTCCGGCGCCGAGATCGGCGACCTGATCATCCTGCACGACATTTCCGCAGCAAAGGCGACGTTCCAGCAACTCGTTATCCTGTTGGCTGGAGGTGCGCTGGTTCTTTTGCCCACGCTGTTGGGATTCCTGTATGTTCTGCTGCTGCGGACCGACAAGGGCATTCAGGCTCAGCAAGCGAACCTGGCCAGGAAAGAGGCGCTCTTTCGCACGCTCTATGAGTCCACCGCCGATGCCGTCATGACCCTCGATGATACGGGTTTTCTCGACTGCAACCCGATGGCGCTCTCGATGTTCGGGTACGCTACGAAGGAAGAGTTCTGCTCGCTGAATCCAGCGGACCTGTCGCCTGCCAAACAGCCGGACGGCCGCGACTCGATGCCCAAGTACGACGAAAAAATCGCAACGGCGCTGAAAGAAGGGCTCAACAGTTTTGAATGGATTCACAAGCGTAAAGACACGGGAAAGAGTTTTCCAGCGGAAGTGCTCCTTTCCGCAATGGAACTGGAGGGCAAGCAAATCCTGCAGGCGACGGTGAGGGACATCACCGAGCGCAAGGCGCAGGAAGCGGAATTTCACAAACTTCTCACTGCGATCGAGCAGAGCCCGTCAACCATCGTGATTACGGACACCGCTGGCACTATCGAATATGTCAATCCGGCGTTCACGGCACACACCGGTTACACAGCCAAAGAAGCCATCGGTCATAACCCACGCGTGCTGAAATCCGGCGAAATGTCTGCGGAAGCCTACGCTGACCTGTGGAGCGCGATCCGCGCCGGAAAAGTATGGCGCGGGGAATTCCACAACAAGAAAAAGAACGGTGAGCTGTTCTGGGAGTCGGCCTCAATCTCGCCCGTGTTGGCCGAGGACGGCGCTATCACGCACTTCATCGCGGTAAAGGAGGACATCACCGAGCGCAAATCGACCGAAAAGGAGCTGAAAAATATCACCGACCGCCTGTCGCTGGCCACGCGCGCGGGCGGTGTGGGCATCTGGGACTACGACGTTGTCAACAACCGTCTGATCTGGGACGACCAGATGTTTCGCCTGTACGGAATCACGCAGGACCGGTTCAGCGGCGCTTATGAAGCCTGGCAAGCGGGGGTTCATCCGGAAGACCGACTGCGAGGCGACGAAGAGATCCAGATGGCGTTGCGGGGTGAAAAAGATTTCAATACCGAGTTCCGCGTGGTCTGGCCCGATGGCAGTATTCATTACATCCGCAGCCTTGCCACAGTGCAGCGCGACGCATCAGGCAAACCCGTTCATATGCTCGGCACCAATTGGGACATCACCGAGAGTAAGGCGCAGGAGGCGGAAATGTGCCAAGTAAACGACGACCTTGCGAATCAAACCGCAATCGCTAACTCGATGGCTGCCAAAGCCGAGATGGCCAATGCGGCCAAGAGCGAGTTCCTGGCGAACATGAGCCACGAGATCCGAACGCCCATGAACGGCGTAATCGGCATGACGGGTCTGCTGCTGGATACGGAGCTGACAGCTGATCAACGCATGTACGCCGAAGTTATCCGAAACAGCGGCGATTCGCTCTTGGACCTGATCAACGACATCCTGGACTTCTCGAAAATAGAAGCGGGCAAACTCCAGATGGAAACGCTGGATTTCGACCTGCGGACCACACTCGAGAGCTTCGGCGATGCGCTGGCCATGCGCGCTCACGACAAGGGCTTGGAGTTCAACTGTCTTACGCGTCCCGATGTTCCCTCATTGCTGAGGGGTGACCCTGGACGCCTGCGCCAGGTGCTGACCAACCTCTGCGGTAACGCGATCAAGTTCACCGAAAAGGGCGAGGTCGCTGTCGTGGCGGAACTGGTCGAGGAGGACGATGCGCGTGCCAAGGTGCGCTTTTCGGTTCGCGACACGGGAATCGGTATTCCAAAGGATAGGCAAGAGGCGCTTTTCGAGGCCTTCACTCAGGCCGACGGCTCGACCACGCGCAAGTATGGCGGCACGGGCCTGGGCCTGACAATATCGAGACAACTCGCCGGGCTGATGGGCGGGAAAATTGGGGTCGACAGCGTTGACGGTGAAGGCTCAACCTTCTGGTTTGAGGCTGTATTCGAAAAGCAGCCCCCAGGTGCCCATCCAGCCTCGCCGCTGCCGTATGATGTGGCGGCCAGGCTCGAAGGCCTTCGTGTTCTCGCGGTTGACGACAACGAGACGAATCGACTGGTAGTGGGAGGGCTGCTCGAATCCTGGCGATTCCGCCATGACGAGGTCGAGGGAGGCCGAACGGCCTTGGAGAAACTTCGGGCCGCCGCCGGGCAAGGCGACCCATATCGCGCCGCCATCCTGGACATGCTGATGCCGGAAATGGACGGCGAGGAACTGGGAAAACAGATAAAGGCCGATCCAGACCTCGCGGAGACGCGCTTGATCATGATGACCTCGTTCGGTAAACGTGGCGATGCGGCGCGTATGGAGGAAATCGGTTTTGAAGGCTATCTGCCCAAGCCAGTCAAGCAGTCGATATTCTTTGACTGTCTCGCAACAATCCTGACCGGCTGGACGAGCGAGAAGCCCCAAGGCCGCCAGGAACTGGTCACGCGCCATAGCATCGCCGAGCGCAAGCGGGCACAGCCCCGCATTCTCATCGCCGAGGACAACGTCGTCAACCAGAAAGTGGCCCTCCATATCCTCAAGAAACTAGGCCTGTCGGCCGACGCCGTGGCCAATGGAGCCGAGGTGGTCAAGGCGCTGGAATCCATCCCCTACGATCTGGTGCTCATGGATTGCCAAATGCCCGAAATGGACGGCTACGAAGCCGCCGCCAAGATCAGGGATACCCGATCATTTGTCCGCAATCACGACATTCCCATCATCGCCATGACCGCCCACGCCATGCAGGGCGACCGCGAAAAATGCATCGCGGCGGGTATGAACGATTACATATCAAAGCCCGTCAATCCACAGGAGCTGGCCGACACACTCGACAAATGGCTACCGCAAGAGGGAGAGGGAAGGCAAGAGACCAGGGATATAGTTGCAGCGGATACCGTGGATGGCGCCGGGGAGGTCACCGAGAGTACGGCGTCTCTCGTTTTTGACAAGGCGGGTATGATGGAACGCTTGATGGATGACGAAGACTTGGCCAAAACCATAATTGGGGCCTTCCTCGAAGACATCCCCCGTCAGATTCAATCCTTGAAGGATTTTCTGGAAGCTGGCGATGTTTCGGTGGTCGAACGTCAGGCCCACACCATCAGGGGGGCGTCCGCCAGCGTTGGAGGCGAGGCGCTGCTCGGGGTGGCCTTCGATATGGAGAAGGCGGCGAAAGCCGGGAATCTAGACACCGTCAGAGCAGGCATGGCCCAATTGGAAGCCCAGTTCAATCGGTTGAAAGAGGCGATGAGAAGTGAATTTCAAGGTTGAGTAAGGGAAACACCATGAAGATACTGATTGCTGAAGATGATTTCACATCCCGCGCCGTATTGTCCGGCATATTGAATAGATTAGGACATAATGTCATTGAGGTTGCTAATGGTGCTGAGGCTTGGGAAGTGATGCAGCGCCCTGATGCGCCTTTGTTGCTGATTCTCGACTGGATGATGCCGGAGATGGATGGTCTGGAAGTTGTCAGGCTGACTCGGGCTCGGCAAACCAATAGACAGCCATACATCATTATGGTGACTGCAAAAGGCGAAAGGGCCGACATTGTCGCAGGACTCGATGCTGGGGCAAACGACTGTCTTCGAAAACCGTTTGATGCCAATGAACTCCGCGCCTGTGTCGAGGTCGGTCGACGCATGATAGAAATGGAAGTCAAGCTGTCGGAAAAGATTCGTGATCTGGAGGAGGCCATTGAGCATATCAAAACGCTGAAGGGCATTATCCCGATCTGCTGCAACTGCAAGAAAGTTCGCAATGACAAAGGGTTCTGGCAACAAGTAGAGGTGTATGTCAGTAATCATACGGGCGCGGAATTCAGCCACAGTCTGTGCGTTGATTGCCTGCAGGAACTTTATCCCGACGATGCGGAAAGTATCTTGGAAAACGAGGGAAAATAATAATACCTTTCGGGACCTTTCTTTGGAGAACCGCTCTCACACACAATGCACAGGAATGATAGTTCCGGAGGACCAGGCCTGGAGGTAGCGTTTTGAAATGCTATGAAGTGGCCTCTAAACAACGCGTAATGACGAAAGGCAGAATGTTATGAAGACACTGATTTCAGAAGACGATTTTACCAGCCGGCTGCTCCTGCAGGAACTTCTGAAGACGTATGGCCCCTCGCATATTGCCGTCAACGGCAAGGAGGCCGTGGAGGCGGTGCTGTAGATGGCGGCTGAGAAGTGAAGCGGGTTTGTGGCGGTCGAG
>JBIJDL010000340.1:0-7135 GCA_044344195.1 Candidatus Hydrogenedentales bacterium
ACGACTGGGACGGCCACGACAAGTGCTCGGACAACCACAAGGCGAACGGCGCGAAGATCGACCGGCCCATCGCGGGTTTGATCCGCGATTTACGCCAGCGGGGCATGCTGGAGAGCACGCTCATCGTGTGGGCGGGCGAATTCGGTCGCACACCGGTGATGCAGGGCTCCATGGGCCGGGATCACAACCCCTACGGCTTCAGCGTGTGGATGGCGGGGGGGGGAGTCTGCGGCGGCCAGGCCATCGGCGCGACGGATGAACTCGGCTTCCGCGCGGTGGAGCGCAAGGTACACATCCACGATCTCCACGCCACCATGCTCGCGGCCCTGGGCTTCGACCACGAGCAACTCACCTACCACTTCGAAGGGCGCGCCCGACGTCTGACGGATGTCTTCGGGCATGTGGTGGAAGAGGTTTTTGCGTAGCCTCAGACCTTCACGCCGCCCGTCAGTTTCTTGAAGCGGCCCAGATCGGCGCGATATTCGAGAAGCTCGCCTTCGCGCAGGTCGAAGTACCAGCCATGAAGAGAGAGTTTGCCCGCCGTGATCCGTTCGTCGATAAAGGGGAAACTGTGCAGGTTTTCGATCGACAGCAGAATCGCGGCCTGTTCGGCGGCCCGCTGCTGAAAGGCGGGATCTTTCTCGCCCAGTTCGGTGACGATCTGTTCCTTGGCCGGCGCGGCAATGGACATCCACCGGGAGACGAAGGTGCCGCCTTTGGCCTCGCAGTTGCCGTTCATGAGGGCGTTGATACCGCCGCATTGGGAGTGGCCGAGCACTATAACGTGCTCCACATCCAGAATGCACACAGCGAACTCCAGGGCGGCGCTCACGCCGTGCTGTCCGCCATCGGACACATAGGGCGGGACCAGATTGGCCACATTGCGCACCATGAAGATGTCGCCCGGCGCACTGTTCGTCAGCAGCGCGGGATCGACCCGGGAGTCGGAGCAGCCGATGATCATGGTTTTCGGGCTCTGGCCGTGCTTCAGCGGCTCGAAATGGTCGCTCTGTGGCCCGAAGTAATCCTTTTGAAATACCCGGAATCCGGAGATAAAGCGTTCTATATCATTCATGATTCAGCCTTGGTAAGATAAGGTTGGTGGGGTTCCACGCCGCCTCGGTGGATTGAGCCCATACGCTACTATCGGGCGGGCCACCGGATCAAGATGGACCATTATAGTTGATTGTTGATAGTTGATAGATGTCAACTGCCACTTGAGAGGAGAGTGCCATGAGAACCTTCATCCTGTTTGTGTGCTGTGCCTTCGGTTTCGCCGCCGTTGCTGAAAATCCCTTCTTCGCCTTCGACAACGGCGTCGGCCGCGATAGGTGGACACCAGCGCAGCAGGCGGCCTGCCTGGAGGAGCTGGGCTATGGGGGGATCAGCTACCAGGACGAGGTGGATCTGGATGCGCGTCTGGCCGCCTTTGAGGCTCAGGGCCTGAAGATTTTCAATGTCTATGTGCCCTGCCACGTAGATAAGGAGCCCGCCTTCAGCGAGGAACTCGTTCGCGCCATCGCGCGGCTCAACGGCACGGGCGTGGACCTCTGGCTGACCGTGCAGGGCGAGGCGGAAGACGATGTGAAGGCGGTGAAGGCCATTCAGGCGATTGCCGATCTCGCGGCGGCCTCGGGCCTTCGCGTGGCGCTCTATCCCCATGCGGGTTTCCACGTGGCGACGCTGGACGATGCGTTGCGGGTGGTGGAGCAGGTCGAGCGTGATAATGTGGGGGTGACTTTTAACCTGTGCCATGAACTGAAGGCGGGCAATGGCGCGCGAGTTGACGAACTGCTCGACAAGGCCTCGCCCAAGCTCTTCTTCGTCTCCATCAACGGCGCGGAGCACGACGGCGACTGGGACCGGCTTATTCAGCCGCTGGGTGAAGGGGCCTTTGACGTCTACGGCGTGCTGAAGAAGTTGAAGTCACTCGGCTACACCGGCCCGGTGGGATTGCAGTGCTACAACGTGAAGGGCGACATCCGGGGCAATCTGGAAAAGAGCATGGCGGCGTGGAAAACCTATGGCGAACAATTGCGGGCGGAGCAACAATAGATTGCCGTGTTGTGTTCCGTCCTCGGAGCGTGCAATCCTTCCCACTCCGCAGCAAGGCGCGGAATTCGAACGTTTTTTCTGGAGAACTCCCATGCATCGTTTCGCCATCATTCTGGCCATGGCCGGTCTGTCTTTTCTGTCGCCAACGGTATTGGCCCTCGATATCACGGCGGGTCTTACGGATTACCAGGTGGTACAGTGCGACGCCGATGGCACCGCCACGCTATCCCTTTCGGGCACCGCCACGGAGACCGGTGCGCTCGAAGCCCGCGTGTCGGCGGTGCAGAAAGTTGTCGTGGACTGGACGCCCGTGGGAGAGGCCAGCGCCGCGTGGTCCGCATCGATTCCCACCGTTCCCGCAGGAGGGCCTTACCGGGTTGAGGTGCGGGTGACCGCCAATGGCGCGGCCCTCGCGTCCGACGAGGCGCTCATTGTGCTCGTGGGCGATGTGTGGGTGCTCGCGGGACAGTCGAACATGCAGGGCGTGGGCAACCGGGTCAACGAAGAGACGCCCGATCCGCGCGTCAACACCTATTCCATGAGCTATGAGTGGCGCGTGGCCCAGGAGCCCCTCCACACCCTGCCCGAGTCGCCCGATGCGATCCATTTCGATGCCGCGCAGGGTGAAGAAGTGCGTCAGCAGCAGATCGGCTACTGGCGCGACGGCCACAAGGGCGCTGGCCTCGGCATGGCCTTCGCCAAAGAGATGGTTCGTCGCACGGGGCGTCCCGTCGGGCTCATTGCTTCGGCGCACGGCGGCACTTCCATGCAGGGCTGGGATCCCGCGCTGAAGGATCAGGGCGGCGCTTCGCTCTATGGCTCCATGGTGAAGCAAGTGGCAGCCGCCGGCGGCAAGGTCCGGGGCGTGCTGTGGTACCAGGGCGAGTCCGATGCCAACGCCGAGGCGTCCGCCATTTTTGCGGACAAGTTTAAAGCCCTCATCGAGGCCATGCGCCGCGACTTTAACAACCCGGATCTGCCTTTCTACTACGTCCAGCTTGGCCGGGTGATTCTACCTTGGGACGAAGCGTCCTGGAATCGGATCCAGGCGATTCAGTTGAGCACCACCACCGAAGTTCCAAACACGGCCGTGGTGCCCGCTGTCGATCTGGGGCTGGACGATGGCATTCACATCGGCACGTCGGGCCTCAAGACCCTCGGGTATCGCCTGGCCAACATCGCCGAAGCGAACCTGTTCGGCGGCAAGTTGCAGGCGGGTCCGCTTGTAGCCGGCATGCAGCGCGTGGGCACCGGCTATGGCCAGCACTTGCGTGTGACCTTCAGCGGCGTAAACGGCAAGCTCGTTGCCGCGAGCCGTCCCAGTGGCTTCTCCGTGAGCGAAGGGCCCGAAGGCGTGGTGAAGCCCTGCGTGTTTAACGTGGAGATCGCCCCGGACGATCCGAATGCCCTGCTGATCTGGGTGAACGAATTCCCGGCGGGCGCGCAGCTCTGGTACGGCCGGGGCATTGATCCTTATTGCAACATCACCGATGAAGCGGGCATGGCTTTGCCGGTCTTCGGCCCGATGGCCATCCCGGAATAGGGAAAACGATCTGACCACGGAAGGGCACGGAACTTCACGGAATTGGAATGCGCTACCCGAAGCGCAGCACATCGAATTGGAGCAGGGTCCACACTACGACCCAGGTGCCGAGGAGGGTGATCAGCGCGGCGGAGCCGAGGGGGAGCAGCCGCAGGATGGGGTGGTCGGTGAGCTTCTGCCGCTGGAGCAGCCGCGATGCCCGCACCACGAGAAGTCCGATGACGACCAGCACAGCGGCGAGCCCCAGGCTGAATGCGAAGATAAGCGCGAGACCGTAGGAGAGGCGCCCCACCTTGAGCGCCAGCAGCAACACGATGAGCGCTGCGGGACAGGGCACCACGCCGCCGGAAACGCCCAGCCAGAGAATGTTGCGATAGGAGGGGGCGACGCCGGGCTTCAAGGGGATGAGGGCAAGCTCGTCCGTGGCGTGATCGTGGCCATGGTAGAAGCGCCAGTCGCCGGGCTTGCCCTGTGCGCTGGCAAGTAGCAGGTGATAGCGCTGGCGAAACAGCATCGCGCCAATACCGATAATGATCGCGCCGGAGA
Source organism: Candidatus Hydrogenedentales bacterium (assembly GCA_044344195.1). Taxonomy (GTDB): domain Bacteria; phylum Hydrogenedentota; class Hydrogenedentia; order Hydrogenedentales; family JAEUWI01; genus JAEUWI01. The sequence continues at coordinate 4,145 of JBIJDL010000340.1, forward strand.
GGACGCCCGTCCAGAAGTTGACCTGGCTTTCGCTGATGATTCCCTCGAAATATAGGGTGACGAGCCCCAGAAGGATCACGCTCCAGGTGTGGGTGATGGTGACCACGATGCCGAGTATCACCGCATGCCATGCGGTGCCCTGCTCTCCGATTAGATAGGCGGCCATTACCGTCTTGCCGTGGCCGGGCGCGAAAGCGTGGCCCATGCCGAGCGCCATCGCGATAGCCAGGCCCACCGCCAGCAGAGCGGGTGGTGGGAACTCGTCCCGTCGCACGATTTCGGAAATCCGATCCAGGAGGCGACTCGCCAGGGTCACACCGCCCTCCCGCACTCCGGTGGAGACTTTTTCCACTGTCACGCCATCCGCCACGGCGACCAGTGGTTTTGCCTGGCCCGGCATACCCGGACGGAAACCCGAATCAAGGACGGCCCCGGCGATGCCCCTGGCGAGTCCCGTCTCGCCCTGCTCCCGTGCCATGCGCACCGTGGAGGTCCAGGAGAAATCGCGCAGGGTATCGACTGGCGGAAGGCTCGCGCTGTTCCGGTGTTCACCGGGACTCATGTGCAGGGCGAAGGTTGCGCGGCGGTTCCCATAGACCCCGGCGGGAACCGCGTTCTGCTCCACGCGCTGCTGCTCGCCCACGATTTCCGGTGCAAGGGCGGAGGTGGTGTCGGCCAGTTGTTCGCCAGGCAGAAGGAGGCACTCCCGGGTTCCCTGTTCATCGGGATAGTTCTCCGATTCGAGCTGCAGGGTGAAGGGGGACTTGGGCCAGCCCACCTGCGCCTCAAGGCTCAGGAGGATATTGAAGACCAGCATGGCGCCGTTGCCTTCGAGGAGAATGAGCTTGTGCGAGGTTACCGTAACCGGCACGTTCGCGCCGTCAATTTTCATGTGAATGAAGCGGGCGAGCTGGGGGATGCGCTGGTCCAGATAGGCTTCCACTTCCTCAGGGCTCAACTGGCTGTCGTAGTCGGTGTCGAGCATGTCCAGCTCGGTGAACGAGGGGATCTCGGCCACGTCCAGCAGGAAATGAACAGTCGGGCGTGGCGCGCTTCCATCCACAATGAAGTACTGGTTGATGGAGAAGTCGCCGAGGGGGTGCGCGGCGGCGTTGGATGAACCAAGAGAAAGGACGGCGAACAGTGCCGACATGAACGTGAGAATTACAAGCGATCGCAAGACAACGGCTCCAGTACAGGCCATGGGGGTCGAGGCGCTATTGTAGCGCGCCTCGGAGAGAACCGCCAGTGGCCCGCGCTGGAGCACGGAAGGGTCAGTCTAACTGCGGTCAGCGGCATCCGCCGGTGCGCACTTGCACGTAGTAGATTTGATACATCGGCCTGCCGCAGTGGTCATAGCCAATGAAGACGCGCCGCTGTTGCATCGCGTAGGAACAGTGGTGCACGGGGGGGCGGTAGATGGGGCCGCAGTGGCCGCCGCCGTAGTAGCCGCCATAGTACCCGCCGGGGATCGGTGTCCGAATCACGCGCACACCGGCATTGGCTTCTGGTGCAAGGAATACCGTTACAAGTGCCAGCGTTACGACCGCCAGCGTCATAGTGGTCCAACTACGCAATTGCTTCATGCTGCTAACCTCCTCAGGCCCTGCCTGGTGTTACGTCGATGGCATATGGACGCAGAGAGGGCCTCGATTATTCAATGGGGCGGTTCAACGCTTTCTGGAGGGCCTGTTCCGACAGGTGCTGCGCCCGCGGCCTGATTGTGTTGGTCGTGGCGTTTTATTTGGGAGGCGGAAAAGCTACGAGAGGTTTGCCCTGTGACTGAGGGCCTGCCGCAGGCGCTTGATGTCGGGTGGCGACGTGCCACAACAGCCCCCGATCACGCCATGGCCCAGGGCCTCGAGGATGCGGTCCATCGGAGCTCCGGAAAACGGATGGGGGTAGTGCAGCCAGAATCGGTCATTCCATTGGTCGTCTTCGATGAAATCGACCGCATCCTCCAGCCATCGTACCCAGAAAGCGCGTATCCTGTCTCTGGTGGTACGAGGTGGATGTGACCCGGCTTTCCTCCCGGTGGGCGTGCCTGCGTTTGGCTTGAGCCAGAGGGGTGTGGGCCCTGTGAATCGGCGCATGGTGTCAACCAGCATGGGTAAGGCGTCTGTTGCGGGGACGCAATTGGCACCCACCATATCCGCGCCTTCGTCCAGCGCTGTTTTCAGCGCTGCTTCGACGGAATCGTCCGACCATGTTTCATAGCGCCCCGGCTGGCTCTCTCGAAAGGCGAAACTGCAAACGACTTCCAGGGGAGTAGCAGACTTCACCGCCCGAACGGCGATTCGCGTTTCGGATGGATCGCTGAAGGTTTCCAGCAGTAAGAAGCTGGCACCGGCCTCTGCAAGACAGATGGCTTGTTCCTGGTAAACGTCGAAGAGCGCGTGGTCGTCAGGGTTAGTAGCATTGGGTCCGCGGACGGGGCCCATGGAGCCGGCTATAAGCAGGGGCCGATCAAGTATCCGGCGAGCACGTTCCACCTCGCGCAATATTGCGACGCCGCGCGTGTTGATCTTTTTCATTTTTTGATTTAGCTGGTATCGCGACAGGCGGACCCGGTTCGCTCCGAAGGTGTTGGTGGTCAGGATATCCGCCGTGGCTGCGTACTCTTCCGCCAGTCGGGTGACAAGGTCGGGATGGCGCAAATTCCAGGCGTCCGCAGGCTCGCAGGCCACGTCAAGACGTTGTTCGATGAAGTAGCTGCCCCAGGCACCATCCGCCAGGAGCAGAGGCGTTGATTTCAACCTGTCCAGGAGTGGCGGCATATGATCCTCTCTACGCTGACTGATTAGCAGTTCTTGCAGATGGTTGCAGGGACAGCAGGGACAGCAGGGACATCAGCGACGGCAGAATGGGGCGATTCTACTGCCCCTGGGAATCGCGCGGCATCCTCGACCATTCAGATGGTGGGCTGAGGGAAAGGACCGCGTGCCGGGACGCCGCTCAGGAGACAATTCCGCGCTTGCTCAGCATCTCTTC
>JBIJDL010000386.1:0-6282 GCA_044344195.1 Candidatus Hydrogenedentales bacterium
GTCAACATTTCGTACGTATAGTCATTGCCCTTCAGGTCGCTCTCCAGGTTGGAGCGGTGAGGGTCATACACTTGTTCGTTGTGAACAGCGGCCAATACTTCGCCAGCTTTCAGGTAGCACAGCGCGGCATTCTCGGCATCGGGTACTTCGGGGTAGAAGGCATTCAGTTCTTCGAGAGTTAATGGCTCGCCTCGGGCGCGAATTAAGTCTTCCAAGGCCGCGAGGTCGTGTTTCATCCAAGCGCCCGCGAGGAAAATACCGCCGAAGTAGGCCACCACCGCTGCGAGAAGGGTGAGGAGCAAGGCCCGCTGTAGCCGTTTCCAACGGGGCACGCGCTGTGGGAGCCTGCCTGTCTCCGTGTTCTTTCTGGGGGATTCGGAAGTTCTCAATGTCGTGCCTCCTGCCGGGCTTAGTATAGCATCGATATGAACGGCTGTATAGCAGGTTAATGCAGTGCATACCGTTCGGCCAGGCAGCCTACTGAGGGCTTGAGTGGCTGCGCGACGGGCACACGAACCGGCGTTGCCGGGTCGCGTGGCACGACCTGAGTTGCCTCGAATTGGATCCCGCGGCTGCTGTTGAGTCGAGTCCCATCACCCGCCACGGCGCGTCTTCGACCCACAAGCTGTTGGCCGCTTGATGCGGCCCGCGTGTGGGTGGCACCCGTGGTTTTCTTTGTTGGTGCCGGGTTGGGGTGGTCGTGCTAATATTCGGGTTGCTTTAATCACCCTATTCATCTTCAGGAGAGCTTGTCATGAAGTGGCAGTTTCGGCTTGTCGTTATCGTTGCCGTTTTGGTTGCACGTGGAAATGCATTTGCGGAGTCGCCCGCGTTGCCCGCGGTGATGAAGCCGGTCGACCTGGCCGCGCTTCGTCTGCCGGATGTGCGGATTGAGTCGGCGGTGCATGTGGCGGGTTCCTTGGAGCAGGGCCAGGTGAGGGTGGGGCATGTGAAGGTGGACGGGGTGATCGGGAAGGCGATCCGCTTTGAGGTGTTGCTGCCCGATGCGTGGAATGGGCGCTTTGCGATGGGCGGCGGTGGCGGGCTGGTGGGCTCGGTGCAGAATTCGGTGCGCGGTTCCGTGAACGACGGCTATGCCACGGCGGGCACGGACACGGGGCATCAGGCGGGCGGCACGGATGGAAGCTGGGCCCTGAACGACCTGGAGGCCTTTGTGAATTTTGGCCACGTGGCGATTCACCGGACTGCGGAGGTGTCGAAGGCGATTATCCGGGCCTATTACGGGCAGGATATCAGCAAGTCCTACTTTGTGGGCTGTTCCCGGGGCGGCGGTCAGGCGCTGATGGAGGCGCAGCGCTATCCGGAGGATTTCGACGGGATCGTGTCTGGCGCGCCGGCCTTCAACTGGACGGGCTTTGCGGCGATGGGCATCAACCTGGCCCAGACTTTTTATCCCGATCCGAAGAAACTGACGGAGACGGTGCTCACACAGGCCGATCTGGATCGACTGGCGAAGGAGGTGTTGAAGCAGACGGACGAGCAGGATGGATTGAAAGACGGCATCATCGACAATCCGGCGGCGGCGAAATTCGATCTGGCGCAGGTGCCCGATCTGAACGAGGCCCAGCGCAAGGCAATCGCGGTGGTGTATGAGGGCGTGAAGAATCAGGACGGACCGATCTATCCGGGCTTCCCCATTGGGGCCGAAGGCGGCCCAGGGGGATGGTTTTCCTGGCTTGTGGGGCCGACGGAGAGTGGCGTGAATCTGAGCTTTGCCTTCAGCACGAACATCTGCAAGTATTTCTTCTTTCACGATGCGGACTGGGATTATTCGACCTATGACTTTGCCACGTGGAAGAAGGACACGCACCTCGGCGGCACGGTGCTGAACGCGATGGATCCCGATCTCGGTTCGATGAATGCGCGGGGCGGCAAGCTGATCATCTGGCACGGCTGGTCCGACGCGGCGCTGCCCGCGGGCGAGACGATTGACTACTACGAGTCGGTGCTGGCGAAGGATCCGAATGCGGCGGACTATGCGCGGCTCTTTATGGTGCCGGGCTGCTACCACTGCGGCGGCGGTCCGGGAATCTCGGGCGTGGACTGGCTGGGCGAAATCGTGAAGTGGGTGGAGGAGGGCATCGCGCCGGATGTGATCGTGGCGACGAAGGCGGGAGACGGGATCGACCCGGCGAAGTCGCGTCCGCTGTTTCCCTACCCCGCGTGGGCGAAGTATGATGGGGAAGGCGATGGGAATCTGGCGGAGAACTTTGTGGCGACGAAATAGGGAAAGCTGGCCCGTATAATCGTGCCTCAGGGTGGTACAATAGACCTGAAGCCGGTAGTTTGCATGAATTGCGAGAGACCGACGTGACGCGACGACAGAAACTGATTGAAACGCTGAAAAGTAACCCAAAGGCTGTTCGCTTCAACCAGATTGATGCGCTCCTCACGCACGAGGGCTTCGTGCTGTTTAATCAAAGAGGAAGCCATTGCACTTATCATCGGGCCGACGGGCGCGTTCTTACCGTGGTCCGGCCCCACGGCGGACGTAAGACGTGTCATCCATCCGATGTCAGGAAGTTACTGGAGATTATGAACGATGACAACGACACATGACTATCGCGGTTACGTGTTTATAATCACATACGCGCCAGAAGACCCGGCCTATGTCGTGGATTTCAGCGACATTCCCGACATAATAACCAGTGGTCAAACGCTACCTGAAGCTTTTCACCACGCTTGCGAGGCCCTCGATCTTCATCTGGAGAGTCTTCAAAAGTTGGGTCTTCCATTTCCGTCGCGAAAGCATCGTGTGCTTGTTGAATCCGCTTCTTGAAGTTGGATCGCCGGGTACTTGTCACGGATTCGAGGCGGCTATCACCACGGAAGCGTAATACTGCACGGGGCCCAGCGTGATCGAAACGCGATTGTTGCCCAAGGGATTGATGGTTGCGTCTACACCCGGCTCGGGCGATATTACTTGGTGGGACAGGGGCGCATTGCGCAAGGGATCGGGTAGGGTGATCTCGAGGGTGATGGATTCCGTGGGGGTGACCGTGTCGGTGTCCAGATCGATGTTGAGGTTGTTGATGTCGATGAAGAGAGCCTTGGTTTCGGGGTTGTAGTGGGGCGTAATGCCGATGGTGGATGGTACACCTGCAACGGTGATCATGGGTGTCGATTCGGGGCCGCGGGCGGTGCGGAGGCGATCGGCCAGGGCAGGCAGGAGGGCGCCGCGCGCTTCGTGATCGCGGTAGTACTCCATGCCGGGATTCCCGTCGACAGCCACAGCGTGGTCACTGGCGAGCTGGGCTTGCAGCGGGCCGCGATTGTGTCGGGCGAAGTTGCCGGACTCGCCGTCGCGGATTCCGCTTTCGCCCGTGACCAGCATGCGCCCGCCCGCTTCGATCCAGGGCTTCAGGATCGCGTTGGCGGATTCATCGATGACGGAAGCGTTGGGCACGATGAGGAGATCGAGTTCTGCGAGGGTTTCCGCGTTGAGTTGCCATTCCGGTACGGGGACATAGGGCTCGTGGAGATCGTGCAGTGCAGTGGCCCAGCCGTAGTAGCCAAACTGGTGGGGCCGCGCGTCGAAGTCGATGAAGCCCCCGGGGGCCATGAAGGCGAGGAGTGACGACGAGGAGTAATAGAGGCCCGTGCGCGCAATGGGGCGACGCTGGCCGAAGTGTTTGCGGGCCTCGCCGACGAAGGCGAAGAAGTCGGCATAGGCCTGGGGATCGCCGAGGACGCGGGGCAGGCTGGGGTAGGCCATGGGCAGGGCGTTGGCCGCGAGCATTTCATAGGCCATGACGCGCGTGAGATTCGGGTTGCGGCCATAGGACTCGTACTTCCCTTCGAGGTAGGGCCAGATGCTGACGGTGTTGCTGCGCGCGTGGACGGCGGCGAGGCGGTAGCGCACGGAGTGGCGGCCGAGGGGCGGGAGCATGAGGCCGCGGCTGCCCGCATCGAGGGCGTGGCCCGCGGAAGATTCCGTGCTCACCATGTCGAGCTCGCCGCGCACCCAGCCAAGGCTCAGCGCGGGGATGTCGTTGCCCGCGAGGAGAAACTCGGGTTTACCGGATGCCGTTGCGGCGGCGTGGATGCGCTGGTCGTAGGCCACCAGCGCGCGGGTGCCCTGCTGGCGCTTGAAGATCACATAGGCGTGCCAGAGATCGTGATCGAGCCAGCGCGGGTCGATCCACTTCGGGTCGTGGAGGTTGGCGGGATCGCCGCCCCAGGCCTGAAGCTGATCGCGGAGTGCCGTGCGGATGTCGAAAGTGGCGATATCGGCCACACCCATGCGCGCGAGGGCCTGCGCGTCGAAGCGATCCTTTAGATAAACGCGAAAGAGCGCCACGGACCACTCGCCGAAGCCGCGCTCCACCGGGCGCAGGCCGAAGCTGTCCCAGGGGCTGAAGTTGTCGCTCCACATGCCGTCCGCGCCGCTTTTTGCGGCATAGCGCACGGCAGCCTCGTCCAGATCGAGCCAATGGGGACAGGCGCTGTCCTTGTGCATGTAAAGGATGCCCGCGTAGACGCCGTTGACCTTGGCGAGGCCCGCGTGGGGGCCATTCTGCTGCACATCGGGGGAGGCGGCGTCGATCTCGAAAGAGAGTTCGCCGAGGATGTTCTTCGAGCAGCCCGCATCGAAGGCGCGGTGATTCAGCGGGCTGGTGGGGTCGCCGTTGTAGCCCGTGGCGATGGTGCCATCGGGGTAGCGCATGGGTGGGCCGCCGAATTCCGCGTGGGTGCGCGTCCAGGGGCGCGCCTCCGGCAGATCGTCAAACCAACTGTGGGCCCCGGCCCAATAGATGGGATCGCCCTTATAGTTCGCCCAGGACCAGTGGCTGGACGAGGCGCGGGGGAATTCCTTGTTCAGCTCGGCGTCGGGTACCGACACGATGACGCAATAGGACTGGCCGAATGTCTCGAAATAGGTGATGGCCCGTCCGCCCTGATCGGCGATCTCGGTGATCGTGTGGGGATGACCGAAGAGCATCGTGCCCCACAGGCCCCACGAGGGGGAATTGAGCCCGCCGTTGAAGACCACGTCGGCGTTGTAGGGCTTGAGGTCGCCGGGCTGCCCCTGCACGATGCGGGGGAAGGTGCCCCACCAGGGTGGGTCGTCGGCTTGGGCGAGGGGCGCGAGGGCGAGGGCGGTGGTGAGGGCGAGCCGGTACAGCATGGCGTCGGGTACTTCCTGGTGCGTGGGTGAATGGCAACGGAGGACAGTGTAGCAGGGCGCGCCGCGTGGGGTGAAGCGGGCGGTGGCGCCATCGAGCTTGCAGTACGCAACGGGCCTGCCCCGGTAGATGCGGAGGCGGGTCGCCGGACCCTCGCGGTGCCAGGGGGCACCTCCCGCCGCGCGGGGCACGACCGATTGAATCGACCCGTCCCCCGCGAAGCGCCGCCCATCACCCGTCATTGACGACCGCCCAATCCTCTGCTAGACTACCCACGATCTTTCGCAACGCGAAAAAGAGAACGTGGCAGGGCAACCCCCGGAGGGCAAAAAATATGGCACAAGCGCAACACACACGCCGACAACGCAAGGGGGAAGCAAGAAAAACGGTGGCTGTCCCTATTTTGTCACGCAGTGGGAATGCCTACCGTTCCGCTCCGCGGAACAGACCGCGCGCGAGCGACGGGGTACGGCTACATTGCTGCGGGTGCGGTTATACTGCCAATAAGGGTGGCTGTCACTACTTAATCGCAAGTAGTTGGAAATACAACGTTCAAGTAGCAACTAGCCAAAAGGGAGAATACGCGGTGAAATACGGTTCACTTATTCTAATCGGACTGTTTGTGGTGCCAATTTGTTCGGCAACGGAGGATGTTCTATCTGATGCTGCAACACTGAGGGTCAATAAGTTTCTGGAACTGCTGGCGTCGGCGAGAGCGGAAGGGGAGCCCCCTGTACAGGACAATCTCGATAAATATAGTGCGACCCTCGAAGAGATGGTGAAGGGGCGACCGGTCGTGACGCTGCATACAGAATATTGGGTCGTGGATGTTGCTGGCGACACAGGGGAGGTGTACTCTTATGGGCGAAAAGCCATGTCTGACGAGGAAAAAGCCCGGGCGGACGTGCTCACCCGTGCGAACGCCTTGACGGAGGAGGCCGCATTTAAAATTTTTCTGCCGCTGGCGGAATACCTCGGACAGCCGTCGGCCCGAACAGACTATAATGTTCGTTTCGTAGACTATCAGGCGAGTGAGAAGGGGAGCATTCCCGAGATAGAGCGAAATCTGGACGGGTGTGACTGGGAGATACGACGGGACTTTTCGTATAGAGGGGTACCGTGTCGGCGGCGAAGG
>JBIJDL010000668.1:0-3187 GCA_044344195.1 Candidatus Hydrogenedentales bacterium
CAGCGATGACAACATCAGCATGAATTGCGGAGTCGAAGGGGAGACGTCCGTTGCGTGGGTGAATGAGTTGCGCCTGCGCATGCAGAAGAACTACCTCGCCACCCTCTTCCTCTCCCTGGGCGTGCCCATGCTTCTCGGGGGCGACGAGTTTGGCCGAACCCAGATCGGCAACAACAACGCCTACTGTCAGGACAACGAAATTTCCTGGATCAACTGGAATCTGCTCGGGGAGTACAGCCAACTCCACCGCTTCTGCCGCGAGCTCATCGCGTTCCGAAAATCGAATCCCGCCTTCACCCGCAAGGTTTATTTTCCCCACACGTCGGACGAGACCCTGGCCGAAGTCCTCTGGCTCGACGAACACGGGCAGCCTATCGATTGGGAGAGCGCGTCCACGCCGCTGTCGTATAAGATACAGCCCCGGTCCAACAATGGAACGGCCCTCTACCTCATCTTCAACAACAGCGAAATGGCACAAGGCTTCCGGTTGCCTCCCGGCGCCTGGTCCATGCGGATCAATACGGGGCGACACGCCCCAGAAGATATTTTCCCCAGCGAGGCGGGTGCCCCCATGATTTCGGGCGTAATCGAGGTCGCAGCCCGCTCCGTGGTGGCCCTGTCCCAGAGTATTCCCGCCGCCCCCTGAACCGCTACTGCAGGTAGGCTTGGACGCGATCCAATATAAGGCCCGCGATCACCGAAGCCACCCCGAAGCACAGCGCCACGGCGTAAAGAGAGCCCATGGCCTGCGCCAGCCGCTTCAGGCTGTGACCCCACGCGTTCGCCAGGGGCAGACCGCTGAGAATCGCAAGAGGAAGAACGGTAAACAGTGCGAGGAAGAAATAGGTCCCTTCCTGGAAACGGAACCAGTCCCATTCCCCCAGAGACGGCATGGGCTCCTTGAAGATCTGCTCATGGCCGTAACCGATCAGCACAAGGGCCTGGTTGGCCCCCCAGCGCAGGGCAATGAGAACGACCAGAGCGATTACACCCCGCAGCGCGATGCGCGGCCAGTCGATTGCCGGGCGCTCCGCTTCGTGCAGTCCCATATAGTACTCGCCGAAGCCGGCGATGTAGGCCAGCACCGCTACGGGGCCCGTGCAAAGTCCAAGCACCACAAGGCCCGCGCGAAGCATCCATGTCTCGATTCCCAGGCGCTCCGCATTGTGGAGGCACACGCCGAGCCAGATCACTTTGGGGTTATGGGGCGTCGTAGTTGGCGCCGGGGTGGCTACCGTGGCCGCCGTCGCTGGTGTCGGCCTTTCCGGTGTTTCGCGGGCAGGGGGCGGCGAGGCTTCGGCGGTGCTCGCCACGTTGCGCAGCACCCGAAGCACTTCGTCATCGCTTATCGCCGGATTGTTGAGCCGTTCCAACTCGTGATAGATCCGCGTCTGCACCTGGCGAAGGCTACGCTCCCGGACTTTTTCCGGCAGGCTGGGGTCAAGGCGGCGGCTCAAGTCACGTAGGAACTGGGAGATGAGGGATTCCTGCTTCTGGGTCAAGTGCATGAAGGTGATTCGCGGGACCCAAACCGGTCCCGGTGCTCCTCTCGCCTGTTCTCGGTGACTTCCCGCGACCGAAACGCCGGATTGCCCGTGCGTCGCCGCCAATTCACGTGATGGAGGCGGCAGTATACAAAATCACCCCGGAAACGGCAACACCGGCAGGTTGCGCGGTCACGTTACGGAGAGGCGGGCTGAGACGGGCCACGCGCCGACGCGCGCCCGTTGCCCCCCGGAACAGCACCCGTTAGAATACAATAATGGCGGCCACGATCAGCGCGACAAGCAGGCCGATGATCACATAGATCATGACCGGATTGCGCTTGGGAACCTCGACCTTGAACAGTGACCCAATCTCCGGATGCTCAATGGCAATAGTCTCCTCGACCTTGCGCCACTCGCCCACCCGGTCCTTCTTGCACAGCGACGTCTTCGGTACCGTATTTGACTTGAAGGCCTTGATGATCTCGATTATGTCTCCCGACTCGAAAATCACGTCGCCATAGTTATCCGCAAATTCCCAGACGTGGCCGAGCTGATGGCGCGAACGAAAATCGACGATCCGCTGGCCCAAAGCGCCCTTGGCTTCAAACTCGCGGGTCGTGGTGTAGAGTCGCTCCAGAAAGCGGAGGCCGTGCTCGGCCTCGCCGTTCGCGGCCATAGCCTGCGCCAGCGTATCCACCACAATCGGATCTTCCGCGCCGCCGAGCTCGTAAGAGCGCCGGATATGTTCCAACGCCTTCTTCGGGTCCCGGTATCCGTCACCGCCCTCCAGGCAAATCTTGGCCATCAAACGGTGTCCCGCACAACTCTTGGGATCGCTGGCCAGAAAGACCTGCAGCTTTTCCAGAGCGCCGCCGAAGTCGCCGCCCTTGATCTTGCGGTCCAGCTCCAGCAGAGCGCCGCCCATCTGCGACGCCGTCGAGGCCGACGATGCCTCATCATGGATCCCCACGACCATCGTTTCGGCGTACGACTCTTCCTGCGACACGCAGGTGGCCGAAGAGCCGGGAACCACGTGGTGGGGCTCCACCTGAAGCAGCATGATCGCTTTCTGCCCGGCGCGCGCCATTTTCAAGGGCGTTTCCGCCGTGCCGATGCGCACAATCGGGGCCACGAGCGGCATCCCGCTCTCGGTAATGAGCGTCAGAGAATCGCCGGTGCGAAAGGTACCCGATCGGATATGGCCGGTTATGGTCGTTTCCGTCGTCGATTTCGGGAAGGCTGATTCAATAACCAGCACGTTGTCGCCGGTGAGCTCCAAAGCGTCCGGGACCGGGGCCGCCACCGGGATATCCGCCGATCGCGACCCATGCGCCGACCCATGTGCGGGACCGAGAAGTGCCCGGACTTCCACCAGCTTCTCGCGCTCAAGTTTGCCTTCGATCTTGGCAAACTGCTCACGGGCCTCCGCTTGGCGGCCCAGATGTCCCAGACAGACACACCGGTGATAGGTCACGTGGCGGCTGTTCGGGCGCTCGGCGTCCAGCGTGTCAAACATGGAAAGCGCGCGCTCAAAGTCTTTGGCATCAAAGGCCTTCACCGCGTTTATATAGAGCTCTTTGGCTTCATCGTTCGTCATGCCCGTCTCCGGCGCGTTTGGGTAATCTCTTTACAACTGAAAGTATATCACAAAATGTAATAGATGCTACCCAAAACATGCAAGAAGTTTTTTGGGTGTTTTC
>JBIJDL010000342.1:0-7059 GCA_044344195.1 Candidatus Hydrogenedentales bacterium
CAGCATGGGCAACGCCACCCGCACGGTGGACCTGCGCGATCTCATGGAGCGCTCCGACGTGGTCACCCTCCACGTCCCCGGCACCCGCGACACCGAAGGCATGATCGGCAAACGCGAACTCGCCTGGATGCGCCCTGGAACCTTCCTGCTCAATGCGAGCCGCGGTTCCGTCGTGGACATTGACGCCCTCACGGTCGCCCTGGACAAGGGCAAGATCGCGGGCGCCGCCCTCGACGTCTTCCCCGTCGAACCCAAATCCAAGGACGAGAAATTCCAGTCGCCCCTGCAGGGCCGGGACAACGTCATCCTCACGCCCCACATCGGCGGCGCAACCGAAGAGGCCCAGCGCAACATCGGCCTCGAAGTTTCCGGCAAGCTGATCCGCTTCACCAACAACGGCAGCACCGAAGGCGCGGTCAATTTCCCCAGCGAAGTCCTCCCCGAGCTCCGCGATCACCACCGCATCCTCCACATCCACCAGAACGTCCCCGGCGTGCTCCAGAAGGTCAACACCATGTTCGGCGAAGCCGGCATCAATGTGGCCGCCCAGTACCTACGCACCCACGAAGACGTGGGCTACCTCATCATGGACACCGACAAGAGCGCCACCCGCGCCATGATCAAGCAACTCACCGAACTGCCCGAGAGCATCAAGGTCCGCGCGCTGTTCTAGACGGCAAGCCGCCCGGCGGCAATCGCCACACTTCTTACCAAAACTTTGCCGCAACACCTTGGCAACTCAGCCTCCGCGGACTAGACTGCATACAGGGTGATACCCAAACGGGACTATCATCCCTGGCGATTTTGTCTGCAATTCAAGGAGGCGACACCATGCTGCGCAGGTGTACGTGGTTGGTACTTTTAGCGATCCCTTTAGGGGCCTTTCCCGACAGCATCAAAGTGGGCGAAGAAGTTTTTGACGGCGTTATCGTTGAACGTGACGAGGAGTACTACTTCGTCCACTTTACCGAAGAAGGCCGGGTAGAGAAGATTAGCCGGAAGCGGCAAGATGTTGGCGAACCCACGATCGAGCCCGACAACGCCCTGCGCGAACGGATGCTGAAGCGGTTCAACGACAAGCTGGCCGCAGCGAAGAAAGATGAGGCGGACGCGGTCAATGAACCTGTCAGCGAGATCAACAATGCCGCCATCGAGGAATCGACCCAGTTGGGAGAACAGGCGCTCTTCGATGCCCAGTTGGCGTACTGGATGGACCTTTCCGCGGCGGATCGCATTCTAATTGAGGACAACCTTGTCGCTCATGCGGACGGCGAACACCGAAGCTACGCCCTGACCCGACAGGCGGTCGTGGAGGAGGTCGTGGATCTGGAGGCCCGAAAGGCGATGCATGAAGCCCGGCTCGTGCAGTTGGGCCAGTTGAAGCAGCGGGCCTTGGACGACGCGCAACGGGACGGGGCCGCGGGCCGCTTTATGGCGCTGTACAACGGTTCCATCTACGATTACGAGGCCATCCCCCATGGCCAGGCCATAGCATCGATCAACGCCACAATCGTTGAGGTGGAGCGCACGGGGATCGTTGAGGAGAACAAGTCCGTAGACGGCGGCATTCGCGCTGGCACCTTCCTGGGCCGTATCGACCAGCTCGATGGCGCGATCGCGGACAAGTATGTCTCGCCCTTGAAGGCCACTGAAGCTGCTTCGTGGAAGGACTCGGGCAATCAGGAGACCGCGCCCTTCGAGATAACGACCGAACTCTGGCGCATCGACTGTCTGCGCGATGATCTGGGCCAGGCTGGCTCCTTCACAGTCACCGTTTACGACGCGGAATCCAGGCAACCGTTCACACGGATCTCGCACGTGGACTTCCTGCAGATGCGGGTTCGCGTACTGGACGGGCCGGGGAGATACTATCTTGTGATAGAACAGGATGGGTCGAATATTCCCTATGATATCCGCGCCGTCGAGTTGGCCAAATAGCACGCCAATCACCGAACGCAAGCTATGCAGGCGCAAGAATCGGAGGCAGGCCGGGATTCTTAATTGAACCCCGGCCTCTCTATTATTATACTACTGGCAGGGTGGCCATCGGGAGGGCACCGGGGAAGGGTCATCGCTTATATCCAGGTCGGAAAACTGGGAGATCACACTAAATGCGAAACATTGCTATCTACGCGCTTTGCACTATTTTTTCCACATGCGCTATCGCTGACTCCATCAAAGTAGGAGACGTGGAGCACAGGGGTGTATACGTCGGCGCAGACAAAGACAATTACTACATCCACTTTCCAGAGGAAGGTCGAATGGAAAAGGTCAGCCGTAAGCGCAAAGACGTTCAGCCGCCCAAGATTGACACAGACGCGACCGTAAGGACGGCCTTGATGGAACGGTTTGAGGAAATGAAGGAGAAGGCGGAGCGGCAGAAGACTTCGACTGTCAGGGGAATGCAACTCACCTCTGAAGAATTCAAAGAGATCCGCCGCAACAAGTCAATTGCCTTGTTTGATGCACAGTTAGAACACTGGACGGATCTGTCCCCTACTGAGCGTAGATTGGTTCAAAAGAATCTCTCAGGTCATGCTGAAGGCAATGTACAGTCCTACGCAATATCCAAGGATGCTGTAGAGGGACAGATAGGTGATTTGGAAAGTGAGAAGTCCGATCACCTAGCCCGGCTGTCAGAGTTAGAGCAAGGCAAGCAGTCAGCAATCGACGAGGCCGAACGAGATAACGCATCCGATATTTTTATGGAGGAGTATCAAAAATCTCTGCTGGAGCGTCAGATGGGACGCGGTAGCTCCTTCGACGAGCATTGGCGAGAAGCGGCGGAAGTCGAAGACGCCTATGCTACAACCAGAAAGAATGCCGCAGAGCAGAGTTTTGAGAGAGGTGCTGCACCGCATGAGAAGGCTGTTTCGACTATTGATTCCGCTATTGTGCAGAAGGAACGTGATGCGATTGCTGTTGAAAATAAGGCAATTGATGGAGAAAAGCGCATTGCGGCATTTGAATCGCGCGTGTCTGAATTGACTAACGCAATCAACATGGCCTACAGGTCCGAACTGAAACCTGTCGTTTCGGCCTCTTGGAGCGACTCTTCCAGCAAGAAAACAGCCCCTTTTGCTATCGATGCGCCCTTTTGGCGGCTGGACTGCTTGCGGGATGATTTTGGCCAAGCGGGCAAGTTCTCCGTGACTGTCTACGATGCAGACACCGATCAGCCCTTCACCCAGATCGCAGATGTGGACTACCTCCAGATGCGGGTCCGCGTGCTGGATGGTCCAGGGCGATACTACCTGAAGATCGAGCAGGATGAATCCGCCCTGCCCTACGAGATTCGTGTGGTGACTTTTGCGAAATGATCCCGCAGTTTGACGGAATGCCTTGGAAGGCTGCCCAGGACTCTGCCTGAGACAAAAATAGCTCTGTCTAAAATTTGTTGTATCTATACGTAGACAGCTCTGCTATAATCCCGTCATGACCTACGAAGAGCCCCGTCATCCGATCAATTTTGTGGCCCACCGCACGGGCCTGTCCACCCATGTCATCCGCGTGTGGGAGCGGCGCTATGCCGCCATTCAGCCTCAGCGGACCGATACGAATCGCCGCCTGTACAGCGATGCGGATGTGGATCGCTTGAAACTCCTCAATCAGGTTAAGGCCCAGGGCCAATCCATTCGCCTCATCGCTCAATTCCCAAATCAAGAGCTGAAAAAGATGCTTACCCAGGTTGATGGGGACAAGCTAGCAGCCAACCTGACACTGGATGCGCGCCGAAGCAGCGATCAGGAGCAGCGCGCCAAGTTGATGGCCACCTGCAAGGATGCCGTCCTGACCATGAACGAAGAGGTCCTCGCCCGGACTCTTCTGGATGCAAGTGTTCAACTTCCGTTGTTGACCCTGCTGGATGATCTCGTCGGACCCCTCATGGCGTGGATCGGGGAACGGTGGCATGATGGATCGATTCGCGTGGCCCATGAGCACATGGCCACGGCCGCTATCCGAAGTTTCCTCGGCCGGATGAAGCAGATCCGCCGGGCGGGCGTGGGTGCGCCCTGCATCGTCATTTCAACCCCCGCCGGGCAGGACCACGAAATTGGCGCGCTGATGGCCGCCACCATCGCGGCCAACGAAGGCTGGCGCGACCTGTATCTCGGCCCCAATCTCCCCGCCCAGGAAATCGCCCTCGCCGCCATGGAAACCAACGCGGCCGCCGTGGCCGTCAGCATCGTAGCGCCGGGCAACAACCCTTCTGTTATCCACGAATTCCACACCCTGCGCCACGTCCTTCAGGAGCGCATCCCGGTGCTCGCGGGCGGAGGAGGAATTGTGCAGAGCCGTCATCACTACGATTTACACGGCGTCTACTGCGTGGACAACCTGGCCCAGTTCCGGGACCGGCTCGTGGCGCTGAACAGCTAATGACGCTGAATGGCGGACGCGACTGCCGTCCCTGAAAACTCAATCACCCACACGGTCGCGCAAAGTGCCTATCCCCAGTCCTCCAGGATCACCCGGCTCGCGTTTCGTCCCGCCGCGCCCATGATGCCGCCCCCGGGATGGGTACTGGCGCCCGTGAAGTACAGCCCCGGAACTGGTCCACGGTACTGGTGCGCCCCAAAGGCCGGTCGCTGGAAGAACATCTGGTCCGCCGACATCTCCCGATGCATCACGTTTCCCCGCAGCAGGCCCAGTTCCCGCTCCAGATAGAGGGGCGTTTCCACGAGCCGGTCGATCACCGCCCCTTTTACGTTCGGCGCGTATGCCGCCAGGGTATCGAGCATGCGATCCGCCTCGCGATTGCCGATGTCATCCCAGTTTTCGCCACTGGCCAGTTCGTAGGGATAATACTGGCCCCATAGAAAGAGCGTATGCTTGCCTATCGGTGCGAGGGTCGGATCGGCCCGCGAAAAGGTCATGGCCACCAGCGCAGGATCCTTCGACGCCTCGCCCCTTTCAAAGTCCGCGTAAGAAGCGTCCAGATACGCCATGCTGGGGCAGACAAACTGGAGGGCATTGTGGTGCTCGCCACCGCCTGGACCCGTGGGCAGAGCGGTGTAGTTGGGCAGCTCGTTCATGGCGAAGCGCACCACCATCCCGAAGCCATTCCCTATCCGTCGCTTCATCACCCGCTTCCGGAAGCCCGAAGGTACAGCATCGTCATCCAGCATGCCGAGGGTTGTATGAATATGAGCCCCCGAAACCACATTTTTGCCCCGGATCACGGTCCCGTCGGCGCATTCCACACCACAGGCCCGGCCCTGCTCCACCAGGATCCGCTTCACCGGCGCACCGGTGGTTATGCTCCCCCCGTGGGCCTCGATCATCTTCGCCAGGGCCTGGGTGAGCATGCCCGAGCCGCCCCGAGGACGGCGCATGCCACTTCGATGGTACAGCGGATGCCACATGGCCAGCGGTCCTGAAACGGCTTCATTGGGCGGTGGCCCTGACTGGGCCGCCATCCAGCCGACGAGAGCCTGCACCCGGGGATCGCTGAAACTTCGCCGCACCAGCGCACCATAGCCGAGGAGCGCATCGCGGCAGGTCTCGCGAAAATTCTCGCTCCGGGCCCAGGTGTCCACCATGAGCGACTGGGTAATCTGCTTCAAGGACGGTGGGTTCATGAAGGCATCCAGAAAGGTCTCCGCCACCGGCTCCCACTTCTTCACAAAGGCCTTGTACGCCACGGCATCGCGCTCGGAAATGGCCGCAATGCTCTGGCAGGTCTTGTCCACATCGCGCCAGACGGTAATGTGGCTACCGTCGGGAAAGGGATGGAAGAACAGGGGGTCCAGATCGATATAGTCGAGGCCAAATTTCTCCAGACCCAGCTCCCGCACGATTGGCGTGTGGTTGATCAGGATGTGGGCCGAGCCGCCCAAATCGAACTTGAAGCCGGGCACGATCTCCTGCGTCACCACGGCGCCGCCGACGACGGGACGTCGCTCCACCACGTGGACCCGGCAGCCGGCCTTCACCAGATACCCCGCGCAGACGAGCGCGTTGTGGCCTGCGCCCACAATGACGAAATCATAATCGGACATGTTCAGTTTTCTTTCTGGGGCTCTTGATCTCTGATCGAAGGCCAGTTCCTGTGATCGGACCGATCCGACGGATCCCACCGATCGGAGTGCTCACACCACTGTGTCTGATCGGTCCGATTTCTCCAGCAACAACACATCGCCTGGGAAGTGGAGCGGTGCGCCCAACGCGACGGACTCAAATCGATGCAGGGTGCGGTAGGGTATTTCCGCCGCGCACTCGCAGAG
Source organism: Candidatus Hydrogenedentales bacterium (assembly GCA_044344195.1). Taxonomy (GTDB): domain Bacteria; phylum Hydrogenedentota; class Hydrogenedentia; order Hydrogenedentales; family JAEUWI01; genus JAEUWI01. The sequence goes on from JBIJDL010000342.1 coordinate 6,228, forward strand.
GGCCTTGAGTGCAAGCGTCACTTTGCGGGCCTTCGGCACCACCGCGCGCCCGGCAAAGACGTTGCACTCGCGCTGCCGAACTACGCTGCCGATCTCAGAATAGATGTAGCGCGCCGCGCGCACTGAGAGGGCGGCGCGCCAGGAGAGACAGCGCATGCCGGCGTCGGCCGAGGCGTAGTAGGCATCGGCGAGTTTGAGCAACTCATTTACGGAAAGGGCCAGGGCCGGTCGGAACTGCATGGACAAGGGCTGATCCAGGGTCCTGGAGAGACTCGATCCGCCATGGCGCGCCAGCAGGGTCTGGGGAACGTAGAGTCGCCGATTCTCCCAGTCTTCCTGGACATCGCGGCAGATGTTGGTCAATTGCATGGCGATGCCGAGGTGCACGGCCTGCTGCAGGGCATCGGGATCGCGCACCCCGAGTACGTGGCTCATCATTAGTCCAACCGTCCCGGCCACGCGGTAACAGTAGAGCAGTAGGGTTTCCACGTCGTCGTAGTCCGTGCCCCGGGCATCCATTGCCATGCCCTGAAGCAGCTCCGCCGGGTACTCCCGGGGGATGGCGTAGCGCGTCACGACCGTTTGCATCGCCAGGACAAGGGTATCCTCCAAGGGTGATCCGCTGTAAATATGGTTCAGCTCCCGCTCCAGCCGTTCCAGCGCCGCTTCCCTTTCTATTGGTGGCGCGAGATCGATGGCGTCGTCCGCCCGGCGGCACCAGGTGTACAGCACCTCCACCGGGTGACGCGCCCCTGCGGGAATCAGCGCGGAGGCAAAGGCAAAGCTCTTACTGTGCTGCTGTATTGTGTCCCGGAAAACACTCTGATTCTCC
>JBIJDL010000341.1:0-7059 GCA_044344195.1 Candidatus Hydrogenedentales bacterium
GCGAGTACAACGGAATTTTTCACGTACAGAATTAGATTTGCGCTAATTTCGCGTAAATTTGCGGTTCAGTTCTTTTGGTTGAAGCCGGAGGCCGCTCTACGTCCATTCGTGGTTCAAATTTCTTGATTGCGATGCGTCCCATTCCTACCCAGTTTCACGCACGTCGCAATCGCTCAGCACGAAAAAAGTTGTGCTGTAAGTTGACACAGCCCCCGTTCATTTGCTATTTTATTCTCACCACTTCGGGCGGGAGTAGCTCAGTTGGTAGAGTGCAACCTTGCCAAGGTTGATGTCGCGGGTTCGAATCCCGTCTCCCGCTCCATTTTTATTTTTTCAGGGCCGTTAGCTCAGTTGGTAGAGCAGGTGACTCTTAATCACAAGGTCGGGGGTTCGATCCCCTCACGGCCCACCATTTTAACGAAACGTTAGTACACACGACTGAGCCGGCGAAATAAAACATGTTTTGCCAGCTTTTTTTTTGGTACTATGGCAGACCTGCCCCAGGACGGGCGAGTGGCGGAATTGGCAGACGCGCCAGATTTAGGTTCTGGTACCTCGCGGTGTGCGGGTTCAAGTCCCGCCTCGCCCACCAAACCACTCCAAGCATGGTAGATCAATACGATGAGCGAAAAAGAACACGAAGATTCAGCAGTGGCCACCCAGGAGCCCGACGAGTTTGAATTCGTTGAGGATCCCACCTTTGACGTCGCCTACAAGGGCGACTGCGCCTATGAGGTCAAGGTGGTCATCCCCGCCGCAAACACGCTGAAACAGTCTCAGGAGATGTTTGAAGAACTCCAGGGCGATGCGGAGTTGCCCGGTTTCCGGCGCGGCAAGGCCCCCCGCAAGCTCCTCGAGCGCAAGTACGGCAAGGCCGTACGCGGCGAAGCCACTGAAAAGCTGGTGAGCGCCGCCTTCCGCAAGCTGATCAAGGGCGAAGACCTCCGTCCCATCGACTATCCCGATGTGGAGGGTCTCGAGAATCTGGCCGAGCTGGCCGTCGACGCCCCCCTCGACTTCACCCTGAAGTTCGAAGTCGCTCCACGCGTTACGCTGGGCAACTTCAAGGGCATCGCCGTTGAACGTCCCGTCCTCGCCATCGGCGACACGGAAGTGGACGAGGCCATCACGAGCATGCGCCAGCGCTACGCCGCCTACGAGACCATCGCGGACGGTACGGCCCAGGACGAAGATCAGGTCATCATCGACTTCACCGGCACCATCAACGGCGAACCCTTCGCCGGTGGTTCCGCCGAGAACTATCCCTACATCCTCGGCTCCGGCCGCTTCTTCAAAGAATTCGAAGAAGCCATCCGCGGTGCCAAGAGCGGTTCGGAAGTAGCCTGCGACGTAGCCTTCCCCGACACCTACCATGGTGCCGATGTGGCCGGCAAGACGGCCCAGTTCGCCATCAAGATCAACGAGATCAAGCGTCGCACGATGCCCGAGCTTGACGAGAAGTTCGCCGAGACCGCCGGCTTCGAAACCGTCGAAGCCATGCGCGAAGCCGTGAAGAAAGACCTTCAGGCGGGCGCGGACAACCAGGGTCGCGAGATTGCCGAGCAGCGTGCCATCCAAGCCGTGGTCGAATCCAGCACCTTCGAAATCCCCAAGTCCCTGGTCGACTCCACCGCCGACGTCTACTACAAGCAGGAAGTTCGCCGCCTCATCTCCCTTCGCGTCCCCACGACCGAACTGGACGAGAAGGACGCCGAAATCCGCAAGCAGGCTGAAGAACACGCCCTGCGCGAAATCAAGGGCTACGTCGTAGTCGGCGAGATCGGCCGCAGCGAAAGCATCACCGTGCTGGACGAAGACTTCGAAAAAGAAGCCGAAGCCATCGTGAACCGCACCGGCATGGAGCTCGACATAGCCAAGCGCTTCCTTGATCAGGAAGACAAGCGCAGCGACTATGAAGAGCGCATCTACCGCAAAAAAGCCGTCGCCATTATCATGGACAGCGCGAAGGTAACCGAAAAGAAGGTCACCCGCGAAGAACTGGAAAAGGACAGCGCCGATGCCTGACCCGATGCAGATCCTCGCCGGTCTCGGCGGTATGAACCCGGTAAATCCCCAGAACGTCACGATTTATCAGCAGACGAGCCGGGGGGAGCGCGCCTACGACATCTATTCGCGCCTGCTGGAGGATCGCATCATCTTTCTGGGCTACCCGATTGACGACCATGTCGCCAACTACGTCATCGCCCAGCTCCTTTTCCTGGAATCGGAAGATCCGGACAAGGATATCAGCATCTACGTGAACTCCCCCGGAGGCAGCGTAACCGCTGGCTTGGCGATTTACGACACCATGCAATTCGTGAAGCCCGACATCAGCACCATCTGTCTGGGCCAGGCTTCCAGCATGGCCGCCGTGCTCATGGCCGCCGGGACCAAGGGCAAGCGCTTTGCACTGCCCTACTCCCGCTTTCTCCTCCACCAGGTCATGGGCGGCGTCCAGGGCCAGGCCTCGGATATCGAAATCCAGGCGCGGGAAATCATCCGGCTCTGCGAGATGCTCGACGAGATTCTGGTCAAGCACACCGGTCAGGTGACGGAGCGAATTCATGAAGAGAGCGATCGCGACTTCTTCATGGGGGCCGAAGAAGCAAAGGCCTATGGTTTGATCGACGAGATTTTGGCCCGCTAAGGCGAGAGGCCAGCATAGTTTAATACCCATCGAAATATCACGCCCCCCGGTCGGCTCGCGAGACGATTGGGGGGCATTTTATTCCCGAGGTCTGGGGTGCGCTGACAAAGTGACAAAAATCAGACTTGACCTCCACCCCCGGCAATTGGCACAATACCTTTGAGTCTGTGTATGACCTCTGGCGGTACCCGTCAGTAAACTCTTGACAGACCAGCAATAAAATGATAATTTTACCCCTGTGGAAGTAATGATGGCAGGAGAGTCGAATGGCACCGCAACGTACACGAAGTGATGTCCCCACTTGCTCCTTCTGTGGCAAGCGCCATGACGAGGTCAACAAGCTCATCGCAGGTCCCGATGTAAACATCTGCGACGAGTGTGTGAACCTCTGTGGCGAGATTGTCGCCGAAGAGCGGGCGCGCAAGGGGACCTCGCGCAGCATGAAGGTCCCGGCGCCGAAGGAAATAAAATCCTTCCTCGACCAGTATGTCATCGGCCAGGACCACGCCAAGCGAGTGCTCTCTGTCGCCGTGCATAACCACTACAAGCGCATCTCTTCCGGCGGCGAGATCGACGGCGTCGAGATCCAGAAGTCCAACGTGCTCCTCATCGGCCCCTCGGGGTGCGGCAAGACCCTTCTCGCCGAGTCCCTGGCGCGCCTGCTCGACGTGCCCTTCGCCGTCGTAGACGCCACGACCCTCACCGAAGCGGGCTACGTGGGCGACGACGTGGAAAACGTCATCCTCAAGCTGCTCCAGGCCGCCGATTTCGACGCGGCCCGCGCCGAGACCGGTATCGTCTACATCGACGAGATCGACAAGGTGGCGCGCAAGGGCGACAGCCCCTCCATCACCCGCGACGTGTCCGGCGAAGGCGTGCAGCAGGCCCTGCTGAAGCTCCTGGAGGGCACCGTGGCCAACGTGCCGCCCCAGGGCGGCCGCAAGCACCCCCAGCAGGAGTGCATTCAGGTCCACACCAAGAACATCCTCTTCCTCTGCGGCGGTGCCTTCACAGGCCTCGAATTGATCATCCAGAAGCGCATCGGGCAGAAGGTCATCGGCTTCAACGCCGAAGTCCGCTCCAAAAAGGAATTGGGCCTCGGCGCGCTGCTGGCCCAGGTGAAGCCGGAAGATCTGATCAAGTACGGCATGATCCCCGAGTTCAGCGGACGCCTGCCCATCACGGCCTCGCTTAACGAGTTGACCCGTGAGGATTTGGTGCGCATTCTGACAGAGCCTAACAATGCCCTCGTGCGCCAATATCAAAAGCTCTTCGAAATGGAGAATGTGGCGCTCCGCTTCCCGGACGAGACTATCGAAACCATCGCCGCCTCCGCCATCAAGCGGGACACCGGCGCGCGCGGGCTGCGCAGCATCCTGGAAGAGGCCATGCTCAACGTCATGTTCGAGTTGCCTTCCCGGGAAGACGTGCGCGAGTGCGTCATTACGCCGGGCGTCATTACCAAGGCCGAAGAGCCGCTCCTCGTCTACAAGCATGAAAAATCCGTGGTGAAAGACAAAGACACCGATACCAACTCCGCGTCGGCCTGAACCCACGCTTTCAATGACGATTCATCAGGGGCCGGATGCCCGCCCGGGCGTCCGGCCTTTTGCCTGTGTGGCGGGCGGCGCGCTATACTGTGACCAAACCACCAGAATCAGGCACCGCCCCGCCTTGCTCGCGCAAGCTCCGATTCTTCCCGGCCGGGCACCGGGGATACGACACCCAATCTCCCGCAGGAGTACCCATAGATGCCACCCCGAAAACACGCCCCCCGACTTGAGACCATGCGGTTGCCCCTGCTCCCCCTGAAGGATGTGGTTATCTTCCCCCGCATGGTGGTGCCCCTCCTCGTGGGCCGGCCGGCCTCGCTGGCAGCGGTGGAAGGCAGCCTGGCGAAGAATCAGCCTCTCTTCCTCTGCACCCAGCAGGACCCGAACGAGGAAAACCCGCGGGCGGAAAACCTGTACACCGTCGGCGTCGCCGCCACCGTCCTCCAGTCCCTGCGCATGCCCGACGGTACCATGAAGGTGGTGGTGGAGGGCCTGGGCCGCGGCAAGGTGGACCATTTCTACTTTGAAAAAGATGAGGCGGCCGAAGTGGCCGTCCAGAGCCTGGAAGCCCGGAGTGAGCGCACCGACAAGGTCGACGCCCTCGTGCGCACCGTCGTGGGCCAGTTCGAGGACTACGTCCAGCTCTCCCAGCGCGTCGCACCGGAAGTGTTCATGTCCATCCAGGGCATGGACGACCCCGAATTGACCGCCGACACCATCTGCGCCTATCTCCCCGTTCGCGTGGAAGAGCGCCAGGGTCTGCTCGAGCTCGTGGATCTGGAAGCGCGCCTGGAGAAGATGACGTTCCTCCTCATGCGCGAAAACGAAATGATCCGCATGGAGCACAGCGTCCGCGAGCGCGTTCGCGATCAAATGGAGCGCGGCCAGCGGGAGCACTATCTCCACGAACAGCTCAAGCTCATCCACCAGGAGCTGGGCAACCGCGAAGACGGCGGCGACGACTTCACCGAGATCCGCGGTATGATCGCCAAGGCGAAAATGCCCAAGGACGTGAAGACCAAGGCCGAGCGCGAGTTTGCGCGCTACGAGCGCATGCCCATGATGAGCCCCGAGGGCGCGGTGATCCGCAGCTATCTGGAGTGGCTCTGCGACATGCCCTGGGCCAAGCGTTCCCGCGATTCCCTGAACCTCGCACGCGCCCAGGAAGTGCTCGACGAAGATCACTACGGCCTGGAGAAGGTAAAAGACCTCATCCTCGAATACCTCGCCGTACGCAAGCTCAGCAACTCCACCAAGGGCCCCATCCTCTGTCTCGTGGGGCCTCCCGGCGTCGGCAAGACCTCCCTTGGCGCGTCCATCGCCCGCGCCATGAAGCGAAAATTCGTCCGTGCTTCCCTCGGCGGCATCCGCGATGAAGCCGAAATCCGCGGCCACCGACGCACCTACATCGGCGCCATGCCCGGCCGCATCATCCAGAGCATCAAAAAAGCGGGGGTGAAGAATCCCCTCTTCCTGCTCGACGAGATCGACAAGCTCAACACGGATTTTCGCGGCGACCCCGCGTCCGCGCTCCTCGAAGTGCTCGACCCCGTGCAGAACAAGGACTTCAGCGATCACTATCTTGAAGTCAGCTTCGATCTCTCCGAAGTCTTCTTCATCGCCACGGCCAACAGCGAATTCGACATTCCCCATGCGCTCCACGACCGCATGGAGGTGGTGAACCTCTCGGGCTACACGCTCCGGGAAAAAGAGGAAATCGCGCGGCTCTTCCTCGTGCCCCGCATGATGACCGACTGCGGCCTGAACCCGAAAAAAGTGCGCTTCGACGAAAGCGGCATCACCACGGTCATCCAGCGCTATACGCGCGAGGCCGGTGTGCGCGAACTGGAGCGACAGATTGCCCGTGCCTTGCGCAAAGTCGCACGCCGCGTCGTGGATAAATCCGCCAAGGGCGATTTTCTGTTGAATGCCGAAATGATCGTGGAACTGCTCGGTCCGCCGGTCTACAGCGGCCTGCGCGCCGTGGAAGAGCCCGAAGCCGGCATCGCCATCGGCATGGCCTGGACCCAGGTGGGCGGCGACATCCTCTACATCGAAACCAGCACCATGGAAGGCAAGGGCAAGCTCAGCCTCACCGGGCAGCTCGGCAGTGTGATGAAGGAATCGGCGGAAGCGGCCTACACCTACATCCGCGCCCACGCCAAGGCCCTGAAGGTAGCGCCCGACTTCTACAAGAAACTTGACATCCACGTGCACGTCGCCGAGGGCGCGGTGCCCAAAGACGGCCCCTCCGCCGGCACGGCCCTGGTCGTCTCCATGGTCTCCGCCCTCACCGGTCAGAAGCCCAAAGCGGCCCTGTCCATGACCGGCGAAATAACCCTGCTCGGTCGCGTGCTGCCCGTGGGCGGCATCAAGGAAAAGGTGCTCGCCGCCCATCGTTCCGGTGTCCGCACGATCATCCTGCCCCGTGAAAATGAAAAAGATCTCCCCGACGTGCCCAAAGAGGTCCGCGACGAAATTAAGTTTGTACTGGTGGATGTGGTGGATGAAGTCCTGGCGACGGTGTTTGCGGCGAAGGCGTAACCCAACGCGCTCGTTACCATGGTCCTCCATGGTAACGCGATACCCGTCCGCTCTGCGGACGAAGTGTTGAGAAGCCTGCTTTGACTATCATGCAGGCCTCAGTCCATCACCCAAGAGTTGTGCCGCAGGAGCGACACGGTCTGCATTACCACGGGGGACCGTGGTAACGAGTCAAATCTTATTTGCGTCCATTTGCGCAAATTTGCGGTTCAGATTTTGAAATCGCGGCACCCCGCGAAATTGAGGTATTCCAAAGTGCAGGTTAATTCGTCACGATTCGTCTTGAGCGCCCTCGACCCGGCGCACTATCCCAAA
>JBIJDL010000343.1:0-7050 GCA_044344195.1 Candidatus Hydrogenedentales bacterium
CGTAGAGGGTCATGGCGAGGCTGCGGGGAATGGGCGTGGCGGTCATGTGAAGGAGATCGGGGCTGGCGCCCTTGGCCGCGAGGGCCTCCCGCTGCTGGACGCCGAAGCGGTGTTGCTCATCGATGATGACAAGTCCCAGTTGGGCAAACTCCGTCTTCTGCTGAAAAAGAGCCTGGGTGCCCACCACCAGGTGGACCGCTCCGGCGGCGATACCCCGCCTGACAATTGCCGCGCCGCGAAGTGAGCCCGTGAGGAGCTCCACCCGCACGTCCAGCGGTTCGAAGAGCCTGCAAAAATTCTGGTACTGCTGCTCGGCCAGAAGCTCGGTCGGTGCCATAAAGGCGGCCTGGAAGCCGCCATCGAGGGCGGCGGCAACCGCATGGGCGGCGACCACGGTCTTGCCACAGCCCACGTCCCCCTGGATGAGCCGCACCATGGGGCGCGGCTCCGCGAGATCGCGGACGATTTCCGAAATACAGCGATCCTGGGCGTCGGTGAGCGTAAAGGGAAGCTGGAGGTGCAGGGCTTTCAGGATCCGCCCGTTGATCGTGTGGCGAATTCCAGACTCGATGCGCCGCTGACGCCGCTTGCGCAGGACGCCGAGTTGGATGGTCAGGAGCGACTCGAACACCAGCCTGGCCCGGGCTGCCTCCGCCGCCTCCAGGGAGGACGGGAAATGCACTTCGCGAAGGCAGTCGGTCAGAGCGCCCAAGCCCTCCGCCTCGCGCACGGCCTCCGGCAAGGTCTCAGGCAGGCCGCCGTCGGCCAGCGCCAGCACATCCTGAATCCAACCGCGCAGGAGGCGTTGCGTCAACTTCTCGGTCAGGCGGTAGATGGGCACGATGCGGCCCATATGGACTCCGGGACTGCCATCTTCTTCGAGGATTTCGTAGTCGGGCCCCTTGAGCGCCAGGCCCTGATACTCCTCCACGACGCCGAAGAAGACACCGATCGCTCCGGGGCGGAGGGTCGAAGTGGCGAGATAACCTCTGCCGAAGAAGGTGGCCTTGATCGTGCCGGATTCGTCCTCCAGGGTGACAACGGCCATGGAACCACCGGCGCGCATGCGAATATTCTTTGCGGACGCCACGCGCGCCTTAATGGTGATCGTTTCCCCTTTGGTCGCCTGGGCGATGGGCGTGATGGTGCGCCGATCCTGATAGCTTCGGGGAAAATGATAAAGGAGATCGCGCACGGTGACGATCCCCAGGCCCTGAAGCTGCTCCACGCGCTTGGGCCCCGCGCCAGGCAGGACGGAAATCGGACTGTCGAGGGTACGCGGGATAACGTTCATCAGATCGGGCTGCCGTTGGGAGATGGTGCGATGTCGGGAGGCACCATGATGGCACGATCAAAATCGTCGTGGCAAGGCGGGGACGGACTCGCGCCCGTCACTACTGCGAACGATGGCCTCTCCACATATTCCAGCCATCGAGAAGATGTATCGTGGCCGGGAGCGCGCGTGCCTGTCCCTGCGGAGTCCCTTGCGGGCCGGGCCGGGGCTGTGCTACAACCCAGCGGCGGCACCGGGCCGCAGCTTCGTCTCCCCACACGAGGGTCCTCCATCCATGTCTCCACCCCCCAAAGCGCGCCGTGGCCCGTGGACCTTCGTGGCCCTCTTCGCCCTGTGCGCGGTGGGGCTCCTCGGCGGATACCGCTACGCCATCGACACGATAGCAAACGACTACTATCTTTTCACGGTCTCGCGCCACACGACTTGGATTCTCGATTTCGTCGGTCATGAAGCTACGTTGGAGAAATACAGGTCAGAAGGGTTGAGCCCCTGGGAATCCTGGCGTGAGCGCGCATTGCCGCGTCGCGACGGCGTCGAGAACGGCCCGCGCGTTAACTTTGTATTGAAGCCGGGCCACGCATTCACGTTCATCGTCGTACCGTCGTGCGGCGCAATCGAGGTCATGGCCATTTTCCTGGCCGCCGTGCTGGCCTTTCCCGCGACCTGGCGTCATCGGGCCTGGGGCGTGGCGCTGGGCCTCCCGCTGATGTATCTGGTGAACTTGTTCCGACTCGCCTGCCTCGCCTGCCTGGGCGCCCTGGACAAGAGTGGCGCGTGGTTCAACTTCGTACACGAATACGTGTGGCAGGCAGGCTACGTCATCTTCGTGGTAATCGTCTGGATGGCCTGGGCGGAGCTGGGCCGGGAGCGCCCCGCAGCATGATCAATTTTTTCCCCTGGCGCATGTTGTTCATCTTCGTTGCGAAATTCTGCCTCGCGCTGCTCGTGGTCGCACCGCTGTGGTGGCTCTGCCTGCCCGGCTACGGCTGGCTGCTGGTGCAGGGCTGCGGCAGCGCATTGAAGTGGGGTCTCGGCATGCCGATCCTCGCGGGCCATGTGGAGGTGCGCGGTATCCTGAACACAGAGAGCCTGCTGATCTTTTACGTGGGTGATCGCGAACAACACATGAAGTTCGCCTTGCTTGTCATCAACCTGCCGCCCTTTATCGCGCTGGTGATGGCGACACCCATGCTGGCCTGGCGGCGACGTTGGCGAATCCTACTGGCGGGCTCGGTGATTCTGGTCGCAGGACACGCGCTCTTTGTGGTGGTTGCCCTGCGCTTCGGCGCCTTCCTGGCCGGGAACAGCGAAGTAGCCACGGCGATCTCGCAGCTTTTCCTGACGCTGCCTTTCGGGCTGTGGATCGCGATGGCCTACTGGAAGAAGGATGAAGGGTGAAGGGTGAAGGATGAAGGATGAAATCTGAAGGATGAAAGGGGGAATTGGTCTTATGGGTCGATGGGTCCTATGGGACACGCGATTCCAGACTCCAGACTCCAGACTCCAGACTCCAGACTCTAGACTCCAACCTCCAACCTTCAACCTTCAACCTTCAACCTTCAACCTTCAGCCTTCACCCTTCAGACTTCATTTGTCTTTCCCTCCCGATTTTTGACATGATCTCGGTCCGCATGCCCCACCACCCTTTGTTCACCAACGGCGAGTCGCTCGCGAGGTTCCTTCCATGAATAAAGAACGCCTTACCCCCCTCATCCAGGAAGTCCAGGATCACCTTTTCAATGAACTCATCCCCTTCTGGCTTACCCATGGCACGGACCATGAATATGGTGGTTTCCTGACCTATCTGGACAAGGACGGCAAGCCCACGGGCGAGGGCACGAAGACGCTGGTGTGCCAAACGCGCATGATCTACTCCGCGGCCTCGGCCCACCGGGCGAATCTGGGCGATGGCAAGTTCCTCGAAATTGCGCGCCAGGGCGTGGAATTCCTGATCAACCACTTCTGGGACAACGACTACACGGGCTGGTACTGGACCACGAACCGCCAGGGCGAACCGGAAAACCGGAGCAAGCTGACCTACGGCCATTCCTTTGCGATTTACGCGCTGAGCGAGTACGCCATGGCCTCGGGGGACGAGCGGGCGCTGGAGATGGCGGTGGAAACCTACAAGTGCCTGACCAGCCGCGCGGCGGACACGGTGAACGGCGGCTTCCTGGAATTCATGGAAGAGAACTGGTCGCCGAAGCAGCCGGGCGTCTACGGCGGCGATCGCAAGTCCTTCGACGTGCACATGCACCTGATGGAAGCCTTCACGAACCTCTATGAAGCCACGGGCGAAGAGAAGTATAAGGAAGACGCCTGCTACGTCATCGACCTGCTCTTCAAATACATGATGCACCAGCCCTCGGGCACGGGCATCGCCCAGTTCTCCCTGGACTGGAAGCCCTTGCGCGCCATCATCTTCAAGAACGTGTGGGGCTCGGATCGCGACGTGGAAGAGAATGAAGGTCGCCCGCTCAACAACACGAGTTTCGGCCACAACGTGGAGTTTGGGTGGCTGCTGAAGCATTCCATCGACATTCTCGGGCTGGACGTCGAAGACTATCGCGACCCCATGAAGAAGCTTTACGACCACTGCCTGTCCTACGGCATCGACTGGGAGCGGGGCGGCGTATACTGCGAAGGCCCGACGGACGGCCCGGCGCGCGAGCGGAACAAGGAGTTCTGGCAGCAGGCGGAGACGATGGTGGGCATGCTGGACGGCTGCCTGCTCTATGGCGAAGACAAGTACCTCGATGGGTATGAGAACGTACACCGCTTCGTCATGGATCACGTAATCAATCACAAGGTCGGCGAGTGGTATCCCCTCTTCGACGAGAACAACACGCGCCTGTGGGACTACATGGGCCACGCCTGGAAGATCAATTATCACACGGTCCGAGCCATGATTCAGTGCGAGCGGCGGCTGTCGCGCCTGATCGCGGAAAGCTGAGCAACCCGAGCGGTCGAAGAGACCCGAGAAGCCCGATTTACCCAGGGGTCCGGCACCATGCCGGGCCCCTTTGCAATGTTGACAATCACGCTTGGGACGGGCAGAATGCTCCCACGGAAAAAAGCATCTGGTTGAGCGGGATTCGTCTTGGGATTTCAATGGGTTAGCTCCTGTCCAACCGGTGCTTTTCGGCGCTTCGCATTGCCTGTGACGATGCGAGGTTGGCCGCCTTGGCATTTTCTCGATTACCGGGCCTTCGATGCGGATCTATAACCGAAATCTTGCTCTCTTGAAGCCCCTTGCGAGCGTGCTTGCGGGGCTTTTTATTACCTTGACCCTGGCCGGGTGTCCCTTTTCCGGACCGACGGCCGAATTCTCAGCGACGCCGACGGATGGCGACGGGCCGCTTCTCGTGCGTTTTTCGGATCTCTCCCTGGCGGGAAGCGCCGCAATTGAGACCTGGCGCTGGGACTTTGGCGACGGTTCCGACAGTGCCGAAGAAAACCCTGTGCATACCTATGGCAGTCAGGGCACGTACCGCGTCACGCTGACCGTGTCCACCCTCTTCGGCACGGACACGGAAACGAAGAACGCCTACATTACGGTCCGGGCGGCCCCGGTGGCGGCCTTTTCTGCGACACCCCGCAACGGCAACACGCCCCTCGCGGTGCAATTCCAGGATGAGTCCGACGGCGGCCCCTTCGCCATTACCTCGCGGCAGTGGAGCTTTGGCGACGGCGAAACGAGCGATGAAGAGGATCCGCGCCATGTCTATCAGCAGCCAGGCGCTTATACCGTCGGGCTGACCGTGACCAGCTCCGGCGGGACGGACACCGAAACGCGCCAGAACTATATTCAGGTGGGTTCACTGCCCTCGGCGAGCTTCCGCGCCACACCCGCCACAGGCGCGGCCCCGCTGATCGTTCAATTCACGGACTCCTCCACCCCGGGCGGATCGGCCATTGAAGCGTGGAGCTGGACCTTCGGCGACGGCGAGACGAGCACCGAGCAGCATCCCGAGCACCGCTACGAAGCGCCGGGGATCTACACGGTTATCCTCACGGTGCGCAACGCCTCGGGCGAAGCCAGCACCACGCGGACGAACCTCATTCGTGCGACGGAGGGACCGGCGGCGGCCTTCCGCGCCTCGCCGGTCCAGGGTGCGGCGCCGTTGGTGGCCACCTTCACCGATGAATCGCAGCCCGGCACGTCACCCATCACAAGCTGGCTCTGGGATTTCGGCGACGGAACGAGCTCCACGCAGCGCAATCCCACCCACGAATTCGCCGAGTCCGGCCAGTATGACATCTCGCTGACGGTCGAGACCGATGCGGGTACCGACACCGTTTCGAAAGATCGGTACATCACGGCCCTCGCCCCGCCCCAGGCCGGATTCAGTGCTACACCGTTGCGGGGCCCGGCACCGCTTTCCGTGGAATTCCGAGATGCTTCTACGGCGGGCGCCTCGGCGATCACGACGCGCCAGTGGAGTTTTGGCGACGCGGCCTTCAGCGGGGAGACGAACCCGGTCCACATTTACACCACGCCGGGGCGATATCCGGTCTCTCTGACGGTACAATCCTCCGTGGGCAGCAGCACCCTGAATCGCGAATCCTATATCGAAGTGGTGGCCCTGCCCTCGGCCGCCTTCGAGGCCGCGCCGACCTCCGGAGAAAGTCCCCTGACCGTCACCTTCACGGACACGTCCACACCGGGTACTCAGCCGATCACCGCGTGGCTCTGGGAGTTTGGGGACGGAACGACCAGCACGGAGCAGAACCCGACGCGGGTCTACACCGGCACCGGCGACTATTCAGTGACGCTTACGGTGACAACGGCGGAAGGTGCGAACACCCTGACCCGCTCCCAGTTCGTCCGCGTGTTCGAAAAGGCCGACGCAAATTTCACGGCGGAGCCCGTAGCGGGCAAGGCCCCCCTTTCGGTGCAGTTCCGGGACGCCTCGGATCCCGGCTCGGTAGGCATCAGCGGTAGCTCCTGGGACTTCGGCGATGGCAATACGAGCTCGGTCGAAGATCCACTTCACGTTTATGATGCTCCGGGCACCTACACCGTATCTCTGGTGCTCACCACCCCGTCGGGACCCAATTCCGAGCGGAAGCCCGCCTTCATTCGGGTCGAACCAAACGTCCGTTTCACCCGCACGCCCGCCACAGGCCTCGTGCCCGCATCCGTGGCCTTTGTCGATACGACCGCGGTATCGCCCCTGACGGCGAGCGCGTGGTCGTGGAATTTTGGCGATGGCGGCACGAGCACCCTGGAGAACCCGAGCCACACCTACACGAAGGCGGGTATTTACGACGTCACCCTGACCGTCACCACGGAGCAGGGTGAGGTGAGCGACACCCAGTTGGAATCGGTTCAACTCCGTCCGAAACCGGCCTTCACCGGCACGCCGCTCTCGGCCACGGGGGCACCACTGGCGGTACAGTTTCAAGACGCAACCGACCCCGGCAACCTGAGCATCTCCGGCTGGGACTGGAACTTCGGCGATGGGTCCCACAGCACGGCGCAGAATCCCGCGCGCACCTTTGCCGCGCCGGGCGTTTACGACGTCTCCCTCACGGTAACGACCGAATTGGGTAACAGCACGACGGCGGAGTCGGACTTTGTGGTGGTGCGCCCCGCCGCCTCCTTTACCGCCAGCCCGACCTCGGGTGAAAATACGCTGCTGGTACAATTCACCGATACCACCGTGGCGGGCAGTGTCGAATTGCAGACCTGGGACTGGAGCTTTGGCGACGGTACGACGAGCCGGCTTCAAAGCCCCTCGCACCTCTACGCC
>JBIJDL010000345.1:0-7039 GCA_044344195.1 Candidatus Hydrogenedentales bacterium
GGTCCACTTTCCAGTTGAAGCCGGTCGTCGCGCCCACAGTGACCTTCAGCGGCCAGCCGAGAAGGCGATTCTCCACGACCTTCTTGATCTCCTTCACCTCGCAGTCCATGCCGTAAAAGGTGCCCTGGAAGCGGAACCACGTGTTGAGGCGGAAGATGCGGCCGTGTTCCTGCACCGCCTTGACCACCTGCTGGCTCTCATAGATCGTGCGGGCCATGGGCTTCTCGCACCAGATGTCCTTGCCCGCGCGCGCGGCGGCCACGGAGATGAGGGCATGCCAGTGGGGCGGTGTGGGAATGTGGACGATGTCGATGTCGCTCCGGTCCAGCACTTCGCGGAAGTCGGCATAACCCGTTACGTCGTCGCCCGTAACCTGTTTGCCTATCTCCATCGCTTTCGCGAGGTGGGCGCGGTCTACATCGCACACCGCCAAGAGGCGGGAGCCGGGCATGCTCAAGTGGCCGCGGCCCATGCCGCCCACGCCGATGACGGCCTTGGTGAGCTCTTCGCTCGGCGCGGTGACGCCAGGCCCGCCCAAGGCCTTGCGGGGGACAATCGTGAAGAGGCCGATGGCGGCCGAGGCGCGGAGGAAGTTGCGCCGGGTGGTGGTAGTGGCGTTGCGTGTCTTCAAGGCAGGCCCTTTCGGGTAGTGGTAATCCACGGTGAACTGATGTGGCGGGTATCGTAGTGGAAGGGAGAGCTTGGGAGCAAGCGGGGATCAGTCTGGAGTCTGGAGTCTGGAGGGGGAATGGGTCTTATGAGTCATGGGAGCTGTGGAGTGTGTTTACTTACTTCACCCTTCACCCTTCACCCTTCACCCTTCATCCTTCAAAACTCCACGGCTCCCGCATCGGTCTTGCACGCATCGCGTTGGCCTCGGCATCGCCAACGAACTCCTCCTTGAGCGCATCCCAGGAGAGCTTCCTTCCGAGGCGCATGGAGATATTCCCCATGTGCATCGTGGTGCTCAATCGGTGAATGTCCTCGGGGGTGTAATAGGGGGCCTTGCGGGACTTCACGCCGTCGATGAAGGCCTGGTGCTCGCCGACGGGTCTGGGGTACATCTTGTTCGTCTCGGGGGGATACACGGCGTTCAAAATCTCGGGATCGCTCGCTTCAATGGGCTCGCGCCAGGCCTTGCTCTTGATCCAGCCATCGCTCCCGTAAAAGCCGATGCCCGTGCCGTCGGATTTCACGAGCATTTCCACCCCGCTGGCGTATTTGTAGTTAATCTCGTAGATCGTAGCCGTATTGGCCATGCTGTCCACCGGGAACTCGCCCTTGCCGTCCACTTCCACCGGGCCGCCGTGCTCCTCGTAGAGGGCCACCTGAGCGGTGTCGATGAGGTGGGCGCCCCAGTCCGTCAGTTTCCCGCCCGAGTAGTCGAAGTGGTTGCGCCACTGCTGTGCGTCAAGCTTGGTGGGGGTATAGGGCGAGAAGGGCGCGGGCCCCAGCCAGAGCTCGTAGTCCAGCCCCTCCGGCACGGGCACGGGTTCCTCTTTGGGGAAGGCATCCCCCGGCGGCAGGGCCACACGGATGCGCTCCAGCTTGCCCAGGCGCCCGTTGCGCACAAGCTCGGCCATGCGGTGATAAATGTCCACCGAACGATCCTCGATGCCGCCCTGATAGATGATGCCCGTGCGGGCGATCTCGTTCACGAGCGTGCGCCCTTCCTGGATGTTCAGCGTGGGCTTCTCGCAGAAGACATCCTTGCCCGCGCGGGCCGCCAAGAGGGACATGAGCACATGCCAGTGGTCGGGGGTAGAAATGACGACCGCGTCGATATCCGTCCGCGCCAGGAGCTCGCGGAAGTCGGCGTGGATCGCGCAGTCCTGGGTGCCATAGGCCGTGTTTACCTTGTCCCGCGCGGTGACGCAGCGATCGGCATAGACGTCGCACACCGCCACCACGCGGGCATCGGGAATCTCCAGGAAATTGCGGAGGTTGTAGGTCCCGCCGTGGATGCCGAGACCAATGCAACCGAGAGTCACTTTCTCGCTCGGCGAGGGGCCCTCGGCCTGCAGCCGTAAGGTGGAGAACGCGGGCAGGGCCAAAGCGGCCGACTTCAAGAACTGGCGTCTGGACGGGATGGTTGGCATGGGGCGCTCCGAACAAGTGGTGGCATCCCCTCGTTCCCAGGCTCTGCCTGGGAATGCCAGTACCCGGGGCTCTGCTCCGAAGGCGGGCGAGGATGATGTCGATACGGTCAGTGAACTATGTCGGTCTCAAAAAAATTTCCTTCGGTCCTTCGAAGCGGAGCTTCGGGGACAGCATTCCCAAGCGGAGCTCGGGAACGAGTAAAACCACTATTTCGTCAGGCCCTGGAGTACCGTGACGTATTCCTGAACCTCTTCCGGTTTATTGCGGGCGAAGAGCATGCCGGGCAACACGACCTTCTTCTCCACCGCCTCACCCTTCATCGCCTTGACGGCCGCCGTGAGGGCCTGATGGCCGATATCGTAGGGCTTCTGGCCCGTGACGGCCTGGAGGACGTCGTCCGGCGCGAGGAGGAAACTGCCGATCTGCTCGCTCATGTCGGTCCCGAAAACGTAGACCTTACCGGCGAGTCCTTTGGAGATGACGCCATTGACGGCCCCGACGGTGCCGCCTTCGTTGGCGGCCCAGAGCACGTTGATCTCGGGATGAGCCGTCAGCATGTTCTCCACCACCACCGTGGCGGCCTCGGCGAGCCACGCGTCCTGTTCCGAGACAATCTCGACGCCGGGCAGGGCCGCTATCTTGTCGCGGAAGCCCTGGACGCGCTGGCCGCCGGGTTCGGGCGCGAGGGACACGTATTCCACCATGCCGACCTTGGCGTTGCCGCCGAGGCGCTCCTGAATGAAGGCCACGGCCGCGTCGCCCGTGGTGCTGCCGAGTGAAATCTGATCGCTGCGGATATTGCTGGCGGCAAAGTCGGCATCGATGTAGCTGTCGTAGGTCACGACGGGGATGCCCCGCTCAAAGGCGCGCTTCAGCGCCGGGATGGAGCTCGTGGCGCTCTGCGGCGGCACCACCAGGGCTGCGACCTGATTGGCCATGTAGGTGTCGATCAGGGCGATTTCCTTGTCGAGGGTGCCGAAGCTGTTGTTCACCATGAGTTCCACGCCCAGCGCATCGGCTGCGGCGCGCATGCCGAACTCGTTCAAGCGGAAGAACTGGTCTTCCTGAAGAATGATCGCGCCGATCTTCGGTTTACCGCTGTCGGAGGCGGGCTGCTGGTTGCAGCCGGCGACCAGAGTGCATGCCGCAGCGAGGGAGAAGAGGGTTGAACGAAAACGGGCCATGAGATTGCCTTCCTTGCCAGTGGCGCAGTCGCTGCGCCGGGTCCACACCACCCGCGCGGACGCGCCGGGTGCGGAGCCATGATCCTACAGGCCGCGACGCAAGTCAAGTCCAGGTTGGTGAAACTATTCGGCACCTTCGGCTGGCTGGGTAACGAAGCAGACCGGCTCACGGCCGAAAGCGTCACGGAAACCCCGCTGAATTGTTCCCGCCACGCGCTCGGCGAAGGCTTTCCGCACCAGGGTGACCGTGCAGCCGCCGAAGCCACCGCCGGTCATGCGGGCACCGATGACGCCATGCTCCGGCCCAAGGGCCCGGGCAGCTTCCACGAGGAAGTCGAGCTCGGGACAACTCACTTCGAAATCCCGGGCCAGGGATTCATGACTGGCATAGAGGTACGCCCCCACGGAGTCCATATCGCCTCGGGCGATGCTGTCGGCGACGCCCAGCGTGCGCTTGTTCTCCGAGAGCACGTGGCGCGCGCGGCGATACAGGGTGTCGTCCAATTGGGGACGGAGGCGCTTCAGGACTTCATCGCTCAAGTCGCGGTAGGATGAAAGACCGGAGCGGCGAAGCACCGCGGCGCACTGTTCCCGCCGAATGGCGTAGGCCCCGTCGGCGAGGTTGTGGGAGACGCCGGAATGGATGACGACGACGGCGATGTCTGTATCCCCGAAGGGAACATGACGCACCTCGTTCGACCGACAGTCCAGGAGCAGGAGATGGCCCGAGCGGCACATCACGGAGGCCATCTGGTCCATCAGCCCACAGGGCACCCCCGCATAGTCGTGCTCCACCTTCTGGCACAGGAGCGCCTTGTCGAAGGGCGTCAAGCGCTGCCCGCTGATTTTCTCCAGAAGGGTGGCGGTGGCCACGCAGAGGGCCGCGCTGCTGCTCAGTCCGCCCCCGAGGGGCACGGTGGAATCGATAGCGCCGTCGAAGCCGGGAAGCTCCACCCCTGTGGCCCGCTGGAATTCGAGGAGAACGCCCAGGAGGTACTTTCCCCAGGCCGGGGCATGGGCAATTTCGGGCGCATCCAGATCGATCTCCAGCGACTCGCCGGCCTGTCGGCTGCTGAAGCGTGCCTTTCGGTCCTCGCGGGAGGTGGCCCGGATTAGGATCTCCCGCTCGATGGCCATGGGTAGCACCCAGCCGTCATTGTAATCCATATGCTCGCCGATGATGTTAACCCGGCCAGGGGCGCGGGAGATCCAGCGGCGGGCCTGGCCCTGATCGGGAAGCCCGGTGATGGCGGCCTGCGTGGTGGGCATGATGAAAACTCCAAATCGACAAGAGCATGGAGCGCCGACGGCGCGACTTATGCCCGCTTCGCGAGGACGTCCTTCTCGTATTGCTTGACCTCGGCGAGCCAGGCGGCTCCCGCGGGCACGCCCTGCGCGATGCAATAGTAGTCCCAGACCGCGCCGAAGGGCAAGGTGCGAAGCTCTTCGAGCATGGCCAGTCGGGCGGTATAGTCGCCCGTCTGCTCCAGGGCCTTGAGCGCTGCGGTGGGTTCCAGCAAGGCCACCAGCAGCGACTTGATGGTCGATCGCGTGCCAATGGTCCACGCGGCAATGCGGTTGATGCTCGCATCGAAAAAGTCAAGGCCGATATGAACCCGCTTCTCGAAGCCGTGGCGCACGATTTCTTCCGCGATGGCGCGGGTGTCGTCGTTCATCAGCACCACGTGATCGCTGTCCCAGCGGACGCCGCGGCTGACGTGAAGCAGCACTTCGTCCACATACAGCATGACGGAGGACAACTTGTCCGCGATGGTTTCCGTGGGGTGGAAGTGGCCGGCATCCAGACAGAGGAGCACCTGATTGGCGATGGCGTAGCCCAGGTAGAATTCGTGGGAGCCCACCACGTAGCTTTCCGAGCCGATGCCGAAAAGTTTCGCCTCCACGGCATCCAGATTGTGATTGCGATCCAGCTTCTCGGCGAAGACCTTGTCGAGCGATTCTCGCAGCAGCGCGCGGGGTGCCAGGCGATCCACCGGCACATCCTTGAACCCGTCCGGGATCCACACGTTGGTCACGCAGGGCGTGCCCAGCTCGCGCCCCATCACCGCGCCGATCTTGCGGCTGGCGATGCAGTGCTCGATCCAGAAGTCCCGCACACCCTGGTCATAGCTGGACAGGGTAAAACCGCTGTCCGCCATGGGGTGGGCGAAGCAGGAAGGGTTGAAGTCCATGCCCAGGCCGAGGCCCTTGGCCCAGTCGATCCAGCGACTGAAATGTTCGGGCTGGATTTCATTTCGGGCGACCGATTTTCCGCCCGTTTCAGCATACATCGCGTGGAGGTTGAAGCGGTGCTTGCCCGGCAGCAGGCCCAGCACTTTTTCCACGTCCTGCCGGAGCTCGTCGGCGTTGCGCGCCTTGCCGGGATAATTGCCCGTCGCCTGAATGCCGCCCCCGCTGGCGCTCTCCACCTTTTCGAATCCGCCCACGTCGTCGCCCTGCCAGCAGTGGAGCGAAATCGGGATGGTAGCGAGGCGCTTCAGGGCCGCTTCCGTGTCCACGCCGAGCGCGGCGTAGCGCTCTCTGGCAAGGGCGTAAGCCTGGTTGACAGCATCTTCCCGAGGGGCGGTGTATTCCATGGTAGCCTCCAGTAAATCGGCGTGGCGAGATTGGTGTGGGCAGGTATTTTAGGGCCACTATCTTAACTTATTTTTGCAAGAGTTCCAAAGCGGCCCCGCTCGTGTGCTATTCTGTCGGTCGAGCTGGCCTGCATTTATCGGAGGAGTACGCACCATGCCAACCGCACCCACGCCCCTGTTCTCCCGCTTTCTGAAGCCCGTCCTGCGCGCTGCCGCCCTGACCGCCCTCGTGACGGCCCCGGCCTACGCCCAGACCCACAACCTGACGGTGCTCCCGCCCGAACACAAGATCGTGACCGATCCCGAAACGGGCGCCACCCTCACCTTTCTCACGACCGACCCAGGCATCGATTCCAACCTCTACTTCCACGAATACTCGTGGACGAAGGACGGCGCCTTCATCCTCTTTACGTCCGCGCGCGCCAACGGCGGGCTCATGGCCTACCTTACGGCGACTGGCGAACTGGTCACCTTCCAGGACACAGTGGGCGGCCTCGGCGGAGCGACGGCCGCAGTAACCGGCAGCGGTCTCTATGCCATTCGCGGCCGACAAATCGTGCGCGTCGATCTGAGCGCCGAAATCTCCGCCGATCCGGCCCAGGCCCCTTCAAAAGTCACCGCGACTGAAAAAGTCATTGCGGACCTGCCTGAATATGGCGGCGGCACCGGTCTTAGCGAGAACTGCGCGGGAACCACCCTCTCCATCGGTGTGGAAAAGGGTTCCATCGGCCCGGTGCCCGCTATTCTGACCATCGATGTCGCCAGCGGCGAAGTAAAGGAACTTTGCCGCCTGCCCCAGTGGCCCAATGTGGTCCAGCATGTGCAGTGGAGCCATACGGACCCCTACATGCTCAGTTTTGCCGGCCGGAAGCCCCGCCTGATGGTGGTGGACACGCGGGACGGCAACCCCCGGGCCGCCTACAATGAATGGCCGGATGAGCTCGTAACCCACGAATCCTGGTGGGTGAATGACCAGATTATTTTCTGCGGCGGAACAATTCCGAAACCTACGGAGATTTCGCACGTCAAAATACTCGACATGAAGACAGGCACGGTGCGGGTGGTGGGCACAGGTGCCTGGTGGGCCGACGGGACGCCCGAGACGATTTCCCGGTACAATTGGTGGCATGCCGATGGAAGCGACGACGGACGATGGAT
>JBIJDL010000346.1:0-7024 GCA_044344195.1 Candidatus Hydrogenedentales bacterium
ATGAAATTGCGCGCAGCGGTTCCCGCGCGCCGTGTGTTCCGCAGAGCGGAACGGTATGCATTGCCACGGAGGACCGTGGCAACGAGTGGTGGGTATTCGCGAAGCAGCCTCTAACCGCAACCCGATTTTTCACCACGAAGAAACGAAGTGGACGAAGAAGAAAGATGGAAGGAAGTGTTTTGCCACTAAGAGTCCAACAACGTCGCCACTTTTTCCTTAACTCTTCGTGTTCTTCGTGCCTTCGTGGTGAAAATTTTCGTTCCAGGAGGTCCCAGGATGCCATCACCCTGAATCAGGATCGTCAGTGTCGAAAAACAGCGTAGGCCCCCACGGCGCTGATGACCGACCACGCGAAGACCGCAGCCGGCGCCTATTTGAACGTGCGGGGTGAACGCCAACTCAGCGGGTAGATGCGTGGACCGTTCAGGGCCCTCAGAATCCAGCTTACGATGACCAGGGCGATCGCGTTCATCCTTCCTTCCCAGCGGCATCTGCCGGTTCACTTACTGCACGTTCTTCTCGGGCAGGCGCGCATTGACCTCGGTGCGCCAGGTCTGTAGGCGCTCTTCGAGGTCCTTCACGATCTCGGGCTTCACCGCCGCAAGATCGGTCGACTCGCTGAGGTCGTCTTTTATGTTGTAGAGCTCTTTCCGGCCGTCTTCGTAGTATTCAATCAGCTTCCAATCGCCGTGTCGGAAGGCCGAAACGGGCGTGGTGTTGAAGTAATAGTGGGGATAGTGCCACTGGAAATCTTCGCGGCCCAACGACACCGTCGGGTCGCGCAAGACCGGCCCCAGGGAGACGCCGTCCAGTACCTTTTCGGGCGCGTGCGCTTTGTCGCCCAGTAATTCAAGAATGGTCGGGTAGAAGTCCATGGAGGTGACCGGAGTATCGCAGACGGTGCCTGCCGGGGTCACGCCGGGCCAGCGCACGATCAGGGGCACGCGGATGCCGCCCTCGTAGGCCGAGCCCTTGCCGGAGCGCAGGGGGGCGTTGTTCGCCACCTGTTCGCCGTTGCGCACTTCATCGAAGCCGCCATTGTCCGAATAGAAGACCACGACGGTGTTGTCCGCGATGCCGAGGGTGTCCAGCTTCGCGAGGAGCCGCCCGATGTTTTCGTCGAGGGTCTCCATCATGGCGGCAAAACCTGCGTTCTTGTGGGTCATGCCCTCGCGAACCTTTGCTTTGTATTTGGCCACCAATTCCGGCTTGCCTTCGATGGGCGTGTGGGGACTGTAGAAGGCCATATTGAGGTAGAAGGGCTTCCCGCTGGCGTGCATCTGGTCCATAAGCGTCAGGGCCTGGTCCGTAAGCTTGTCATCGAGGTAGTCGCCCTCCTTCCCCGGCGGAAGCCCCGGCACATAGCGGAACTCGCGCACTCCGTTGCCGGAAACACGTTCGCCTTTGTAGGGGTACCAATAGGTCAACGGCGCGCCATAAAAAGTGCCGCCGACATTCACATCGAAGCCCTGGGTTTCGGGATACTGCTCCGCCGTGCCCAGATGCCACTTGCCCACGTGGGCGGTCTGATAACCCGCATCGTGCAGGACCTCTGCGAGGGTGGTGTGCTCCAGGGCGAGGGCCGTCTCCGTGATGGGCGGGGCCAGCTTTTTGTCGCCCGGGCTGCTCAGGCGACTCACAGCGGCCTCGTGCCATATGGTCATGTTCAGCCGTGCGGGGTGCTGGCCCGTCATGATGGCCGCGCGGGTGGGCGTGCACACCGGGCTGGCCGAATAGGCCTGGGTGAAGCGCAGCCCCTGTGAGGCAAGCCGGTCGATGTTCGGCGTTTCGTGGAGATCGCTGCCATAGCACGCGGGCGCCGTCCACCCCATGTCATCCGCGAGGATGAAGAGGATGTTGGGTTGCGTGGATGCGGCGTGGACCAGCACGGGCGCGACGAGAAACAAGAAACCGAACACAACGCGGCTGAGTAGTCTATTCATCATGGGATTACCTCTCTCCAATGGAACCAGATTCGAAGATGATCATAACTTATTCGGTGGCGCAATACCGAAGACGCCATACACCCTGCATAACTCCTGACTCGAACACTTGACACGATACGCCTCCGGTGCTAATCTCTCCTTACTCGGTCGCCACAACGCGATTGTATCGATACGCTTCTTATGAGTTGCCCCTTCGTCCCCCCGGTCTGGCCGCCTGCAGTGATTGAGATTGTCCCGTGAACGTCGCCTCAAGTTCATTCCACCCCCGTCACGCGGGGCGCACACTTGTCGCAGGGTTGCTGCTGCTGGCAACGCCCGCCGCATACGCTGATACGATAAATTTCGCGCGCGACATCCAGCCTATTCTGTCCAGAAACTGCTACGAATGCCACGGCCCGGACGCCGGTGCCCGCAAGGCGGATCTACGTCTGGACACCGAAGCGGGGGCCAAGGCCTCGGCTATCACCCCCAACGACGCGAAGGCCAGCGAACTGATCCGGCGCATCACGTCGGACGATCCAGAGGTCCAAATGCCGCCGCCGGGCGCCAACCGCGCGGCGTTGAGCCCGGAGGAGGTGACGTCGCTTCGCGCGTGGATAGACCAGGGCGCGCCTTGGGCGCGCCACTGGGCTTTCGAAGCCGTGGAGCGTCCGGAGGTGCCGCTCGTGGAAGCGCCCACCTGGGGCACCAACGCCATTGATGGGTTCGTCTTGAATACCCTGCTGGAGAACGGCCTGACGCCGTCGCCCGCGGCGGAACGGGAAAAACTGCTGCGGCGCGTGACCTTCGATCTCACCGGCTTGCCGCCAACGACGGAGGAAATGGATGCGTTTCTCGCGGATACCGCCGAGGGCGCCTACGAACGCGCTGTCGATCGACTCTTCGCCTCTCCGCACTACGGCGAGCGCATGGCGATGCATTGGCTGGACGCCGCACGCTTCGCGGACTCGAATGGATTCCAAGGCGACTTTCCACGGGCCATGTGGCCGTGGCGCGATTGGGCCATCGAATCGTTTAACAAGAACACGCCTTTCGACCGGTTCATCATCGAACAGCTTGCAGGCGACCTATTGCCCAACGCGACGCGGGAACAACGCGCGGCCACAGGCTTCCTGCGCAACGGGCGTTCGGTAACCGAAGGGGGTTCGATCGAGGAGGAATGGCACGTCGAGAGTATCGTCGAGCGCGTGGAGACGGTGGGTACGGTCTTTCTTGGTCTTTCCCTGGGCTGCGCGCGCTGCCACGACCACAAGTACGACCCGTTCAGCCAGCGCGATTTTTACGAGTTCTATGCGTTCCTGAACAACACGGCGGAGAAGGGCTACTACCCGGAGCGACCCGGCAATCTGGGACCCATCGTGACCTTCCCGACAGCGGAGCACGAGAAGCGGATTGCGGAGCTGGAAGAAGTTGTCCGCAGTGCTCTGGACAGACATACCGCGACCACGGCGGAAACTTCAACGCCTGTGGATACCTGGCTGGCCGGACTGCGGCAGGCGCCGCCCGCAGGGGAAGCGCCCGGCCTGGCCCTCCGGCTGCGGATGGACGGAGCGGTGTACTCGCCCGTTGGCGGCGCCACGGAGTTTGGCGTCGGAAAGGCAACGGCACTCGATCTCGGGCAGGCCTATCAATTCCCTCGCGCAAAGCCCTTTACCATTTCCGCCTGGGTGCGCCCGGACGGTCCGGGTACCCTCTGGAGTAAAATGGGCGGGCCGCCGGAGTATCGCGGCATCGAAACCTCGGTGTTGGAAGACGGCCGAGTGACGGTTACCCTTAATCACGTGTCGCAGGAAAACGGTGTCCGGGTGCTGTCCGAATCCGCGCTGAAAATGGGCGTCTGGTCCCATCTGGCCGTGACCTTCAGCGGCGCGGAGAAGGTTGGGGGTGTCGGCGTTTACGTGAATGGCCAGATCCAGAACCTGACCCCGTTTTACAATGCCCTGGAAGGCGAGATTGACGTGCCGGAACCGCTGCGCGTCGGCGCGGGTGGGGGCGGTGAGGAGTTTCGCGGCGGGATGGCCGATTTCCGGATCTACAGCGTAGAGATGGGCGCCGGGCAGATCGCGGCCTCCATGGGCGCCGCGCTGGCGAGTGCGCCACAGGTCGATCTCGGCGACGCCGAACGCGCGGCGTTGGCCGCGTTTTACGAGCACCGGAACAGCCTCCTGACCCGCGCCTCGGAGCTACAAGTCAAGAACGCCGAGCGGACCCGCGATGCCTACCTCGAGCTTGAAGTGCCGTCGGTGATGGTGTTGGAAGAGCTTCCCGATGCGCGGCCGGCCTACCGGCTTATCCGCGGGGCCTACGATGCGCCGGACAAATCCGAAGTGCTCCAGCGGAAGGTGCCCGGCTTCCTCCATCCCTTCCCGGCGGACGCGCCAACCAACCGCCTCGGCCTGGCGCAGTGGATCGTCGACCCCGCGAATCCCCTGACCGCCCGCGTCACGGTCAACCGCATCTGGCAGGAATTCTTCGGCGCGGGCCTGGTTCGTACGCCGGACAACTTCGGCATGCAGGGCGAGGCGCCCACGCACCCGGAATTGCTCGACTGGCTGGCGTCGGAATTCGTCGCGACCGGCTGGGACCTGAAGGCATTGCAGAAACTCATCGTGACAAGCGCGACCTACCGCCAGGACTCCCTCGCGCCCGATGCGTCGCTCGCCGGAGACCCGGACAACCGTCTGCTCGCCGGAGACCCGGACAACCGTCTGCTCGCGCGGGCCCCGCGATTCCGTATGCCGGCGGAGCTCATCCGAGACAACGCCCTGGCGGTGAGCGGGCTACTGGCCCCGGCAATTGGCGGGCCGTCCGTGAAGCCCTACCAGCCCGTGGGCCTGTGGGAAGAGCTTATCCCGGGTGACCGGGGCCGATATGACGTGGCGGAGGGCGAGGCGCTCTACCGGCGCAGCCTCTACACGTTCCGGAGGCGCACGGTGCCGCAGCCGACGCTCGCGACTTTTGATGCGCCCACCTTCGACAACTGCCAGGTCAAGCGGCCGCGAACCAACACGCCGCTCCAGGCGCTCGCGCTTCTGAATGACCTGACCTACGTGGAAGCGGCCCGCCACCTGGCCTTGCGCATGCTGGTGGAAGCCGGGCCCGGCGTGGACGAACGCCTGCGCTACGGTTTCCGTCTGGCGACGTGCCGCTGGCCGAATGCGCGCGAAGAAGAGGTACTGCAGCGCGCGATGAATGGCTATCTCGAAACCTATCAAAACGCGCCGGAAGACGCGAAGGCCTTTATCGCCAACGGCAAGTCGCCCGTTGCCGAGGGTGCGAACCCCGTAGAATTGGCGGCCTACATGGGCGTGGCGCGGGTGGTGCTGAGTCTGGACGAGACGATTACTCGGGAGTAAACGCGTAAAACAGGAATCAATTCATGGACCCGATGGCGATTACACAGGAAATGAACCGGCGCACCTTCCTCCAGCGCTCCAGCTACGGCCTCGGCGCGGTGTTGGGCCTGCTCGGTGGAGGTGCGTCCGCCAGCGAAGCCCCGGCAACCGGGGCCTCTCCCCACTTTCGGCCGAAGGCCAAGCGCGTCATCTACCTGTTTCAGTCCGGTGCGCCGTCGCAGTTCGAGCTATTGGATTATAAACCGGAACTTGCGAAGTATCACAAGACTGAATTGCCGGACAGCGTTCGCATGGGACAGCGCCTGACCGGCATGAGCGCGGACCAGACCTCCTTCCCCGTTGCCCAGTCGGCCTTCAATTTCCGCCAACACGGCGCGGGCGGACTGTGGATCGGTGATCTGATGCCGCACACCGCAGGGATCGCGGACGATATCTGCATCATTAACAGCATGGTGACCAACGCAATCAACCACGACCCGGCGATCACCTTTTGTCAGACCGGATCGCAGTTGGGCGGGCGACCGAGCATGGGCGCGTGGATTGCCTACGGCCTCGGCACGGCCAATCAGAATCTGCCGGCGTTCATGGTGATGATCAGCAAGGGCTCGGGACGGCTCATCGACCAGCCGCTCTATGAAAAACTCTGGGGCAACGGCGTGCTACCAGGCCGCTACCAGGGCGTCCGGATGCGCAACGCGGCGGATCCCGTACTCTACCTGAGCGATCCGGCGGGCTGCCCGCGTGATGTTGCGCGGGACACGATGGACCACATACAGGCACTGAACAGCATCCGGCACGAGACGGCCAACGATCCCGAAATACTGACGCGTATAGAACAGTTCGAGCTGGCCTTCCGCATGCAGACCGCCGTGCCCGAACTGACCGACATCTCCGATGAGCCAAAGCACGTGCTCGATATGTACGGGCCGGAGGTACACATCCCCGGCAGCTACGCGCGCAATTGCCTCCTGGCCAGGCGCATGGCCGAACGCGACGTGCGCTTCGTCCAGCTCTACCATATGGGCTGGGACCAGCATGACAATCTACCCAACCACCTGCCCAAACAATGCCGGGACACCGATCAGCCTTCCGCCGCGCTCGTGGCCGATCTGAAGCAGCGCGGCCTGCTGGACGATACGCTGGTTATCTGGGGCGGAGAATTTGGGCGAACGACGTACTGCCAGGGGGTGTTGACGGCGGAAAGCTACGGGCGCGATCATCACCCGCGCTGCTACAGTGTCTGGCTCGCCGGCGGCGGCATCAAGCCCGGCATCACCTGGGGAAAGACAGACGATTTTGGCTACAACGTCGTGGAGAATCCAGTGCCGGTGAATGACCTGAACGCCACGATCCTGAAGTGCCTCGGGATTGACCACGAACGCCTGACGGTGCAGCAGCAGGGACTGAATGTGCGGCTGACGGGGGTGGAAGAACAGCATCCGGTGGAGGGGATACTTGCATAGGGAAAAGGCCGTGCTTCCTGTGGAGGGGGGGCTTTCCAGCCCCCCGTTTCCGACAACGTCGCTGCGCAACTCGGGAGCTGAAAGCCCCCGCTCCATACCTACGGCAAGAAGCGAGCCCGCTCCTCCGCCGTTGGCACACGGCAGGTCTCGCGCTTGCCAAACCAGCGATAGCGATTGCGCGCGATCACCCGATAGGTGCCGTCCCTAAGTACGCGCGGCATGAAGCGCAGCCACGCGACGACGCGCCAGACGCCGCCCA
>JBIJDL010000347.1:0-6990 GCA_044344195.1 Candidatus Hydrogenedentales bacterium
AGCCTCCGAGAGTATCCGCACCTTGCCGAGGCTGCCCCGATTGAGCATCATCCCGCAAAAGGCGTGGTAGTCGTCCACCGTGGAAACTAGACCGCTCGCCGCGGCGGGAAATGCGGGCGGCGTGGCCCATTCGCTGTCTGCCACACCGTCGTAGACTTCCAACGCACCCGTCGCGGGATTGGCCTCATGGGAAGTGGACAGGCGATGCAACTTTCCGCTGGGCACGTGGAAGCCCGCATCCTTCATTCCCAATGGCGTGAAGATGCGTTCCCACAGAAAGACATCCAACGACTTGCCCGACGCACGCGCGATAAGCACGCCCAGCACATCGAGCCCGAGGTCGTACATGAACTGTTCTCCGGGCTGATGCATCAGGGGCAATGCGCCCAGGCCGCGCATCCAGGTATCTGGGTCGGGCAACGATTGCGGGTGGGGCGGTCCCTGCAGAATGCCCAGGGCGTTGATCGCTTCCTGAATCGGCCAGCCCTTAGTATTCGCGAAGATGTAGCCAAAGCCCATGCGCAGCGTCAACAGATCGCGCACAGAGACGGCGCGCGCCGCCGGGACCGTGTCGTCCAGCGGGCCATCGAGTCGTTTGAGCACCAGCCGATTAGCGAGTTCCGGCAGCCAAGGGTCCACCGGGTCATCCAGTCGGAGAACGCCTTCTTCCACCAGCATCAGGGCCGCCACGGCGGCCACGGGCTTGGTCATGGAAGCGATGCGGAAGATTGTGTCCCGCCGCATCGGCTCCGCGCCGCCCGCGGCCAGGGTGCCAACCACATGCACGTGTACCTCGTCATGGCGGCTCGCCAACGCGACCAAGCCGGGAATCTCACCCGATTCGACATGGCGCGAAAGACTTGTTCGCCATGCTCCAAGTTTCGTCGGATTGAAGTTTTCAGGCATTTGTTTTCTCCGAGAATTTCCGTACCTTCACGACCTGTAGAGGAAAATTTTCCCACAGATATACACAGATCCGCACAGATAAGATAAAGAAAACCAGAACGGTCGGTTCAAATAGCAAGGAGAGTAATTGTCCTTGTCTTATCTGTGCGGATCTGTGTGAATCTGTGGGAAAGCATTTGGTTGCAGCCATCGGCTGCCCTGAGGATTTCCATATACTTCCGGGGTCAAGACTCAATCGCCACCCAGATCTCGAAGCCGCCATCGCCCGTGAGGGGGGCAAAGCTCTCGCGATAGCACTCGACCGCCGGTGCGTGCGCGCCTTTGTGTCCCGATGTCGGCAGCCACGCGCTCCAGATGGTGTGGATCACACGCTGGATGGTGGAGATGTTCTCCTGCACTGTGAAGATCGCATAGCGGTGCGCCGGAATCTGCACATGCCCAAACTCACGGGGCAGCCCCTCCACAGCCCTCACTTCGATGCCGCAGAGATAGTCGAACTCGTTCTTATCGAAGTTGAAACAGACGCCATAGGCCGGGCCATCGATGCCGCCGGGAATACTGCCCACATAGCGGCTGAAGCGCTCCCACTGCGAAGGGATCGCGACCGTGTTGCCCATGGTGTAGCGCTCGCACAACCCACCGACGAGCAGTGGCGGTAGGTCCGCAAGACGCGGTGGATCGAGGGCGATGGGTTCCATGTTGGGGACTCCTTATTATGGGTCTTATGGGTCAAAGGACTCAAGGGGTTTCAGTTCTCCTACTGACCCATAAGACTCATAGGACCCATAAGACCCATATTTTCAACGCTTCACCCGCACCCGCAACACCCGTCCTTGCCCGCGACGACCTCGTAGCGATCATGATGGCGTACCCAGTCCATGATTTCCACCTCGTTGCGACCGAGGGGCGTCATGTCGAGCCAGTTGTGCGCCGCGATCAGTATATCGCCGCCTCGCGCATAGGTCGAGTAGGTGTGAAACACATCACCCGACGCATCCTTGTAGAAAACGCTGATGCCCGGCAGTTCCGGGTAGGATCCGTCGAAGGGCGCGTAGTTGTAGGTCGTGTGGCCCTTCGCCATGCTTTCCTCCGTGAAGGAAACGCCATAGTCGAAGTTGAAGCTGTTCCCGGCGGAAGACACCCAATTGAATTTCCAGCCCATGCGTTGCTTGAAGTCCTGGAACTCCTCGAAAGGCGCGCGGGATACCGCCATCAAGGTCACATCGTGATGGGGCAGGTGAAGGTTTACTGCATCGATGTTGTCCGAGATGAACGAGCAGCTCTTGCAGCCTTCTTCCCAGCCAGGGCCGTACATGAAGTGATAGATTACCAACTGGCTCCGGCCCGCGAAGAGTTCCACGAGAGAGACCTCGCCGGAAGGTCCCTGAAAGACAGAGTCCTCCTCCACTCTTACCCAGGGTAGCGCGCGACGGGCGGCGCACATCTCGTCGTAGAGGCGGGTCACTTCTTTTTCTTTGACCATCAGGGCCTTGCGCGCTTCGATCCATTCCGCGCGGGAAACGACGGAGTGACCGGTCAAGGGTTCTTGTGTTGCGTTCATGATGCGTCTCCTTGTGAAAAGTTTTTTCGTACGTGGTTGTCTATTACACCGTCCGTCAGCGCTCGGGCACAACGGGCCTGACCTCAATCGTCAATCCATATTCCAGTCCCGGCCAGCTCCGGGCGATGGACACGGCTTCGTCCATTCCGTGGGCGCGGACGTGTACATAGCCCGCGATCGCTTCCTTGGACTCCATGAAGGTTCCATCGGACACGAAGCGGCCCTTGTGGTGCCGGACGACTCGACCCTCAACGCTCAGGCGTAAGCCGCCTTCCGTAAGTCCCTGGGCATCGAGGTCATCGTACCAGCAAGTCAACCGGGCCATGACGCGCTCGATTTCCTGGGGCGTCATGCCGCGATCCCATACCGTGCTGCAAAAGAACAGCAGGTGGTCCGTTGGGGGCACCTCTGTGAACATGAAAATCTCCAGTAGTTACTCTTTCGTAATCATGACGAACGAGGGCGGGCACTGAGGACATTCCAGACGGCGCGCGATAGACCGAAACCGCGCCCCCAGTCGACGCAACTGCCGATACGCGAGAAAGGCCAGCGAAGCTGTGCATGCAACCATCAAGAATAGACGCAAGCCCGAGGCCTCCGGCATGGAGAGGCCGATACCGGTCCAGAGGGCGGCGTACGCGGCAAGACAGGCCGGGCATTTGGGCAACAGGGCGAGTACGGTTCCGGGAAACGCCCAGGAGGCCAAGGCTGCCGCGCGGCGGGCCAGCGAGCGTGGAAGCGCGACCATTGCAAGGGCTTTCATCGGGAATCCTCCTTCTTGAGTGAATGCGCGCCCGGCGGGAGCGTCGCAGCTTTGTCTGTATAAACGACGAACCGGAAAGGAAGGAAAGGACGTTCGGGAAATAACTAAGAAACCTCGGGCGTGCCACCCCTGGATGGCTTGCACAATACCGCTGACTTTTCTCTTTCAGCGCTGCGCACCCAGCGTCTCTAACCACATGGTCGCCTATACCCATCGGCACCCAATTTTTCCACCCCATAGCCCGCTTGACTCGCTCCATGGCCTCCGCTATAGTGCGCCGCATGAACACTTCCACGACAAAACACGCGAAAAACACTCTTGTTTACTCTACCTTGTTCCTGCCCGCGCTGTCCGTAGCCCTCTGGGCCGGGACGCTCTCGGGGGCGGAATGCTTCCTCGCTATCCTGGCCGCCATCGGCCTCGCGCTGGGGGCCTTCTGCTTCCTCCGGCGCAAGGATGACCTGGTGCACGATTTCTTCCTGCCCATCCTCCTCTTTGCCGCCCTCGGTGCCATGTCCTGGGCGGTCCGGGGCTCTTCCGGCTTTGGCTCGGCCAAGGGCTGCATTTTCGCGGGCGTCCTCTGGGGCGCGGCCTGGTGGTTCATCGCGCGCAACCCCACCGGCCCGCCCGCCCGGCGCTACGCCTCGGGCTGGGTCATTCTCGCCCTCGCCATCGGCATCGGTCTCTCCGGCGCGCGCGGCTGGGCGCAGTGGTCCAATTTTTTCGCGGGCGAGCTTCAAACCAGCACCGACCCCTACGAGAGCGTACCCATCGTCCCGATCCATGGCTTCGTGTGGCTCTTCATCGCGGGCATGCCCTGGGCGGGTATCGGTGCCTGTCTCCTCGCCTGGAGCGGTGCCGAGAAGCCCCTCGCCGCGTGGCAGTGGTCTGTGCGGCTTTTCTGCGCCTTTGGCGGAGCCTTCTTTGCCTCCTGGCTTTTCGCGACGTACCCGCAGTGGTTCCTGCCCCTTTACAGCACCATGAAAGACCGCTACGCGGACGCCACGGCCAACCCGAATCTGCAGCGAGTTATCAACGACAACGGCGCAGCCATCCGACACCTCGGTTTCTACCTCGGCTGCCTCCTATTTGAGTTCGGCCGGCGCGACTGGAAGAACGTGACCCTGATAGGGACCGTCGGGCTGGTGAACGGCATAGGTTGGTCGCTTCTTCAAAATTGGCACTGGTCGAAAGCCATCTGGCCGACTATGGAAAACTATTGGCGCGCCTGGGAGTCCTCCGGGGGCATCAGCATCGGCATTGCCCTCGGGATCGCCTACTACCTCGTGAACCGGCGCACAGTGCCCTGCGCCTGCGCCAAAGCCCCCGCGCCCGCGGGATTCCCGATTTTCGGCGTCTGTTCCATGATCTTCATGTCGGTGATCCTGCTCTGGTACGTCGTGGCCAATGCGGGCAGCCTCTTCAGCGCGGACTGGGCGGCGCACCTGCCCTTCTGCGCCGTGCTCCTCTATGGCCTGGGCCTCTATTTCTGGCGGCTGCGCGCCACCTTAGTGGGCACTGCGGAGTCGAGCGAGTCCGCCATTCCAAAACTCGGCACCTGGGCCATCCACTTCGGGCTCATGGCCCTGGTCGCCTTGTTCATGATGGGGCCGCTGGAATTCTTCGGTACGCCCGACCCCGCCACGCCGTGGTGGGCACGCTTTGACTACCTCTTCGTCGGGGCCACCGGACTCTATGGCGTCCTCTTCTTTATCACCGCCCTGTGGAAAACCCTCACCGTCCGGCCCGAGGAGAAGGAAAGCATTGCGCCCTTCTTCCAGCGCTACCCCAACCTCGACTGGATGGCCATCTATCTGTTCCTGACGATCATCGCGTGCAGCTTCCTCCGCGGAGAAATACCTGGGTGGAAGGGCTGGCTCTGGATCGCTCAGGAGACGCCGGCCCCGTGGACCGGCTCCCTTGGCCTGGCCTGCCTGGTCCTATTCGGCGTGGTCTGGTGCGCACTCAGTTACTTCAGTCCCCGTGAGGGAGAAGGCGGTCTGGATCGCTTCGCCGTACACCTCGGCCTGCTCCTGGGCCTGGGACTCTCCCTCAAGAACGGCACACGCGGCTGGGCGAACAAAAACCTCGACGGCAACGAGCACATGTGGGGCGATTTATATTGGCGCTACATCGGGCCCGCCATGCTCTTGCTCCTGGTGGGGATCATTGCGCTGGCCCTCATGCGCCGCGTGATGGCGCCCAGAGAGGGCGACTCAGTCCCTCACGCGTGGGCCTTCATCGTACTCGTTATCGTGGTTCAGAACGCCTTCGCCCATCTGGTGACCGGACCGATTACGAACTGGAACGAGGCGATCTTCAACCTCTACTACGTGCTGCTCTTTTTCCTGACGGCAACCATCCTGTATCACTATCACTTTATCCAGACGTGGGCGCCCTTCCTCGTGGCCGGTATTGAAGGCGACGACGATGAGGCTCTGGAGGCCGCCGAAACATCCGAGCCGTCGGGCGCGATCGCGAACGATTTGGCCGAAGAACCGATGGTGGAATCCGCTGAGACGACCGACGAGGAGATTGTGGAAGCAACCGACGATGAAGCCCTGGTCGAGGAACCGCCGGTACAGATGGACGAGAATGAAGTCGTCACAGACGAGGTCGCAGAAGGCACGGTGGCGTCGCAGGAGGCCCGATCCTCGGAGGAAGAGTTTGAAGCCGCTCCGGAAGCGGAAACGGACGGTGAGAAGGCTGACGCAGCGGATGTAGTGATGGAGGAGCCCGAAGCGGAAGTGGGTGCCGAAGAGGAGGAGGCTCCGGAGACGCCGAACGAGGCAATCGAAGCCGTCTACGATAACGATGAGGCTGACCTTGATGGCACGCCCATGTTTGACGATGATGAATTGCCAACCGAGCCCCTGGAAGACGAGGATCGGGACGGCGAGCCAGGACCGTCCCGCGCTTCTTAGTTCGCGGGACGGCCCCGTGTCGCCTATTTCTCGGCTTTCACCATGGGCTTCGAGTTCTTGAGGAGCCAGGCCTCGGCAAGCCGGGGCTGGAATCGCCAGTTCACGCCTTCCAGCCGGTTGTCGTCGAACGTGACGCTGAGTTTGCCATCCTTCACGAGTTCCGCAGGCACGGGGAACTCTTTCAAGGCGGGTGCCTCCGTCTCGTAGTACGACGCGGTCAGCTCCTGCCCGTCGGCCCGTGGTTTCAGTTCGCCGAAGCCAGAGAAGCGGAGGATATAGGTCGCGCCGGGATCCAGATCGGCGTACTCCAGCGAGCCCGGAGTGCCGCTCACCAGCCAGGATAGGCGCAGGCGGCTCATACCATTATCCCACCACCAGTACGAACCCGAATCACCCTGACGTTCAGGATGGCGCACGACCCGGGGGCTCTCGGCCACGTTGCCGATGTCGTCGTAGAAACTGCCGGGACCAGCATTCTCCCAGGTGCGCAGCGCGTCCAGCCGCGCCCAGCGCCCCTCCAGTGTGGGGAGCGTGGATACCTTGTGGAACTCATCTTCCAGCCAGAAACGGTTGTTCAGCGGATAGTCCATGAAATCGAGCATACAGGCTCGCTGGGGGTGAATCGCGTGGTATTTCTCCACGCTCGACTGGAATTTTATGGTGGTGTACAGGTCGTCGAAGAGCCTGAAGAGCCGGTTACGAAGGTCCGACCGTACCGGCTCGGTCACTGCGCGCTCCAGAATCGCTTCGGCGGCCTTCATCGCATCGGTGGGAAGGAGCCCTTCCTTTAGCGCAAGGGCGGCAAAGGCCTCCTGCTCCAACGCCGACTCATAGGC